>CAZXEU010000081.1:0-5529 GCA_964639665.1 uncultured Rhodothermaceae bacterium | reverse complement strand
CTCTACACAAATGGCAGGTACAGAAGCGTCGCAATCAGGAAGAACACTACCAGTCCGATAATGTCGTTGCTCGTGGTAATAAACGGACCCGTCGCCAGGGCCGGATCTATTCCCAGTCGAGCCAGGAGCAGCGGGACAGTGGTTCCGATGACCGCTGCCAGAAGTATCACGACAAAGAGTGAAAACCCGGCTGTTGCGGCCAGCCGAAGAGGCTCCGCCGTCGGAGGCACGAAATCCAGATCCGCGCCCCAGACGAATAGCGCCGTTACGGCAAGGAATATGACCAGTGCCAGTGCCAGCCCGTTGAGAATTGCGACTGCAACCTCCTTGCCGAGGCGCCTTACAACGTTGACGGACCACAGATTGCCGGTTGCAAGCCCCTGCACCATGATGGCAGAACTCTGAATCCCCGCATTGCCGGCCATCGCCATGACAACCGGTATGAATGCGGCGAGGATGGCAACGCGCCGAATTTCCGCCTCGAACACACCGATCACGCTCCCGGCGAGCGCAGCCCCCGCCATGCCCAGCATCAGCCACGGCAGCCGGCCGCGCATGATGCGGCCTATCTTGTCCGTCGGCTCTTCATCCCCGGTGATGCCGCTCAGGCGCTGGTAGTCTTCCTGGGCTTCCTCGCGCATCACGTCCATGGCGTCGTCAATAGTGATCCTGCCCAGAAGACGGCGCTGGGCATCCACTACCGCCAGCGACACGAGATCGTAGCGCTCCATGATACGCACGGCCTCCTCCTGGTCCTCGTCTGCGGTGACGTAGTGCACATCCGTGCGCATGATGTCGCCGATGCGCCCCTCGGACGGCGAAAGCAGCAGTCGCTTGAGCGATACAAATCCCTCCAGAATGCCTGATGCGTCCACTACGAAAAGGACAAAGATCTCTTCCACGGCTTCCACGTGGCGCCGCACTTCCTCCGTCGCGTCCGCAACTGTCCAGTCCGCCGGCACCGCCACCAGTTCCGTGGCCATGATGCCCCCGGCCGTCTCGGGATCGTAGGCCAAAAGGCTCCGGATGGCCCCCGCGTCGGTAAGGGTCGGGAGCACCCGGGCAACAACCGCCTCGTCGAGGTGTGCCAGTACGTCGGCCGCGTCATCCGATTCCAGCTCCTCCAGCAGCCGGGCCACACGCTCCGCCGGCGCGTCCGCCATGAGTTCCTGCAGGAACGCGTCATCAAGGTCCGAGAGCGTATCGGCGCACACCGCGGCGGGCAGTGCATCAAAGAGCAATTCTGCCTCGTCCCAGGGCAGGTATCCCAGCAGCCGGGCCAGGTCTGCCGCATGCAACTCCTCGGCCAGCGCACAGGCCGAGGCAACATCGCCCCGCTCAAGCAATCTTGAAAACGATGCGACAGCATCGCTGTCGATACCGGAGCGGATCGCCGCGTCTAACTCTGCAGCCGTGCCGGTGGGCTCACTCATGACGGGTGCGCAGTCTGGTCTCGTGCTCCGAGTCCGGTGGCGCGGACCTTTCCCGCGCTCTGCCTGAAGTCGAATGAAGATACTGCGCAAGCTCCACAAAACCGGCAGGCGAAACGTCCTCCGCGCGCAGGCTGCTCCACTGCTCCGGCAGCTCTGCGCCGACATACTCCGTCAGCCCTCGCAGGCTGTTTCGCAGCATCTTGCGACGCTGGCCGAATGCAGCCCGCACTACTGCCCGTAGCCAGGCATACTCCACAACGGGCTCCGTCGCCGCGCCGAAGCTCATCTTTACGACGGCGCTCTCGACTGCGGGCTTGGGACGAAAGACGCTGCTTGGAACCCGAAACAGGAGCCTTGGCTCGGCAAACAGCTGTACCAGGACGCTCGGGATTCCGTACGTCTTGCTCCCGGGTTGTGCCACCAGGCGCTCGGCGACCTCCCGCTGCATCATGAAGACGGCCTGCGCTAAGCTCCGACGATGAGACAGCAGACCGAATAGAATTGGACTGGTAATGTTGTAGGGCAGGTTTCCAACAAGATGCAGCAGGCCGCCGCATTCGTCGGCCAAGCATGTCCAGTCCAACTCCAGCACGTCGCAGCGCCGCACGTCCAGAAGCGGATACAGCGCTTCGAGATGCCTCACGGCTCGCGCATCGACCTCCAGGGCCACCAAGTCCGAATGGCGCTCAAGGAGCAGCCCCGTCAGTGCGCCCGTGCCCGCTCCGATCTCAACTACGGAGGCCCCGACCGGCGCGCATAGGCTCCCGGCGATCCTGCCGGCCGTGTTTGGATCCACCAGAAAGTGCTGTCCAAGACGCCGCAGGGGCAAGAATGGAAGAGGCAAGGCCTACCGCAGTCTTTTGCGCCTGTTTCGCACGTAATCTTCAAAAATAAACTCTCCCAGATTGTCCAGACTGGAATAGTAAGCCCGCCCCCGGTTTGCCAGGGTCAGTTCGCGAACAAAGCTCTGCAGGTACGGATCGCTGGCAATCATGAAGGTGGTAATCGTGATGCCATCGCGACGGCACAGCACCGCCTCGTCAAGGACCTTGTTCACGATACGGCGATCCAGACCAAATGCGTTGCGGTACATGCGCCCGCCTTCGATGTGACAGCTCGGCTTGCCGTCGGTGATAAGAAAGATCTGCCTGTTGCGGTTCTTGCGACGCATTAGCAGGTCGCGTGCCCGCTGCAGGCCGGCGCGAGTATTCGTGTAGTAGGGTCCGACAGAGAGGTATGGGAGATCCTTTACGGATACTTCCCAGGCATCATTGCCAAATGCCACGATGTCCAATGTATCGTGCCTGTAGCGCCGCATTATCAACTCCGCCAGAGCCATGGCCGTCTTTCGCGCAGGCGTGATGCGGTCTTCGCCGTAGAGCACCATGGAATGGGACAAGTCGATCATAAGCACCGTTGACTGGTGCGTCATATGATCCGTCTCGTGCACCTCGAAATCCTCTTCCGCCAGGTTCCACGCATCAATTCCGCTGCGACGAAACGAATTCGAGAGCGTGCCGGTGACATCCATCAGGTGGGGATCATCGCCGAACTGCCAAGGCCTGGTTTCCGGAAGCCGCTCATCTCCCTTGCCCGCAAACGGGGTCTTGTGCTCTCCCCGACCGCTCTTGCGCAGCTGGCGGAAGACCTCTTCCAGGGATCGCTGCCTGATGGCGCGTTCCGCGCGCGCCGTGATTTCAGTCGTTCCCTCGTGCTCGCGCAAGTACCCCCGCTTCTTCAGTTCTTCGATGAAATCACCGATCCCCATTTCCTCGTCCGCAAGCCCGTAGCGCTCATCCAGCCGGGTAAGCCAGTGCAGCGCCTCGGCGGCATCGCCGGCCGTATACTGCAGCAGCTGCTCGAACACGTCCAGCAGCCGGTCAAACGTGGACAGCGCCTTACCGTGACGTACAGGGTCGAACTCGGTATAGCGGATCTGCATGAAGCTCTCGTCAGGAACCCGGCTGCGCTACCGTTCCCTGAAAACGAATCCGGATAGCGGGGGCAGGCGCAAGCTGTCACTGCCCCCGGCTGCAATATTGCCCTCTGCGGTGGCGAAAAGCAAGGCGTCCGGGCCGATGCCCGGAAGGCGGGTCGCCTGTTCGCTCTCGCTCCTGTTCAGCAGGACTAGCAGAATATGCTCTCCGTAGGCCCGCCGAAAGGCGTACAGCGAACGGGCATCGTCCGCTAGCGCGGTCTCGAATGTCCCCCTTCTTAGCACCTCTTGGCTCGTGCGCAGCCTCGTCACGTCGCGGTAGAAAGCGAATACGGTACTGTCAAAGGCCACCGGATCCGGCGCCCGGGACCGTCCCAGGGGATCTCTGACCTGGTCCGCATAGGCAAGGTCCGGCCAGACCATCGGCATCCGGTCGTCCGGGTCATCGGCGCCCCACATGCCGGCCTCTGTTCCGTAGTAGATCATCGGAGCACCCACGTAGGTCATCTGGAACAGAGCGACCAGCCGCTGGATATTCCTTTCGCGGGCGCCGGGGCGTCCCAGGCGGTACTCCGGATTGGCCCTCGGCGAAACGCGCTCGCCCCGGTCATAGTCAAACCAGTCTTGAAATATGTATTCCTGCAACCCGGCGTTGACTATCATCGAGGCGAGCCTGTCCGTGTCGTGCGAGTCCACGAGATTCTGCACCTGAAAACGCTGGACCGTCGAGAACGCTTCCCTTCGCGAGCGCAGCATCTCGTCGAACCCGGTCGGCGAAAGCGTGTGGTCGATCAGAAAACCCTTTACCGGAAATGCGAATCCGTGATAGTTCATGGTGGCCGAAAAGCCGCCTTCTGTAATGAACTCCGCGGCCTCGTGCCAATTCTCTGCGACCGTATAAACATCCGGATTCAGGGTGCGCGCATATGCGTTCCAGTCCTGCCAGAACGGCATGGGCACTTCGGTGGCTACGTCCAGCCTCCATCCGTCCACACCTTTCGTGGCATTGCCGTCAGGGCTCATCCACCGCTTCGTGATGGCGAACACGTAATCGCGTACGCCTTCCTGCAGGTCCGTCTCGTCGGCATTGTCCGCAAACACCGGTAGCGGCTTGTAGCCCCACCATCCTTCGTGGTCGAATTCATCTTCCGGCGTCGCCGGATCGTCCCAGGCAAGCACCTTGTACCAACCGGCGAACGGAGAATCCTGCCCCTTTTCCCTCAGATCCTGAAAAGCAAAGAAGTCCCGGCCCGTGTGATTGAACACGCCGTCAATGACGATGCGCATGCCACGCTCGTGGGCCTGCCGAATGAGCGCAAGAAACAGGCTATCCGCCGAAGTCCACGTCCACGTATCAGGATCAAGTGGATCCTCCTCTTCCATGCTGGCCATATCGCCCTCGGGATCGGGGCCGAAATACGGATCCACGTGGTGAAAGCTGCTGGCATCGTACTTGTGAAGCGACCGCGCGTAGAATATCGGATTGAAGTAGAGGGCGGTGACGCCAAGCTCGGCGAGGTAATCCAGCCTGTCGATCACGCCCTGCAGATCGCCTCCATAGCGCCGGTGAAACACGGCGTCGTAAAAGCCCTCTCCCATCTCTGTTTCCCAGGGAGCACGGGCATACCAGTCCCCTGTCCAGGGGGAGACTTCCCACGATTCCGGCGCACCGGCCTCAATGGATCCACGCACCGGGTCGTTCGCCGGATCACCATTTCGATAGCGCTCCGGAAAGATCTGGTAGAACACGGCATCGCGTGCCCAGGAGGCGTCCTCCGGCTCCTGGGCAACCTGATCGGGCATATCCGCGGCGTCGCAGCCGCCCAGCATCATGCCGGCCAAGATTGTCAGCAAGAGGAAGCTACAGCGCATCAGCGTACACGCAGCATGGTCCCGATCTCGATATGCCCGTCGGCAGCAAGACGATATACATATAGGCCGTCCGGCAGGTTGCCCGGCGCGAAGCGCACGCCGTGCGGTCCGGCCTCCCGGCGCTCATCCACAAGGGTGGAGACGGATCTGCCGAGAACGTCGAATACGGCAATGCGGACTCTTGAGGCCCGTGCAAGACTGAACGTAATCCGGGTAGCATCACGAAACGGGTTCGGATGATTGCCAACAACCGGCGAGAAGTAATCCGGCACGACCAGCCCCGTCGAC
>CAZXEU010000080.1:0-18370 GCA_964639665.1 uncultured Rhodothermaceae bacterium | reverse complement strand
GTACGTTCGTGGCTTCGATTGCCGGAGCAGTGACGGACAACGGTTTGGGAATGGCCGGCAGTAGCTGGAATGCCACTATTATGCCGATAAACGCTTCCTGTGGCGCAACCGGAGGCAACATTTGCTTTGACCTGAACGGCATTGCCTATGCGGCACTCAATGGCGCCGATGTGATCAATGCTTCTTTCGGTTCCATGACAGTCACGCGGACGGGCCGCATGGTATGGGACCTTGCGGCCGATCTGGACGTGCTGATAGTGGCGGCAGCCGGCAACTCCGAGACCAACAATGATGTACTCCCCTTCTTTCCTGCGGCGCACCGCCGCACGCTTAGCGTAGGTGGCATCGCGGCCGAAAGTGACGGGGTTACTACGAATTACGGCCGGAGCGTCAATGTATTCGCTCAGGGTGAGAGGATACTTGCTATCCTGAATCGCGACCAGCTCGCCTTCGTCGCGGGCTCCTCGGCTTCCGCAGCCCTCGTATCGGGTATTGCCGCACTGGTTAGGACGCGGTATCCGCAGTACACTGCCGACCAGGTGCGGGAGCTGGTGCGCATCACTGCGCAGAGTATCGAGGCCTCCAATGAAGCGTCGCTGGAGGGCCTTCTGGGGCGCGGAAGGGTAGATGCCTTCCGGGCCCTTACCCGGACCCGCAGTCCCGCCGTCCGGCTTGTGTCAGAGGAATTGATCTCCACCATGCCAGTGGCCGAAGGGCTGGAGGCGACCATCGACTTAACCTTTACCAATTACCTGGAAGTAGCCTATGGTCTGGAGCTGTCCCTTGTCAGCGATTCGCCCTGGATCAGGGTAACCCACGGCGCGGACTTCCTCGGCTCGTTGCGCAGGGGCCAGAGCCATAGGGCCCGCTTCACGGTTGTGCAATTGGAGGACGCGCCGTATCGGACAAGGCATCTTCTACACACACGCGCCACGGCAGGCTCGTACGACGATGCGCCCGACATTCTGCGCCTGTTGGGCAACCCGGGCAGTGTGGCCACCCACAGTACGGAAGCCCTCGCGGTTTCCATTACGACCGAGGGCAACATCGGTTTTCTTGACAATGCATACAACTCCATTGGTGACGGATTCGCGGTAAGGCGCTCGGACGGAACGTCGGCGAACCTGCTATTCGAGGCAGGCCTGATGATCGGCACAGGTCCGCGAAGCGTCCGGGACGCGGCCAGGACGGAGTCCGGGATCCAGGACCAGGACTTCGTCCCGAAGTCGGGAGCCACGCTCTCCATTGCGTCACCCGGCGAGCACGTGACCGAAGAGGGCCGAATGGAATTGGTTGACGAGGGATCCGGGGGGTCCCTGGGCCTGGAGGTGCTGCAGGAGACCTACGTCGACGCGGCACATGCGCATGAGGATTTCGCCACCTTCAAGTACACCGTGCGAAATAGGTCCCGCCGGTCGCTGGATGATGTCCATGTGGGCCTGTTCGCGGACTGGGATGTCAATCAGGACGCTGCCAGCGAGGACGCGGCCGGCGTCGATGCAAGCCGCCGTCTGGGCTATCAGGCTGGCCAGGCGTCGAATGCGGGCCTCCATGCGGGCATCAAGGTACTTTCGTCAGATGCACAGTTGCACTATCGCGGGGTGGATCTCGGCCGGGAACTGGCGGGCGAGCCCTTCGACGACGAGACCAAGTGGCGCTTTCTGACCGGCGGCGTGCTTCCCGCTCCCACCGCCTTGGGCGATTTCAGTCACGTGGTTGGGACAGGCCCCTACGCGTTGGGCCCCGGCAAAGAGGTGGTCGTGGCGTTTGCACTGGTGGCGGGAAGCAGTCTGGCGGATTTGCTGGCGAATGCCGATGCCGCGCAGCAACTGTGGGACGATGTGCTCAGCCCTTCGGCGCAGAATGCGTCCCGGCTCCAGCTTGTCCACAACGCGGCGGGAGTCGACATCGATGTCTATGTGGATGGCAGCCTGGTATTGGACGACTGGGCATCTAGAAGCGCCACGGGCTTTTCGCGCACGGATGAAGGCAGCCACCGGGTGGCCGTAGTAAATGCAACGGACATGAATGATAGCAGTCCGCTGGTATCATTGGACTTCGAGTTTGCAGCGGGGAGCCACAACCAGATCCTCATTTACGGCAGCGCCGACGAGGTGCTGCTCGCAGCGGTAGAAGACGTACGGACAGAAGCGACTGGTCCCGACTCCACCTACGTCTACCTGGCACACGGGGCAAAGGATTTCGGCCCGGCAACCGTCCGCGCGCTGGATTCCGCATCGGACAATGCCGAACTGGCCGTGCTGGCAGACAGCTTACGCTTCGGAGAATTCGGCAGGTACGTTGCCCTGCCTGCCAGAGCACTGATTCTGGAGGTGGCAGAGCCAATAGGCGCCGCGGTGCCGCAGTGGCATGGCCTGGATCTTGAGGCGGCGGCGGGGGAGGCGCTCGTTTTGGGCCTTTCGGGAGCCGGTGCAACTTCTGCCGATGGGCTTGGGCTAATCGGCGTTCGTCCGGGCGGCGAGGTGCTGGTTTCGACCTCGATCGAACGTGCAACGGCCAGCCTTCAGGTGATACACAATGCGGTTGGACTGGACGCGGACATCTATCTGGACGGCAGACTGCTGGTAGATGACTGGACATTCCAGCGCGCGACACCGTACCGGGACGTGGTCGCGGGCCCGCAGGTCCTGGAGGTCGTGGAGGCTTCCTCGGCGGGCAATTCAAACCCGCTCGCCACGCTGGAATTCGAGTACGCAGAATCGACGCATAACCAGATCATGCTCGTTGGAAGCCGAGAGGTGCTTTCGCTGATTTCGGCCCAGGACGTGCGAGCCGAAGAGGCCGGCGCAGGCATGGCACGTTTTTACTTTGCTCACGGGGCCCTGGATGCGGGGCCGGTGGCCTTGCATATACTGGATCCTGCGGACAGCAATCAAAGGCTGGCGGTGCTGGAGGACAGCTTGACGTTCGGCGCAGCCGGCAGCTTCCACGTAGTGGATGCACGCGCACTAAACATAGAGGTCGCCAAGCCCGGCAACGGAAGCGTTGTAGACGTGTTTGCCTTCGACTTCGGCGGGGTCGCGGGAGAAGCACTGGTGCTGGGGCTCTCCGGCGCGGGCGCGCGGGCCTCGGATGGCCTTACGATCATGGGCGTGCTTCCGGGAGGCGAAGTTCTGATTCCGGCTGTGGTGACCGGACCAGGTGGAGCCGACGACTTGCCGCAGGCGTTTGTGCTACTCGGCAACTACCCCAACCCGTTCAACCCGTCCACGCGGATCCTCTTTGACCTGCCGGCCAGGGCTCGCGTTGCGGTAGAGGTGATAGATGTGCTCGGACGGACGGTAAAGCAGGTGCCGTGGATAGATATGGAAGCCGGCGGGCGTCGCTCTCTGGAACTGGACGGCACGGGACTTGGCTCTGGCATGTACCTTTACAGGATGACAGCCATGTTGGAGGGCCGCACGGAAGTTAGAACCGGGCGAATGGTACTAATCCGGTAAGACACGTTCAACCCGGCGTCGTACGGTGCTGCCAGGTGGGCAACTTGCGTACTGTTCGCGACTGCGTACCTTGTGTGGAGCCGTGAAATAACCTGCAACCGTCAGACCTAGCCGGAAAGAAGGCGCCATGTCACGATATGCATGGTGCGGGCGCATTCTCGAAACGCCGGAGTGCACTTGGCGTCGAACATAGATAGGAAGGAACTATGAAGCGAGACGGGGTGCCGCGGCGAGAGACAGAATTGCTGCGCGAGCGCATTTCGCGCTTGTGCGCGGCCGTGGTGCAGGTCAACGCCAGTCTTGACGTAGAAACAGTGCTGCGCAGTATCGTGGAGAATGCATGCGCGCTTTCCGGCGCCCCGTATGGCCTCATAGTAACCGTTCACGAGGACGGGCAGCCTGCAGAGTGTGTCACGGCCGGCTTTACGGCCGCGGAGTTCGAGGCCATTATGACTTGGCCAGATGGACCGCAAGCATTTGAGTTTTTTCGAGAGGTGCGAGGAGTGTGTGAAGTGGACAATCTGCCGATTGGCACGCGAAAGTGGGTTAAGTCCCAGGGTCTGGATCGATCAAGGACTTTCCTGGGAATGCCCCTGTACCATCTCGACAAGCAAGTCGGCCACTTCTATCTGATGTGCAAGGAGGACGATTCGCGCTTCACGTCAGAAGACGAGGAGACGTTGCGGTTGTTTGCCTCACTGGCCGCTACAACAATTGCCAATGCCCGCACACATCACAATGAGCAGCGGGCACGAGCCGGACTTGAGGCGCTTGTAGAAATGTCTCCGGTAGGCGTGCTGGTGCTGGATGCCAAGTCGGGCAGCCCCATTCTGGTCAACCAGGAAGCAAAGCGGCTTGTCGATTACCTGTGCGCCGCCGCTGGTTCACCGGGACGCCGCGTGTCGGAATTGAGGATCCGTCGGTCGGACGGGAAGGAGGTTCTGCTCAGCGAGGCTGTACTTGCACACTTGCTTTCCTGCGTCGAGCCCGTGCGGGGTGAGAAGATCGAGCTTACCATTTTGGAAGGTCCGACCGTGACAGCGGTAGCAAATGCCAGACCGATAACGGCGCCCGATGGCGTTATCGAGTCTGTAATCGTAACGTTGCAGGATCTGAAGCCGCTTCGTGAGTCCGCAAGAGTGGAGGATCAGTATATCGAGCTGGTAAGTCACGAGCTCCGCGCTCCGCTTACTTCGATAAAGGGTTCGACAGCAACGGCGCTCCAGGGCTCAAGGACCCTGGATCGGGCGGATGCACTCCAGTTCCTGCGCATAATTGATACGCAAGCGGATCACATGAGCGGCTTGATCAGTGACCTGTTGGATGCGGGGCGCATCGAGTCCGGCACGCTGTCGGTTCACGCCGAGCCTGTGGAGGTTGCGGCCGTAGCGGAGCAGGCACGGAGCATGTTCCTGGGCAACCGCTCCGGGAATCCGCTCCAGTTCAATCTGGCATCGGACCTTCCGCGGGTCATGGCAGACAAGCAGCGCATTGCCCAGGTGCTCTGCAATCTCTTTGACAACGCCGCACGACATTCGCCGGAGCATGCGCCGATCCGGGTTTTGGCGAAGCGTGAAGGTGATGTTGTGGCCATTTCCGTCGCGGATGAAGGCCGCGGATTGCCGCCGGAGCTGTTGCCCCGGCTGTTCGAAAAGCGTACGCGACTCAGTGGCGACAAGAGTCACGGCGTAGAGGGCACGGGTCTCGGGCTTGCCATATGCAAGGGCATCGTAGACGCCCACGGAGGGCAGATCCGCGCGGAGAGCAAAGGCACCGGACAGGGAGCCGTCTTTTCATTCACGCTGCCGGCTGTTGCTCAGGATGTCGCAGGAAAGGGCGCTGCCCGTGGTGGCCAGCGCCGAAAATCTGTCCGGTCTGAATTCCCGTCGCCCCGCATTCTCGTCGTGGAAGATGATCCGTTTGCGCTTCGCTCTATCAGGGAACTGCTCAAAGCGGAGGGCTTTGCGCCGATTGCGACCGGCAATCCGGCGGACGTTCCCGGCCTGATTGCAAAGGAGCAGCCGCAGCTAGTTCTGCTGGATCTTATGCTGCCGGGCACGGACGGGATTGAGCTGATGGAGCAAATCCCTCAAATGGCGGACCTTCCGGTCATTATCATATCCGGCTACGACAAGGATGAAACCATCGCGCGAGCATTGGATGCGGGAGCCCTTGACTATGTCGTGAAGCCGCTATCGCGCACGGAACTTGCGGCCAGGATTCGGTCGGCATTGCGGGTACGTGGCCTTCCCCACCGGTTTACGCTGGAGGACCTGTCCATTGACTTTGACAAGCGGGAGGTCACCGTTTCAGGGAAGGAACTGCATTTGACCTCCACGGAATTCGAGCTATTGCGCGTGCTCTCGCACAATGCGGGCAGCCTGGTTACATACGGCGACCTCATCAGCACGGTATGGGAGGATCAGAGCAATTCACACCCGGGACTTGTGCGGAGTGCCGTGATGAAGCTCAGGCGCAAGCTTGGAGATGATCCCGCCAGGCCTGTCTATATATATAACGTGCATGGCGTCGGCTACAAGATGCCTGATTCCGGCGCAGGCTAGCACTCGGTCGGGCCGGAATTGTCAAATGCACGCGGATCTGGGACGGCCAGTCTGCCGCCAACTTGGCGGTCTTGCCCCGGGGGGCGATTTGCACAGCGGCTTATTCATTCACGCACGGTAGCTACTAACTCCGCGTGGACCAATCATACAGCTTTGCCGGCCGCGGGCACTTGCGAAACGGCGATCGCCCGCCGCCCCGAGCCGATATTGCCACGGGCTCCCGGACCGGGCCACCGGCCGACAATGCGTCAGGTACTCCTCACCGCGGTCACGCTGTTCGCTGTCCTGGATCAGACCGGACTATTGCAGATTCTGTCAGCCTATAACGAGAGCAAAGACAAACGCCTGTAGCGCGGTCAACGGCTGCAACCGTCCGGAACCGGACCCGGTCAGCCCGCGCTTAGGTTCTCTGCCACGGCGCGCCCGAAATCACTGCAGGATAGCAGCGTGGCGCCTTCCATCAGGCGGTGAAAGTCGTACGTCACGCGCCCCTCGCTGATGGTCTTTTCCACCGCGGCGACGACAGCGTCCGCGGCCTCCGTCCAGCCCAGGTGGCGCAGCATCATTTCGCCGCTGAGCAGCAGCGAACTGGGATTGACCTTGTCCAGGCCGGCATACTTGGGAGCGGTGCCGTGCGTGGCTTCAAACAGTGCAAGGCCGCTGTCGTAATTGATGTTGGCCCCCGGCGCTATCCCGATGCCACCTACCTGCGCAGCAAGCGCATCCGAGATATAGTCGCCGTTCAGGTTCATGGTGGCAATGACGTCATATTCGAGGGGCCGTGTGAGAATCTGCTGCAGGAAAGCATCCGCGATGACATCCTTGATGGTAATGCGGTGCCCGTCCGGCAATGAAAGTACGTGCCACGGGCCTCCGTCCAGCGGGTCTGCGCCGTAGTGCTCTGCTGCCACGTCGTAGCCCCAGTCCCGGAAGCTGCCTTCCGTGAACTTCATGATGTTGCCCTTGTGAACCAGCGTAACGCTCTTCTTGCGCTCGGAAATGGCATAGTCGATCGCTGCCCGCAAAATTCGGCCGGTGCCTTCGCGCGATACGGGCTTGATGCCGATGCCGGAAGAATCCGGAAACCGAATCTTGGCGAAGCGCTCGGGGAAGGCCTCTTTCAGGAGTTGCTTTACGCGCTCCGTATCCTCGTCCCCGTCCTGGAATTCGATCCCGGCGTAGATATCTTCCGAGTTTTCCCGGAAGATGATCATGTCGACGCGCTCGGGGTGCTTGACAGGCGACGGCACTCCGCGAAAATGCCGCGTCGGACGCACGCACGCGTAGAGATCCAGCCGCTGGCGCAGCGCCACATTCAGGCTCCGAATGCCGCCGCCCACGGGGGTCGTAAGCGGTCCCTTGATGGCGACTCGGTACGCGCGGATGGCATCCAGCGTATCCTCGGGCAGGTACTCACCGCTCTCCTGCAGCGCCTTGTCTCCGGCATAGACCTCGTGCCAGTGGAGGCGGCGCTTTCCCGCGTAGGCATGCTCCACGGCGCTTTCCAGGACAAAGCTGGCGGCACGCCAGATGTCCGGCCCGATGCCATCGCCCTCGATGAAAGGAATGATGGGGCAGTCCGGCACGGTGAGCCTGCCGCCAGTTGCCGTGATTCTCTGTGGTGCGCGGGCCATGGATTCCTTCATCTGCTGTTCGGGCCCCAAATTCCGGTTTGCCCGCCCTAAAGTCCAATCAAAGTTTCCCGAATATCGCGCGCAGCCTGAGCTCCCAGACCTTGAAGGCCGCCTCGCGCACGATGGCCCGGCTCATCTTGGAGTGGCCCTCCGTCCGCTCGGTAAATACGATGGGCACCTCGTGGAGCCTGAAGCCGCTTTTCCAGGCGCGGTACTTCATTTCGACCTGGAAGGAGTAGCCGTTGGAGCGCACGCGCGACAGGTCGAGGCGCTCAAGCACGCGGCGGTGATAGCACACGAAGCCGGCCGTAACGTCGCGAACGGGAAGGCGCGTCACCAGGCGCGTATACATGCCCGCGCCGTAGGAAAGAATGAGGCGCGGCAGCGGCCAGTCAATCACGCGAACGCCGGCCACGTAGCGGGAGCCTATGGCCAGATCCGCCTCGCCGTCCATCACCGGCGCCATGAGCCTGGGCAGATCGTCCGGGTTGTGCGACAAATCGGCGTCCATCTCGAGTACAAGGTCGATGCCTCGCCCCAGCGCGTAGTTGAAACCCAGGATGTAGGCCGAGCCGAGGCCCTGCTTACCGTCTCGTTCCAGGAGCTCAATGCGCCCGGGATGTGCCGCTGCGAGCCGGCGCACTTCGGCCGCTGTGCCATCCGGCGAGCCGTCATCAATAACCAGCGCACTGAGCGCGTGGGGCTGCGCCATCACACGGTCCAGCGCCGAGGCTATATTCTCGACTTCGTTGTAGGTTGGTATGATGACGAGGGCGCGCACGCTCATCCGGCACATCGGGATAGATGCCCGAAAGATCGAAGACCGGCGAGCGAAATCCAAGTGGGCCTTGCCGCCACGTGCCAGGCGCAGGCCTTTGCGTCGGATCCATCGGGGTGCTTATCCGTTACCCTGCGACGGTTCAGAAATGCACGGCTACAATCAGGCGTCATGTCAACGGCAAGCCAGAAAGCTGCGGCGATAGAGTCCTCTGGAGCGGTGATCGGCTCGAACGGGCAGGCACCGGAAGAGACCTACATGGAGGCCTCTTTCGGCGTCTTTTCGGGCGACCGGTTTACGCACGAGGATCTGGGGATGTCCCGGGAGGACGTGCTTGCCATATACGAGAACATGCTGCTGCAGCGCCGCTTCGAGGAGCGCTCGGCGCAGATGTACGGCAAGCAGAAGATTGGAGGGTTTCTCCATTTATATATAGGCCAGGAAGCAATTTCCAGCGGTACGGCCTGGGCCATGGACGTGGGGCTGGATACCTGCATTACGGCATATCGTGACCATGGCATCGCGCTCGCACTCGGTATGAGTGCGGACAGCTGCATGGCAGAGCTCTTTGGCCGGCAGGACGGCTGCTCGAAAGGCAAGGGCGGCTCGATGCATTTTTTCAGCCGCGAAAAGGGCCTCTTCGGCGGGCACGGCATCGTGGGGGCGCATATTCCCCTGGCCGCGGGCATCGCCTTTGCACACAAGTACAAGGAGGACGGCGGCGTCTGCATCGGCTTCTTCGGAGACGGTGCCGTGTGGCAGGGATCCTTTCACGAGTCGCTCAATCTGGCGAGCCTCTACGGGTTGCCGGTCATCATGGTAATTGAGAACAACCATTATGCCATGGGGACGTCCGTCGAGCGCTCTGCTGCCGAGACCGACCTGTACAAACAAAGCGTGGGATATGCCATGCCAGGGGCGCTGGTCGACGGCATGGATGTCTTCAGCGTGGCGGCCGCCATGCAGCACCATATTGGTCTTGCGAGAAACAACATCCCTTCGCTCCTGGAAATCCGGACCTACCGGTACCGCGGCCACTCCATGAGTGACCCCGGCAAGTACCGCACGAAGGAAGAGCTGCAGGCCAACAAGGACCAGGATCCGATCCTCAGGCTCAAGAGCTATGTCCTGGAGGCCGGTCTGGCGGATATCGATCACCTGGATGCCATTGACAAGGAAGTGAAGGATGAGGTGCTGGCCTCTGTCGAATTTGCGGACAACAGTCCGTTTCCGGAGCCGGAGGCTATCTACGATCACGTGTACACGCAAAAGGATTTTCCATTCTTGCAAGAGTAGCGGTCTGAAGCGGCGACCGAAGATTTAGGTTATGGCTCAATTGCAACTGCGCGAGGCCATTCGCGACGCGATGGTAGAGGAGATGGACCGGGACGCGGACATTTTCCTCATGGGAGAGGAGGTGGCCGAATACGACGGAGCCTACAAGGTGAGCGAGGGCATGCTCGAGCGCTTCGGCCCGCGCCGCGTCATCGATACGCCGATCAGCGAAAACGGCTTTGCCGGTCTCGGCGTCGGAGCGGCGATGAACGGGCTGCGCCCCATCATCGAGTTCATGACCTGGAATTTTGCGTTCGTGGCCTTTGACCAGATCGTCAACAACGCAGCCAAGATCCGGTACATGTCCGGCGGACAGTTTTCGCTTCCTGTGGTGTTTCGCGGGCCGAATGGCGCGGCGGGACAGCTCGCCGCGACGCACAACACGAGCGTGGAGTCCATCTACAGCACCTTTCCCGGCCTCAAGGTGATTTCCGTTTCGAATCCGGATGATGCGAAGGGCCTGCTGAAGAGTGCCATCCGCGACGACGATCCCGTCGTGTTCTTGGAGAGCGAGTTCATGTACGGGATGCGGGGCGAGGTCTCGGACGAGGAGGACTATACAATACCGATAGGCAAGGCGCGCATTGCGAGGGAAGGCGACGCCGTAACCATTATTGGGCACAACAAGAGCTACTGGCGTGCCATGGAGGCGGCCGAGCGCCTGGTGGCCGATGGTTACGAGGCGGAGGTCATTGATCCGCGCACGATCCGGCCTTTCGACTGGGAAGCCGTTGTTACTTCCGTCAGGAAAACGAATCGCTGCGTAATCGTGGACGAGAGCAATCCGTTCGCCAGCGTTTCCGCAGAAATCGCATTTCAGTTGCAACTGCGCTGCTTTGACTACCTGGATTCGCCCATCCGGCGCGTTACCGCGCGCGATACGCCCGCGCCGTACGCAAAGAATCTCATGGATGCCTACCTGCCGGATGCCGAGCGGGTGTACCGGGCCTGCCGCGAGGCGCTGTACCTGGACTGAATCGTATCCTTCTACTCACACCAAGCTCCGGATGCCATGCCGATAGCGGTGGAAATGCCCAAGATGACGGACACCATGGAGGAGGGCGTTCTGGTGGAGTGGCTGGTGGAAGAGGGAGCGACGGTTGCCGCGGGTGACATCATCGCACAGGTGGAAACGGACAAGGCGACGATGGACGTGGAAGCTTACGACGACGGCGTGCTGCTTAGGCGCGTGGCGGCCGAAGGAGACAGCCTTCCCATAGGTGGTCTCATCGCAGTTCTAGGTGAAGCAGGCGAGAGCGCCGATGAAATCCTCGGCCAGTATGCAAAGGGCGCAGACGGCGCGGCGCCGGAAGCAGAGGAGGAGATGAAGGAGGAAGCGCCGGAGGCGCGATCGGAATCCGATGCACGCGGTGTCAAGGCCTCGCCGCTTGCCCGCCGGATGGCATCGGAGCACGGCCTGGATATGGCAGCGCTCCTGGGCTCCGGGCCGGAAGGCCGCATCATCAAGCGGGACGTGGAAGCAGCCCTGGAGCGCGGCAAGGAGCAACGGAAACGGCCAGTGCCGGCTCCGCGCGCCATTCGCCGCCTGAGTGGCACGCGCGGCTTCGAAACCGTGCGCCTGAGCAGCATGCGCAGGACCATTGCGAGGAGGCTCTCCGAGAGCAAGTTCAGCGCCCCGCACTTCTACCTCACGGTGGATGTTGCGATGGAGCGGGTAGTCGAGGCGCACAAGCACCTGAATGAGGTGGCGCCGGTCAAGATCTCGTATAACGACCTGGTGACGAAGGCTGCGGCTGCGGCGCTTTCCGCGCACCCGGATGTCAACAGCTCCTTTCACGAAGACGCCCGTGAAATCCGGCGTTATGACTATATAGATATAGGCATTGCTGTGGCCATTGACGATGGATTGGTAACCCCCGTGCTTCGGGATGTGGACCGGAAGGGGCTTGTCGAGGTTGCGCAGGAAACACGCGAACTGGCCGGTCGGGCACGGGAGCGGAAGCTGCAGCCCGAGCAAATGGAGGGCTCGACGTTCACGACCAGCAACCTGGGCATGTTCGGCATAGAGGAGTTTACCGCCATCATCAATCCGCCCAGTGCGGCCATTCTGGCGATTGGCGCCATCCGTGACGTACCGGTGGTCTCGCAGGGCGCCGTAGTGGCCGGCAAGCGCATGAAGCTCTCGCTGTCTTGCGATCACCGTGCGGTGGACGGCGCGACCGGGGCCAGGTTTCTGAGCGCGCTGCAGAAGCACCTGGAAGAGCCCCTGACGCTGCTCTTCTAGCCGCAGTGAAAATCGCGCACCTTGCCGATCTGCACTTTGGCCGGATCGCGCACCCGCACATCGTCAAGGCGCTTCTGCACGATGTCAACGATCTTGACGCGGATCTCGTCGCGCTGAGCGGCGATCTTACGCAAAGGGCGCGTCCGCGCGAATACCGGCAGGCTGCGGAGTTTATTGAGCAGCTCAAGGCCCCTGTCCTTGCGGTTCCCGGAAACCACGACGTGTACCCGTGGTGGCATCCGGTGCATCGGTTCATCGTTCCCAGGCGGCGCTTTGACCGGTGGGTTTCGGAGGAGAGGTTTCCTTCGTTTGAGAAGGAGGGGCTCGCCGTGCTTGGCATCTCATCGGCAACGGGCTTTACGATAAAGCGCGGCTTCGTCCCCCGAAGTGCTGCGAAGAGTGTGCGGAAGTATTACGGGGGCGCGGAAGAGGAAGCGTTCAAGGTGCTCGTGGTGCATCATCCGCCCGTGCGCCTTGTGGCCGACGGCGCGGGCGAGGCGGCGCTCGGCGGACGAGCGCTCCTTGAAGCCGCCGCAGGGGCGGGTGTTAGGGTTGTGCTCTCCGGCCACTGGCATGTTTCGCATGTAGGGGAGGTGGAGGCGGCGGGAGCGCGCCTGGTGCTGGCGCATGCGGGTACGGCGGCGTCAAACCGGCGGCGCGCTCCGCAGGAAGGGCTGAATGCCTACCATGTGGTGCACGTAAGGGCGGGCGCCTTTTCGATAGAGGAGCGCGGCTACGCCGCCGGGTCACGGGCGTTCGTCGGCGGTCCTGTCCGCGAATTTGGCTGGTAGTGCGGCGCGAATGGCCGGCGGAGTAGCGGATCCCGGCATCAGGCCCGACGCTGCTTCTGGCCGTCAAGCCCGGCCAAGAGGCAGAGCTAACAGCGGTGGCAGTCGCACCCGTCTCGTCAATTCGATTAGTCCGTCCCGGCCTTCGCTGATAATTCTTCGCAGCGGGTGCAAGTAGAGTGTCCGCGCACCTGTTTTGCTGCCTGAAAAGAGATTGACAACGCGGCAGTCGTTACGTATACTTTTCGTTACTCGTGTATAACAGGATGTTCACAGTAAGGCGCAGGCATGCGCCATGAGCTGCGGGGCCTGAAAGCAGGCTGCGCGACATATTCACCAACCTACCTGGAGGGGACTCCAAACATGAATAACCTTACTACCCATCTCATGCGCTCCATGACGGTGCTGCTTTTGTTCGCAATGGCGGGTGCGTCAACCGCTTGGGCGCAGACGAACTATTACGCCGAGCGCAACGGCCTCGGTGCTAGCCCTTGCGCGATAACGGATCCGTGTGATCTTGAAGCTGCGCTTGGAGCCGCCACGACCGCGGGGGACACGGTATTTGTCCGCGTGCGGTCAACGGGTGCCATGACGAGGATTGACGACGACCTCTCAATCGCCTCACGGGTTCTGGCGACCTATGTTGACGGCGATCCGGGCGCTGCCCGTGGCATGATTGCCCTTGAAGGGGACGTGACCATTAGCGACGCCGTTTCCGTACATGGCCCCACTACGCTCTATCTGCAGGGTGACGTCACGATTACTAGCTCTACAGCGGGGATTCTTTCGGGTAATGTAGAGCTTGGCGGGTCGGGAGATCTGATGCTTACGCTATCAGGCTCTGGGGGTACCTGTCCCACCGGCGGGTATTCGATCGAGAAGCTCGGTGTCAATGACGATGTCGAGGTGGAAGACGCTTGTACGGGCGGTGATAACGAGATCACGATCACGAATTCCCTGAACGTCAAGGCAGGTGAGCTTGACATGGGAGGCGCGACGTTGTCCTTGGAGCCTACGGCGTCTACGGACCCCATGGTTGCGGATGGCAGCGTGACGATTGCGGCCGGTGCGATGATTTCCGGAAACGAGCGCCTGATGTTGAACCCTCAGGCGCCGACAGGCGGGGAGGCCACCAGTGACGAGCCAACAACTTTCACCATTGAAGCGGATGAGGCGGGAGCAACTGACCAATCAGCAGATCTGACCGAGTACGGTGGAGGGGATGCTGTTACCCTGGTAGAAAACAATTACTTCCCATCTAACGCAGCAACCGCCGCAGAGACTGACTACGGTCAGGTAACGGACGTGGAGCCAGGAACGGATGCGGATGCTAATGCGACTCCGCCAACGACGTTGAAAAAGGCGGTATACACCATTACGCTATTTGAACAGACGGGCGGCTTTGACGTCACGGTCGGCAGCGCGCCGGGCAACTGCTACAAGATCTCGGGCGACGGCGACCTGGAACTTGACGTCGTCAAGGACGGGCAAGGCGGCGCCTGTATCTCCGTTCCCAACGTTGGCGACGGTGGCACGACCGATGTCATGGGCGGTACGCTCTTCCTGATCGGCGTCGAAAGAGTGGACGGCCGGCTCCGCAACCTGGGTAACGCCCGGACGGAGCTCCGCGGTGTCGAGCAGGTTACGGAGGATTTGGTGATAGATGGCATTGTTGGAGACGTAGGGAGTGAGGTCTATGCCGGCGCCGTGGGCTCGGCCATGCTTCGCCAAGAGGACTGCTCCGGCGATGCGACCCATCATGGTCGCTCGTCGGGCGTCTATGTCTATGGCGCGACTACCATCGTGGGTGATCTCATCCTGGCAGACACAAATCCGGACAATGATCCGAACACGGATGGAGATCAAGGCACGGCTTGCACAGAAGGGTTGTATTTGAGCGGCATTGCCAATGCTGCTAATCCCGGAACTGCCACCGCCGCTTCCCGGAAAGGATCGGTTATGTCGTCTGTTCTGGGTGCGGTAGAGTCGGCGGGCAGGTCCTACATCGACCTAGGTGATCACAACAATTACCACAGCCTTGGCCTAGAGGATGACCTTTCGTCCGACGGCATGCTGACCGTTAATTATGCGACGCCAGCGGCCTATGACGCTGACCAGAACATTTGTGGTATCAACAATGCATCCGGCCGCGGCAATAGCGTCGTGTTCGCCGGGCAGTTTGAGCAGGATGTCGAAATCGCACATGCGACGGAAGCTGGAACCAGGTCTCTGACACTGGCTTCCGTACGGTTGGCAAAGTCTGATGCACCTCCTGTGCAGTCCCTCGGCCCGGTACGGATCGGAACGGGTAGACTTAATGTAACCCATCTGCTGGAAGCGGAAACGGGCACACTCGTGACGGAAGGCAATCTGGCATTGGGCGACGAAACTGTGCTAAGGATCGCGGAGGGAAGGGTCCACAGTGGAGATGCCAGGATTGCGTATTCGGGTGCCCCGGTCGCGATCCACTATACCAACTCCACTGACCTGATGACGGGCGCGGAAATTCCGGAGCCGGACGACGATGGCAACAGTTTCAGCATTCCGTTGCTGGATGTTTCCACGACTGCTACCGTGACGCTCAGCCAACCGGTTAACATCGGTGCGCATCTGCACCTGTCAAATGGCACGCTGAATACCGGGGGCAACACCATCGGACTCAGCAGAGGCGTGGTAGTGCATCATGGCAGCGGAGAACTTGCGCTGGGTGAAGGGAGCATCATGTACCCGACCCGCCCGCGCAGCAGACCATATGATCCTGCGAGGGACGGAATCACTGTAGCATACAAGGCAGCGGGCGCGCGGACGGCCGGTGCGGTATTTCCGACGGATGCAGCTGCGCCTCCTGGTCCGGCCCATGTTACGAACCTCGTCATTGACGGATCGGGTTGTAGGGCAGATCCTGTGATCACGCTCAATGACGGCTTCTCTCGCGTGGATAGAGACATTACGATAACGCGGGGAACGCTGGACATAAACGGCCAGCACCTAGTCGTAATGAATATCCCGGATCCTTCCGGCCGTTATCCTAATCCTAACGTCTGGCCCGCATACACGCAAAATGTCACGCTTGGCCGAACTGGATACATTTGTGACAGCGGCGCCGGTACATGTGGCGAAGACGGAGCAGCGGGTCGCATGGACGAACTCCTCGACGTTGCGGAAGGCCTTGAAACCATTGCCACGGCGACGGATGTGCAGGCGCGACAGGAGCTGCAGCAGAGCATTGCGAGCCTCAAGTCTTCGTGGGCGAGTGCCAGCAAATCCGCGCGGACTGCGGGCCTTATTCACTTCGTGGGCAATGGCAACACGACGTTTGATGTGGGTACTGTGGGCAGTCATGCGGAGGACTTCCGCAAGGACCTGCCGGCCATCATCGTCAAGCGTCGCCTGACGACGACGTTCAGGAATGCCCCTGTAGGGCCCGGTACGGTAAGTATCATGAGCAGTATTGCGGTGCCCGCCGGTACAGCCCAAAACTCGAAAGAGAACCTTGACATGGTGGGCGTGGGTGGCTTGCAGATCGATCACGGCAATGTGGATCTTGGAAGCTCCGTGGACGTGTTCAACCCCGTGGGAGGACTCTCTCAGATGGGCGGCGGAATGTCGCTGGCAAGTGATGCCGACAACCTCAACCCCGCAGGGCGGAAAGAGAGGATGCAGCGGGTTGTTGTGGGCAGCCATGCGGCAGCAGCCCACCACATGGTCTCGGGCGGCAGCCTGAATGTGAACGGTGGCAGCTTGACGGTCACCGGGAGTTATCTCCAGGGCAACGAAATCATGATGGACTCCACCGGGGCCATCATTGCCGACACCGTGGGCACGTCAGCTTCGGTAAACCTGAATGGTGGTGAGCATACCGTGATGGGAGACTTCCTGGTCGGACCGGACATGAAGAATGCCCGGAACGTCTACATGCACGGAGCCGGCTGCGGAGCGGAGCGCGTAGCGGACAATGCCGGCAACACGACCGTCGGTGGCGACTACCTCTTCGGTGGCACGGGTGAGTGCTACCAGGACGACCAGTATACAGCCGGTGAGCAGGGTCTCTCCGGCGGTGTGACGTTTGCGGGCATGGAAGCGCAAATGGTAGCGCACAGATACGACTCGGATGCCTATTTCGGCAGTGTCACCCTAGCCTCCGTAAGTACGGATGGCGCTGGTGGTATCGTACTTGATGCACCTGCGACGCAGAATGCGTACGGGACGCTGACGCTGAAGCGCGGCATCATTGACACCGTCAACGAGAGGTTCGCATGGTCGATGCACAACACGATGAGCGAGATGAATCTTGCGGGTCGGAATACGGCGACGGAAGAAGACGGCGGCGGTGTGATGCTTGGATCGCGGGACAGCTACGTTAACGGTTCGATTAGGCGTGCAGTCCAAGATGGTGCAGCCGGTGGCGGAGTAGTCAACGGGGGCTATCTGTTCCCGGTGGGAAGCGCCAACGCTGACACGACTGCTGCACGCATGGTTGACAACTTCCGTCCGATAACGCTGCAGTTCGGCCATGATTTGGGCGCCGCGGGCATGGCGACCGTGGACTACGTGCAACAACTCGAGGGAGCGGCAGCCGCCGCATTGATCGAGTGGCCGGAGGACGGAATTGTGGTCGACGCGCTGGGTGGAGGTACGCTGACCCTGGATGCGCTCGGCAACCAGTTCTGGCTGGTAGCATTCGATGAGATTCCGGCGCAGGATCCGAATATTCGGGTTGCTGCGGCGGGTCTGCCGAACGTCTTTGATGCCAAGGGTCTGCGCCTGGTGCAGTGGGACTGTGACCTCAGCAATATTCTGGCCGGGGCCACGAATCCGCGATTGGCCGGCGTGTATGACCTGGAAGATGATGAGTCGGATACAGACGATGAGTCATTTGCCGTCAACGATCGGATCAACGGTATTCTTAACCTCACGCAGGAAGGTGTAGAGGTCGGTACCTGCAACCTCATTGGCGTTGCGTCCAATTTCCTGCAGAACCCGATCAACATGCCGCCGGTAAGCGGTGGGTTTGCCAAAGTGCAGTACATCCAGAACGTTTCCAGCACTCCGGTTGACCTATACATGAACGGCAACCGCGTGGGCAACGACTGGGCCTTCCAGACCGCGACGCAGTTTGCCAACGTGGTAGGCGGCGAGCATACGCTGGATGTGGTTGCAGCAGGTGACGCCGACAACACGAATCCGATTGCAAGCATCACGCAGCGCTTCGTGCATGAAGGCGCGTACAATGTCATTCTGCACGGAGACGGCAGCGAGGCGAAGATCAAGGTCGTGGAGGATGTGCGCCTTGGAGCGATGGCTGAGGACATGGTCGAGTTCTACGTGGTGCACGGTGCGCGTGAGCTCGGTGACGTGGACATCCGCCTCATCAATCCGATCGACAACTCGGAGGTACTGGATCTGCTCGCCAACAACATCTCGTGGGATGATGTCGGAGCGTACATTTCGCTGGCACCAGGCGGATACAACTTCGAGGTCACGACGGCGAACAACGATCGTCAGATCGACGTCTTCCGTCTTGAGCTGCAGCAGTTCCGCCAGCAGGCGTTCGTGCTGAACCTG
>CAZXEU010000079.1:0-3593 GCA_964639665.1 uncultured Rhodothermaceae bacterium | reverse complement strand
GACATCGAGCTTCCGGAGAACGTGGAGATGGTCATGCCGGGGGACAACACGCAGTTCCGGGTGCGGCTGATCCAGCCGGTGGCGATGGAGCAGGGCCTGCGCTTTGCCATCCGCGAGGGCGGCCGAACCGTCGGAGCCGGCGTCGTGGCCAATATTCTGGACTAGTAAGCAAAAATGGCTGGCCAAAAGATCCGGATCAAGCTTCGCTCTTACGATCACACGCTGATCGACAAGAGCGCCGAAAGGATCATCAAGACTGTCAAAGCCACGGGCGCGGTGGTCAGTGGTCCCATCCCGCTTCCCACGAAGAAAGCGGTCTACACCGTGCTGCGCAGCCCGCATGTCAACAAGAAGAGCCGGGAGCAGTTCGAAAGCCGCAGCCACAAGAGACTCATCGACATCCTGTCCACGAGCAGCAAGACAGTGGATGCTCTCATGAAGCTGGAGCTGCCCAGCGGCGTGGACGTGGAAATCAAGGTCTGAATCAGCGTCATGCGTGGAATGATCGGCAGAAAGATCGGAATGACGGCCATTTTCGACCGGCAGGGCGGTAACGTACCCTGCACGGTGCTGGAGGTGGGGCCTAACGTGGTCGTGCAGGTCAAGCGGAAGGACGGCCGGGACGGCTACGACGCGGTACAGCTGGGCTACGGTGAGAAGAAGAAGCGGCGAACTTCCAAGGCCATGCAGGGCCACTTTGCAGCCGCCTCGACGACGCCCAAGCGCGTCCTCGTGGAGTTCCGCTGGGAGGAGCCGTCCATGGACGTGGGAGACGAGCTGCGCGTGGAGGAGTTCTTCAGCGCGGGAGATACTGTTGACGTAGCCGCCCGGTCGAAGGGCAAGGGCTTTCAGGGTGTAGTGCGGCGCCACGGCTTCCGGGGCGTCAATGATCGCACGCATGGCCAGCACAACCGGGAGAGGGCTCCGGGCTCCATCGGCGCATCGTCGGATCCTTCCAGGGTCATGAAGGGGATGCGGATGGGCGGACGCATGGGAGGACGGCGCGTGACGGCCAAGAACCTCGCCATTGCCCGCATCATTCCCGAGCACAGCCTCGTGCTGGTGCGTGGAGCCGTGCCGGGTCCTGCCAACGGGATTGTTGAGCTGTCGAAAAAGGCCTAGGGCGCGATGGAACTGGGAGTATATCACAGAGACGGTACGCCGACCGGACGCAACGTGGAACTGGCGCCGGAGGTATTCGGCGCAGTTCCCAATGACCATGTCCTGTGGCTGGATGTGCGCCGGACCCAGGCAAGTCGCCGGCAGGGCACACACAAGACGAAGGAGCGCGGTGACGTGCGTGCAAGCACGCGCAAGCTCTATCGACAGAAGGGTACGGGATTGGCGCGAAGCGGCAGCAGGTCTTCGCCACTCAGGCGAGGAGGCGGGCGCACGTTCGGGCCTCGGCCGCGCACCTATCGCGTGCGGCTAAGCAGGAAAACCCGGCGCTTGGCACGCTGCTCGGCGCTGAGCTATAAGGCCGCATCCGATGCGATACGCGTGGTGGAACCCCTGGCCTTCGAAAAGCCCTCCACAAGGGATCTGCTGGGCCTGGCGGAGGCGTTTGAGCTTTCGCAGCAGAGAATCCTGGTAATCACCGAGCAAAACCAGCCTGCCGTGCACCTGTCAAGCCGCAACGCAGCACGCATAGCGGTGCGCGAGGCGCGCAACGTGTCTGCGGAGGACATCTTGCGGGCCGGCGTGTTGCTCATGGAGGAAGGCGCTCACGACATACTGGCGCAGACACTGCGTCCGACAAAGGAAACCGCCCGGTCATGAAGCGCAGCCCCATTATCCGGCCACTGGTCACGGAAAAGCTCACGTCCCTGATGGAGAAGGGGCATTATGCGTTCGTGGTGGACATGGATGCCAACAAGATCGAAGTGGAGCACGCCGTTAGGGAGCGGTATCCATCCGTTCGCATCAAGGAGGTGCGGACCATGATCGTTCGGGGCAAGCGCCGCAGGCAGTTTACGCGCCGCGGCGTGCGCGAGGGCCGGACGGCACGATTCAAGAAGGCCATTGTCACGCTCATGCCGGGCAGTGCGCCCATAGACTTCTTTGAGGGCATCTAGGCGCCATGGGAGTACGAAAACTCAATCCGGTCACGCCGGGGCAGCGCCAGCGCTCGGTATCGACCTTTGAAGATGTAACGGCCAAGCGGCCGCTCAAGCGCCTGGTTTCCCCGTTGAAACGCCGCGCAGGCCGCAACAACACCGGCAGGATGATGGTCCGCTGCCAGGGCGGAGGCCACAAGCGCCGGTATCGCGTAATCGACTTCAAGCGGGACAAGGTGGGGCCAAAGGCCCGGGTTGCCAGCATCGAGTATGATCCCAACAGGTCAGCCCGGATCGCGCTCCTGGTGTACGAGGACGGCGACAAGCGCTACATCCTGGCACCGGACCGGCTTTCGGTAGGAGACCGGGTGGAGAACGGCCCTTCGGCGCCGCCGGAAGTGGGCAACTGCCTGCCCTTGTCCAACATCCCGTTTGGCACGTTCGTGCACGCCGTCGAGCTGAAACCAGGCAAGGGTGCCCAGCTGGCAAGGGCCGCGGGTACCTACGCCCAGCTGACGGCCAAGGAGGGCCGTTATGTCACGCTCAAGCTGCCCTCGGGCGAGGTGCGGCGCGTGCTCGGGCGGTGCATGGCAACCATTGGTACCACCGGCAACACCGACCACATGAACGTGGATCTTGGCAAGGCGGGTCGGAACCGCTGGCGGGGCAAGCGTCCCAAGACCCGGGGCGTGGCCATGAATCCGGTGGATCATCCCATGGGTGGTGGAGAAGGCAAGGCTTCCGGCGGTCATCCGCGGTCTCGCACCGGACTTCGCGCCAAGGGCTTCAAGACGCGCAAGCGCAACAAGCCGAGTGACAAGTTCATCGTACATCGCCGGGGCACCAAACGCAGGTAACATGGCACGCTCTCTCAAGAAGGGTCCGTACGTTCACTACAAGCTGCAGCGCAAGGTGGACGCACTGAATCAGAGCGACAAGAAAAAGGTCATTAAGACGTGGAGCCGCGCGTCCATGATCACGCCGGATTTTGTGGGGCACACGTTTGCCGTGCACAACGGCCGGCAGTTCATCCCGGTCTACGTGACGGAGAACATGGTCGGACATCGTCTGGGCGAGTTCTCTCCCACACGCACCTTCCGTGGGCACGCCGGCGGCAAGAAAGACCGGCGCAGCCGATAGCAAGACTACAGCCAGCTGATATGGAGGCCCGGGCAAAGAGAAAATACATTCGCAGTTCGCCGCTCAAGATGCGCAGGGTCATCAACACCATACGCGGCGAGCGCGTATCGACCGCGCTTGAAGCGCTGCATTTCATGCCGCAGGCCGCCACGCGGGCCATAGAGCTGACCATACGCTCGGCCGTGCACAACCTTATGGACAAGCACCAGGACGAGCGGTTCGACGAAGGGGACCTGGTGATAGCGGATATTCGCGTGGACGAAGGGCCGACGTTTCGGCGATTTCGGCCGGCGCCGCGCGGCCGCGCCCACCCCTACCGCAAGCGCCTGAGCCACCTTACCGTTGTCGTCCGCAGCGTGGACGACTTGAGTGAAGAAACATAG
Organism: uncultured Rhodothermaceae bacterium; assembly: GCA_964639665.1. Classification (GTDB taxonomy): domain Bacteria; phylum Bacteroidota; class Rhodothermia; order Rhodothermales; family Bin80; genus CAZXEU01. The sequence goes on along the minus strand of CAZXEU010000079.1, from coordinate 13 downwards.
ACATGGGTCAGAA
>CAZXEU010000078.1:0-1768 GCA_964639665.1 uncultured Rhodothermaceae bacterium | reverse complement strand
TGAGCGCCATCGGCCTGCCCGTGCCGCCCGGATTCACGGTTACGACGGAAGCCTGCAGCTTCTACGGTACGCACGGCCACTCGTGGCCCGAAGAACTGGAACAGCAAGTCAAGGGAGGTTTGCGTCATGTGGAGGAGGCGCTTGGCCGCAGGCTGGGCGACGCCCGTAAACCACTTCTAGTTTCCGTGCGTAGCGGCGCCGCGCAGTCCATGCCCGGTATGATGGACACGGTGCTGAATCTTGGCCTGAATGACACGGTCGTTGAGGGACTGGCGCGGGAGACGGGCAATGCCCGCTTCGCCTACGACGCCTACCGGCGCTTTATCGACATGTTCGGCAATGTGGTCATGGGCGTGCACCACGACCACTTCGAGGAAGCCCTCCACCGGATGAAAGTGGAGAAGGGAGTTACCGAGGATCTCGACCTGGATGCCGACGACCTGAAGCGCCTGGTAAATGCGTACAAGTCCATTTACGGGGTTCATACGCAGTCCGCGTTTCCAACTGATCCCATGAACCAGCTGCGCCATGCGATCAATGCCGTTTTTGGTTCCTGGGACAGCCAGCGTGCCGTCAAATACCGCCAGATAAACAAGATAACCGGACTTATCGGCACGGCGGTCAATGTGCAGGCCATGGTCTACGGCAACATGGGAGACAGCAGCGGTACGGGAGTCTGCTTTACGCGCAATCCGGCGACCGGAGATCACGAGCTATACGGCGAATTCCTGGTCAATGCGCAGGGCGAAGACGTGGTGGCAGGGATACGGACGCCCGAACCCATTTCCCGTATGGAGGAGAAGTTTCCGAAGCCGTACCACGAATTGCTCGCCGTCACCGACCGCCTCGAGAAGCACTACCAGAACATGCAGGACATCGAGTTCACCATCCAGGGCGGCACGTTGTTTATCCTGCAGACGCGAAACGGCAAGCGCACCGGCAAGGCGGCCCTGAAGACCGCCGTCGACATGGTGGCAGAAGGCCTGACCGACAAGAAGACAGCCGTAAGGGACCTGGTCGAACCGATTCACCTGGACCAACTTCTGCACCCCGGCTTCAAGGACGAAATCGGCTACCGGGACCGGGTATTGGCCAAGGGGCTGCCCGCATCTCCCGGTGCAGCTGTGGGCCGTGTCGTATTCTCTGCCGAGGAAGCAGAGGCGTGGAGACAGAAGGGCGAGAAGGTCATCCTGGTCCGGACGGAAACCAGCCCGGAAGACGTGGGAGGCATGGACGCGGCGGAGGGCATTCTGACTTCGCGGGGCGGCATGACGAGTCACGCCGCCGTAGTAGCCCGAGGCTGGGGCAAGCCATGCGTGGCCGGCTGCAGCGGCATTGCTATCGACTACGCAAAGCAGCTCTTCGTGGCCGCAGGCGAGCACGTGGTAAGTAAGGGCGACTGGATCTCCATCAATGGCAGTTCGGGCGAGGTCATCCTAGGCGCCGAGGAACTGGTGCCCGCAGGCCTCAGCGAGGAATTTGCCACTTTCATGGAATGGGCCGACGAATTCCGCACGATCGGCGTACGCACCAACGCGGATACGCCGGAGGATACCGCGCAGGCCGTAGCATTTGGCGCCGAGGGCATCGGCCTTTGCCGGACGGAGCACATGTTCTTCGAAGGGAATCGCATCCAGGCCATGCGCGAGATGATCCTGGCCACCGAGGAACCGGAGCGAGAGGCAGCCCTGGCAAAGCTTCTGCCCTACCAGAAGGCCGACTTCCTGGGCATTTTTCGCGCCATGCCCGGCATGCCCATCACCATCCG
>CAZXEU010000077.1:0-3102 GCA_964639665.1 uncultured Rhodothermaceae bacterium | reverse complement strand
GAAGAGGACCACCCTGAATGTAGCCAAAGTCGAGCGCATTGCAGTTGATGTTCGCAAGTGGAACTTGCCTCAAAACAGCCGGAGGCATCGTATGGTTTCTGGAATGCCTCGCGGAGCCCCACGGACGGCAATGCGGCGAACGGTAGCCAACGCGGCAGCCTTCTACGTGCCCGCAGCATGGGCGCAAGGGCGACTGCAGCCAGGGTCAGCCTTTCTTACGCTCCCGGCGAACGGGGCATGCAGCGCCAGTCAACCGAATCGAATGATGCTCAGCGGAGAAATGCGGGAGGCCACCCTTGCCGGGATGTAGGAGGCGACTAGGCAGAGGGCAATCGAGACTGCACTCACGACGACGAAGTCCATTGGCGCCAGGGCAACCGGTGCCTGGTCCATGTAGTACGCGTCAGCCGGAAGCGGAATTACGCCGTATCTGATCTGGACAAGAGCCAGAATTGATGCCAGTGCGATACCAATTGCGGTCCCTATGAGGCCCACGTGCATTCCCAGCCACAGGAACAGCCGGCGAATGCTTTTGCCTGATGCTCCCATGCTGGCCAAGATTCCGATTTCCCGTGCCTTTTCGAGAATCACCATGAGTAGCGTCCCGACAATATTGAATGCCGCAACAAGAATCATCACGCCGACCACGAATGGAATAATGGCCTCCTGCAGTTCTATCCAGGCAAACAGCCCCCGGTAGACCTGGAATATGGTTCTCGCCATGACGGGAAAACCGAATTCCTGCTCCACTGCCCGGGCAACCGCGTCCGCGGAATCGGGCGAAGCCAGTGTCAAATCCAGCCTGGTGGCCTCCTCCGGTCCGTAGTCCAGAAGGCTTCTGGCCACGTCGATGTCCGTGAAGACGTACGTCTCGTCAAAGTCGGCCAGAAACGTTTCGAATATACCGGTGATGGTGAATTGTTTGACCTTGGGCCGGATTGCGAGGCCCGAGCCCAGCTGCATGCCCCGCGTCGAGAACACCGTTACCCTGTCGCCGACCTCCAGCGACAGTTGAGAGGCCAGCTCGCGTCCCACTACAAGGTTGTGGCCGGAGCCGTGTTCGGAGGCCAACTCATGTGTACCGCCGACGAGTTGGTCACGGACGTAGGACGGAAGCTCGACAGCTCCCCAGACATTTACACCGTCCATATCCGTCTGCGACCGGCCCAGCAGTGCGAATTCGCTGACGACGGGGTCTATGCGCGCGACAGATTCCCACCGGCCAAGAGACTCCGTCATGGACAGCGCATGCTCCAACGGAGCGTGCCGGATGTTCTCTACCTGGACGTGGGCACCAAATCCGACGATCTTGGCTTCGATTTCGCGGCTGAAACCGCGTACGATGGCAAGCGCCAGCAGCAGCGTTGCCACACCGACCGCCACACCGCCTATGGCAGCGTACGTGATGAACCGGAGAAAGCGCCGTCCTTCCTCATGTCCCTCCGCTCCGGTGAGATACCGAAGTGCTACAAACCGGTGAAATGCCAAGTTGTCTGCCAGACATTTGGAGCAATTTGTGTGACGCGGTCCCGATGTGAATGTTCGACTAGGCGTCCGCGTCCGTGAACAAGGGGTAGGCCTGACCGTTTACGGGGGCTCGTTTTCCGTTCCAACAGATAGCCCCTCGACTTGGGGTACTACTGGCATGAACAACACCGTACTGGTCCCGCCGCTGCCCATTAACGAGCCTGTCCTGGGCTACGCCCCGGGAAGTCCCGAGCGGCGCTCACTTGTCTCGAGTCTTCAGGAAATGAAGGCCAGCAAACATGACATTCCTGCTTTCATCGGAGGCCGGGAAATCCGCACCGGTGATACGACGGAGATTCGACCTCCCCATGAGCGGGACTTTGTTCTGGGTGAAGCGCACCAGTGCAGGGCTGCCGAGGTGGACATGGCCATCGACGCTGCCCTCCAGGCCCGGAGCGAATGGTCGGCAATGCCTTACGAAGAGCGCGCAGCCATATTCCTGAAGGCGGCGGATCTGCTTTCGGGTCCCTGGCGGGACAAGCTGAATGCCTCCACCATGCTGGGGCAAAGCAAGAATGCGCACCAGGCAGAAATCGATTCGGCCTGCGAAATCATCGACTTTCTCAGGTTCAACGTGCACTTCATGCACCAGCTGTACCAGTGGCAGCCCATTTCGTCGCCAGGCGTGTGGAACCGGACGGAGTACCGGCCCCTGGAGGGCTTCGTGTTTGCCGTAACGCCCTTCAACTTCACGGCCATTGCGGCCAACTTGCCGACATCTGCGGCGCTGATGGGCAACACGGTGGTCTGGAAGCCCGCCTCCACCGCCATCTACTCCGCGTATTATGTCTACAAACTGCTGGAGGAAGCTGGCCTGCCTCCGGGCGTAATCAATATGGTACCTGGCCGCGGCGCTGCCGTCGGCGACCCGGTATTCGCCTCACCGCATTTTTCCGGACTCCACTTTACCGGATCGACGCCGACATTCCAGCACATGTGGCGCACCATTGGTGCAAACATCGCCGACTATCGGAACTACCCACGCATCGTGGGGGAAACGGGAGGCAAGGACTTTATCGTTTCCCACGAGTCTGCCGACAGCAAGGTCGTCGCAACGGCCATAGTGCGCGGGGCATTCGAATACCAGGGCCAGAAATGCTCGGCCGCTTCCCGCGTGTATGTGCCCCGCTCGCGCTGGGACGAGATCCAGTCCGAGATGTTCGATCAGCTTGCCGCACTCAGGATGGGCTCGGTCGAGGACTTCGGCAACTTCGTCAACGCGGTAATTGACAAAAACTCCTTTGCCAACATCGCCTCATATATTGACCACGCCCGGGCGTCCAGCGACGCGCGCATTATCCACGGCGGCGGGTATTCGGACGAGGAAGGATACTTCGTCGAGCCTACCGTGATACTGGCCAAGGATCCCGGCTACCGCTCGATGTGCGAGGAGATATTCGGCCCCGTCGTATCCGTCTACGTGTACGACGAGAATGAATTCACCGGCATGCTGAAGCTGGTTGACCAGACGTCTGCGTACGCGCTTACCGGAGCCGTCTTTGCCAGGGACAGGAGTATCATCGTCCAGGCGTTGGCAGAGCTTGAGAACGCTGCAGGCAATTTCTACATCAACGA
>CAZXEU010000076.1:0-7130 GCA_964639665.1 uncultured Rhodothermaceae bacterium | reverse complement strand
CACAACGATCATGGCCCAAGCAACTGCTGTTTCCGCTTCACAACCTGACCATAGCAAGCCGCTATTCTGGGGCTGCTTCATAGCGCTCGTTGCTACGTCCTTCGGCTTTATTGCTCGTGTTCTCACAGCCGATGCCTGGGGCGCAGAATTCGGCTTGACCGCCACGCAAGTAGGCGAAATCCTTGGCGCCGGCCTGTGGCCGTTTGCCATTAGCATCATCCTGTTCAGCTTCGTAATCGACTACGTCGGATACAAGGCGGCCATGTGGTTCGGCTTGGCGTGTCACGTCATTTCAGGAATCATGATTCTGCTGGCTCAGGACTACGCGACGATGTACATTGGCACCTTCATCCTGGCCATTGGCAACGGCACGGTAGAAGCCTACATCAACCCGGTCGTCGCAACCATCTACACCAAGGAAAAGACCAAGTGGCTCAACATCTTGCATGCCGGCTGGCCAGGCGGCCTCGTTCTCGGCGGCATCATTATCATAATTCTTGGGCTTGACTGGCGCATTGCCAATGCGCTCATCCTCATTCCGGCAGCCATCTACGCGGCCATGCTGCTCAGGGAGAAATTCCCGATACACGAGCGTGTAGCTTCGGGGGTCTCCTACCGGGACATGCTTCGGGAAGCCGGGATTATCGGTGCTTTCATTGGGTTTTCGCTGATCGTCTTCCAACTCGGCCAAATCATTGGCTGGGGAACTGCTGTAAGCTGGATTTTGACCATCGCAGTTACAGTCGGCTATGGCTTTTACACACGGTCAATTGGCCGCGTCATGGTCATCCTGTTCCTGTTGATCATGTTCCCGCTAGCTACTACTGAACTGGGCGTAGACAGCTGGATCACGTCCTTCATGGGCGGTGAAATGGGCCGGCTGGGCATCAATCCAGGCTGGGTGCTCATTTACACGTCGGCAATCATGCTGGTGCTTCGCTTCTTCGCAGGCGATATTGCCCACAAGATTTCTCCCCTGGGCTTGCTCGCTGCCTGTTCACTGATTGCTGCAATCGGTCTGTTCGCACTTTCGGCTGCGGCCGGCATCATGATTCTCGTTGCCGCCACGCTATACGGTATCGGCAAGACATTCTTCTGGCCGACAACGCTCGCCGTCGTGGCCGACCAGTCGCCGCGCGGCGGCGCGCTCACTATCAACCTGGTCTCGGGCGTCGGGCTGCTCGCTGTTGGCATAGTTGGCGCACCGTTCATGGGAAGCCTGCAGGACCGTGCCATCGACGACAATCTCATGCAAGTCTCGACGGAGTTGCATGAACAAGTGATGGTTGAGCGGAGCAGCATCTTCGGCGACTACCAAGGTGTCGATATGGCAGCGGTGGAGGGACTTCCTGAGGATCAGCGGCAGCAAATCGGTGCGGTGACGGAGGAATCGCAAAAGGACGCGCTCCGACTTATCGCGTTGCTACCGATTCTCATGCTGGTCTGCTACATAGGCCTGATCTTCTACTTCCGTTCGAAAGGCGGATACAAGCCGGTCGAAATGTCAGAAGGCGGCGGATGAGGCGAGTCGTCGAAGCGACGAGGATAACCTGTTGTACTTCGCGGGCCCTCCAAGTGTCGACAAGTGGCATGTGGGGCACGCCGTAGGACATGGAATAGTCGCGTACGTTTCACCAGCGTGGCTGGAGCCTACCCGGGCGGCATGCCCGGGTAGGCTTTCTTGATCACGTGACTGGAACGTAGTCTCGATTTCGGGTGCGGGGGCTCCACCCACATGGTGCAACGAAGTTCAAAACACGTTTGTGCGGCGTCAATCAGTAATCGCCGCATGAACCCGGCCAACTGATTTCCGATGGTACGCTCGGTAACAATGGTAACAGCGATGCTGGCCCTGGCAGCGGTCGGCTGCAGTCCGGAATCCGTGGACTTGCCTGAGGCGCCGCCACCCAACATCATATTCATCCTCATTGACGATTTGGGATGGGCAGATTTGCCGGCCTACGGCAATGCTTTCCACGAAACGCCCCATATTGACCGACTGGCCGCGCAGGGGATGCTGTTTACCAATGCTTACGCAGCGGCCCCGGTATGCTCCCCGACGCGAGCCAGCATCCAGTCCGGCCAATACCCGGCGCGCATCGGCATCACGGACTTCATCACGGGCCACTGGAGGCCCTTTGAGCGCCTGACAGTCCCGCGCAATCGCACGCAGTATTTGCCCCTGGAGACCATCACGGTGGCCGAAGCGCTGAAAGAGGAGGGATACGCAACGGCCTACTTCGGCAAATGGCACCTCGGCAATCCGGAGGTAACGCCTGCCAACCAGGGTTATGATCACGGCTTCTATCGCCGGGGAGGAGGGCACTTTGACGTGGGGCGCCATCTGGTACCTCCCCAGGAAGTCGATCCGGAAGACAACCTGACCGAGGTGATCACGGAGCACAGCCTCGCGTTCATGGAAGAGAACCGGGACCGGCCCTTCTTCCTCATGATGAGCCATTACGCGGTTCACATCCCGCTCCAGGCCAGGCAGGAGCTCATCGAGAAGTACGAGCAGAAGGAAAAGCCGGAGCATGGCATCAACAACCCCATATATGCCGCCATGATCGAGCACGTCGACCAGAGCGTCGGTGAGGTCCTGGACAAGCTCGACGAACTGGCGTTGGCAGACGATACGGTGGTACTGTTCTACTCGGACAACGGAGGGCTGTACGAGCGCTTCGACCGATCCACGGGCGTAATCGTTACCACGAACACGCCGCTTCGCGACGAGAAGGGCAGCCTGTATGAGGGCGGCATTCGCGAGCCCTTCATTGTCAGATGGCCTACCGGAGCGGCGCCGGGCACGGCATCCGATGCACTGGTTACGAGCGTCGATCTGTATCCGACTTTCGTCGACCTTGCCGGCGGGAGCATGCCCGAGGGCCAGGCCTTTGACGGCACTAGCCTGGTGCCGCTTCTGCGCGGGGACGCTCAGGATGCGGATCGCACGATCTTTTTCCACTATCCGCATTACCATCATTCGGAGCCGGCAGGTGCCATCCGGCAGGGCGACTTCAAGCTGATCGAGTTCTTTGACGACGGACGGACCGAACTGTATAACCTGCACGACGATATCGGCGAATCGCACAATCTTGCCGGCGAGCTGTCCGAAACTGCAGCCGGACTACAAGCTCAGCTGGCCGCCTGGCGCGAGGAAATCGGAGCGGCCATGCCGGTGGCCAATCCCGACTTTGATGAAGCTCGCAGAGCAGAATGGGGTCGGCATCCCGACCGGCAGTAGTGCCGACGGGGCCGAAGATGACTCCCTGAGCGCCAATGGCCGCGAATCTCCGGCCGCGCGGCTTGCCGCTACAGTCAAGACGATCTCACCATGAAGGCATTGATCAGTTTATGCACGGTTTCCTGCTTTGTCCTCGGGTGCAAGACATCCGAAAGAGACTCTGCACCCTCCACAAGTGGCGGTCCACCAAACATCTTGCTGATCATCTCTGACGACCATTTCTGGGGCGATCACGGATTCATGGGCCACGAGGTGATTCAGACGCCGAATCTCGACAGGCTTGCAGCGGAGAGCATGGTCTACACCCGGGGTTACACGCCCACCTCGGTCTGCAGGCCCAGCCTGGCCACAATGGTCACCGGTCTATATCCCCACCAGCACGGCATCACAGGCAACGATCCGCCGGGCGCCGTGGCAAGGGATGTTCAAGCGCGCGCGGAGATGGAAGCCGTGTTCCAGCGCAGTCAGACCGTTCTGGAGCGTCTGCATGCAGACGGCTTCCTGAGCCACCAGTCCGGCAAGTGGTGGGAAGGCAATCCCGTGGACCACGGGTTTACGGCAGCCATGACGCACGGCGACGTCACGCGCGGCGGCCGGCATGGCGACGAAGGCCTGAGAATAGGCCGCGAAGGAATGGAGCCCATCAGGGAGTTCTTGGCCTCAGCGGGGCAGGAGCCTTTCCTGCTCTACTATGCACCGTTTATTCCGCACACGCCGCACAATCCTCCAGACAGTCTGCTCACAAAGTACCAAGCGTCGGACCGGCCGGAAGCGGTGGCCAGATACTATGCCATGGTAGACTGGTTTGACCTGACGGTGGGCGAGCTGCTGGCCATACTGGAAGCAGATGGCCTGCAGGATGATACCGTGGTGCTGTACGCCGTGGACAACGGCTGGCTGCCGCCCATCGGCGACCAGGGCCGCTTCGACAGCCGGGCCAAGATGTCCCCCTACGATGCTGGCATGCGGACACCCGTCATGATAAGGTGGCCGGGCGTCGTAGAACCGGGGCGGGACGAAACGACTCTGGTCAGCACGATCGACCTGGTTCCCACTATTCTCGGTGCCGTGGGAGAAGAACCTCTTCACAGCCTTCCAGGCATCGACCTTCGCGACAGCGAACGGCTTGCGAGCCGTGAGATAATCTTTGGAGCGCTGTTCGCGCACACGTCGGTCGATCTTCATGATCCGGAAGCTAACCTGAAGTACCGGTATGCGGTGCGCAAGGACGGCTGGAAGCTGGTCCTTCCGCATGCGCCCAACAGGGATGTAGAATTGATGATCAACGGAGACAGACCGGAGTGGATGAGTCTGGAACCCGAGCTGTACAATGTGCTGGAGGATCCCGGTGAGGAGCGTGATCTGTCAGATCAGAGGCCCGGGATAGTCGACAGCCTCTTGGCCGAGATAGACCGGTGGTGGTCTGTGCCGCAGTAGCGCTCCGTCGACGCATGTTTAACCGGGCCACTTGCGTTGTTGACGAACGAAGTCGATGGTAGTGTCAGCCAACGATGCATAGATCAGATTGTATTGATTTGCGCATTATAGGAATCTTGCATTGCAGCGGAAGACCTTGCCAGCCAGACGCGCTCTGCACGCGCCCTATTGTTCCATACTCGCCAAGCGATCTGCAACCGACTTGGAAAACAGCATCTGCAGAAGCCGCGGCTTCAGTAAAAGCTTGAACCGAATACGTTGACAATCCGTTTACTGGAGGCGTGCAGAGCCTGCCTCCGCTTCCTGCAACCCGACGACGTGCCGCTCAGGACTCAACGTTGCACGAAATGAGCGTGTTCACGGCCTGGCAAATGTCGTTCCGTCAACGGATACCTGTTCTCCTGATCTTGGCGCTGGCCTGCCTGGTCGCTTCCTGCGGAATCTCCCAATCTGGAGACACCTCGCCCCGGAGCGCCGAAACAGCTCCCGTCCACTTTACAGCGGTAGCCGAGCAAGCCGGTCTGGCCCCCTTCCGGCACGTTCATGGCGGATTCGGAGAGTATTGGATGCCTGAAATCATGGGTAGCGGCGGAGGCTTCATCGACTTTGACGGAGACGGATGGGAAGACGTTTTGCTCGTCGGCGGGGGGAGCCTTCCTGGTCAACCCGTTCAGGCGGTGCCTGCGCTCACACTTTTCCGCAACCAAGGCGATGGTACATTCTCCGACGTGACCCATGAGGCGGGACTCGGTGAGGCCCGCGCATATGGAGTTGGCGTAGCCGCTGCAGACTACGACAACGATGGAGATACGGACATTCTCCTGACTACCCTCCTGGAAAACATGCTATTTCGAAACGACGGGGGCACGTTTAAGGAGGTGGGTACGGAGGCTGGCATTGCGGACATTGCACTTTGGAGCACGTCGGCCATGTTTCTCGACGCAGACCGGGATGGATACCTGGATTTATACGTTGCCAATTACCTGCGCTGGACACCTGAAACCGACATTGTTTGCATGGACGTTGAGCTCAGGGATTACTGCAATCCGCGAGACTATGCGGGAGTCTCAGACGCATTCTACCGCAACAACGGGGATGGCACGTTTTCGAACGGAACCGCAGTGGCGGGCTTCCTAAACGGGATCCAGCCAGAGGAAAGCAAAGGATTGGGAGTAGGTGAGCTGGATTATGACGAGGACGGATGGCCTGACATTTACGTGGCAAACGATGGCGAACGCAACTTCCTTTTTCGGAACAACCGGGACGGCACGTTCTCCGAGGTTGCGGTTAGAAGCGGGGTCGCGCTTGATCAGAACGGTACGCCGAGAGCAGGAATGGGGGTGGACTCCGGCGTTATCGACAGCACTGGAGAGGTCACCATCCTTGTCGGCAACTTCTCGGATGAAATGGTCAGCGTCTGGCGCCACGAAGGCGATGGATTCTTCGCGGACTGGAGTGCCTCCTCCCGTATAGGCTTCCCCACTTTGCCAACCCTCACATTCGGACTCATCCTGTTTGACTTGGATCTCGACACTGATCTCGACGTGCTCCTGGCCAACGGCCACGTCCTCAAACACGTCTGGAGGCGACAGCTTGGCATTACTTTTGAGCAGCGACCTCAGCTCTTCTTGAATCGCGGCGACGGAGAATTTGATGCCTCGAATCCGGCAGCGGGACCGCTTACAGAATTGATGGTAGCCCGCGGCCTGGCCACGGCGGATTTCGACCGTGACGGGGACCTCGACGTTCTGGTCACCGAGAATGACGGCCCGGTTCGCCTCTGGCGGAACGAATTGCCTGCGCGCCCCTTCTTGCGCGTCCGGCTGGAAGGCACCGAAAGCAACCGCGACGCCATCGGTGCCCGCATTCGTGCCACGGTGGGAGGCCTGATGATGGAGCGGAGGATTCGAACCGGTTCCAGTTACCTGTCGCAGTCGGAGATGACGGCCACATTTGGAATAGGGGCCAGCCAGACCGTGACTTCGTTGGAAATTGCCTGGCCGAGTGGCCGGATGGAGCTGTTTCAGCAGATTGAGCCTGGGCAGGAGGTTTTGCTTGTTGAAGGTACCGGAGAACTCGTGCCGATACTGTCCCGCGGTGGCTGATTTCTGCAGATCGGACTTGCCCGGCGCGGCGCAGCGCCAAACGCATTCATGAGCACAGGCATGCGAATATCTGCATGGAATCCACGCATGGTCACCGTTCTGTTGTGCGTCTCCGCGCATCTTGGGATGGGCTGTTCGTCGGACGATGCGCAGACAGCCGTGCCGAGCCGCACTATCGATCCGAGAGCACGGTCCTTGCTGCTTGAAGGTGAAGAGGCGTACCTGCGCGGAGGATATGACTGGGCTCTGGTTCTTGCTGACAGTGCAGAGCGATACCAGCCGGAACTAGCCGAGATATACTTCTTCCGGGGCACGGTCTTCATGGCTCTGCACAGATTCGAGGC
>CAZXEU010000075.1:0-14312 GCA_964639665.1 uncultured Rhodothermaceae bacterium | reverse complement strand
GACCACCGCTACTTCGTTATGAATGACGAGCTGGACGAGATACGGACACTTCCCGACCGGCGCGGCCCAAGGACATTGATCTGGGACATCGCCGAACTGGAGGATCCTGTCCTCGCATCCGAGTACTTCGGCTCTACCGGATCCATCGATCACAATCTTCACGTCCATCGTGGATATGCGTTTGAGGCCAACTATACTTCGGGCCTGCGCATTGTGGACCTGGAGAGTATCAGTTCCCCGCGCGAAGCGGCCTTTTTCGATACCTATCCGGACTCGGACCAGCCGGAATTTGCGGGCGCCTGGGGCGTGTATCCGTTTTTCGAGAGCGGAACGATTGTGGTGAGCAGCATAGGCGAGGGTCTGTTTGTGCTGAAACCAGCCGGACTGGAACGTCTGGCTGGCCCGGCATCGGACGAAGAGACCGCACCGCCGCCGCTTCAGCTGTTTTCCGCGCATCCCAATCCGTTCCGCACCGATGTCTACTTTTCGCTGGCGCTCTCCGAAGGCCGGCCTGTGCGTATAGCAGCAATCGACGTGCTGGGACGCGAGGCCGCGCTGATTCATGAAGGACCTCTGGCCGCCGGCACGTACAGGTTTCACCTTTCCGCAAGCGCGCTGCCAAGCGGCAAGTACATTGTTCGCGCCGCGACCCCAGGCGCCGAGCATTCGCTGACAGTGACTCGCCTCAGGTGATCCCGCCTCAGAGCCAGAACCTGACGACCAGGAAGCCCGCAATCAGCAAAGCGGCAAACACAACGGCCAGCGCATTGAAATAGCGATCCAGGAACCGGCGTATGGGCTCGCCAAACCGATAGATGAGTACCGCGACGAGAAGGAATCGCGCCGACCTGCTAACGGCGGAGGCAAGCAGAAACAGCAGGAAGGGAATATCAAAGGCTCCCGCTGAAACCGTGAACAGCTTGTACGGGACCGGCGTGAAGCCGGCCGTAAAGATGATCACGAATCCCCACTCCGCAAAGCGTTCTCCGATCCGGAAGTACAGTTCCTGGTCAAAACCCGGTACCGTGTTGAAGAAGAACTCGGCCAGCGGCGTGAAGCCGCCAGGTGCCAGCCAGGCCAGGTGGCCCAGGCCGTATCCCGCGATGCCACCGAGGACAGATCCCGCGCTGCAGATTACACCAAACCGGACGGACCTTTCGCGGCAACCCAGCGCCAGTGCAATCAGAAGCACGTCAGGCGGCACCGGAAAGATGACCGACTCTGCCACCGCCAGGAGGAAGAGCGCAGCCGGCCCATAAGGGGTTTCTGCCCAGGCGAGAACCCATTCGTACAGGGCGCGCAGCCACCTCATGAACAGATTCCCGTTCGGGTCGCCACAGCGGTATGGGACCTACCGGTCAAGCCCCAATTGCTGACGAAGGCGGCGGTTGCGATACAGGTCGGGATAATTGGACCTGAATTCGTCCTTGGTGGCTGGATCCAGACTGAAAGCCATCTTCAGGGAGGAGACGCCTTCTTCCGGCCGGCCGAGCGCGAGCAGCGCCTTCGCCTGCTGGAAATACGCGGTAGCGCAGGCCGGGTCCAGCGCGAGGGCCCGGTGATATGCCGCAAGTGCGTCCTCGCAATGGCCTGCCTCGTAGAGCGTTTCAGCGAAGTCGAGCCAAGCCCCATGGTTCCGCCCATCGAGCCGGAGCACCCGCCTGTATGAGTCCAGGGCGCTACCCAGCACTCCTGCATTGTATTCGCATTCCGCCTTTGCATGCCAGAACTCCGGGCAATCCGACTTCAGCTCGACAGCCCGGTTTAGATACGTCAAGGCCTCCTTGTAGCGGCTCAGCGCGTCGTAGCAACATCCCAGTCCGTACCAGGCCTCCGCGAAGGAATCGTCTTCCGCCACAGCCAGCTTGAAGTAGCGCACCGCCACTTCCAGCTCTCCCAGCTCGTCATAGGCCAGGGCAATGTTGCAGTACGTGCCAGCATCCGCACCCTTGACTTCCAGCACCTTCCGGTAATCGACTATGGCGTCCGGCAACCTGCGCAGGCTGGCAAGGGCATTGCCGCGATTGTAGTAGGCGGAAGCAAAGTCGTCCTTGATGGCAATGGCCATGTCATAGCAGGCGACGGCCTCTTCGAGGCGCTCTGCGCGCATCAGCGCGATGCCCTTGTTGTACCACGCGTCGTGGCAGAAAGGCTCGAGGTCAATGTGCCGGTCGTAGTTCCGTATGCTCCGCTCGCTGTCGCCGAGCCGATCGAAGCAGTACCCCAATTCATACCACACCTCCGCGTGCTCCGGCCTGAGCTGCGCGCAGCGTTCGAATGCCGCGACGGCCTCCTGGAGCTTGTCCGCACGCTCTAGTGTGACGCCCTTGTTGAAGTAGGCCTCGTAACTGAGCGGATCAAACGAGAGTGCCCGATCATACGCGGCAAGGGCCTCGCCGCTTCGCTCCAGGCTGTCAAGCGTAGCGCCGCGGTTTACCAGCGTTTCGGCATCTACCGGGTTGAGTGCAAGCGCCTTGTCATACGCCTCGAGTGCGGCTTCGTGGCGGCCCAGATGATTCAGCAGCACGCCTCGTCTCATCCAGGCATCGGACGAAAAGGGTTGCATTGCGATCTGTCGCTCCACCACGACAAGGGCCCGGTCGAACTGTCCCTGGTCAAAGTAGTGGTACGCAATGTCCTCCAGGGCATCCGAGTCAAAGTATGTCCCGTCACCCTGCTCAAAGGCTGCAACCAGATCATTCAGACGGCCTTCATCGGGTCCGTCGTCGAATCCAGAATCCAAAGTGCTCATGGCACGCCGGAAAGTTTACTCCTGTAACGGTGAGCGCCGCCGAATTACCGCGTAGTATACTCGGGGGCCCGTGAAGTTGCAATATGAAGCCCCGGAACACGGACAAACAGCCCGTGTAATCGCAGTGGAGTTCAACGCCGTCGAGACATGGCCCTTTCCGACGAGCACCGCCGTGAGGTCCACGACACTTTCCGGACATTCCTCAAGACGCGAGGACTGCGGCAAACTACGGAGCGATTTGCCGTTCTGGACATGCTCTACGAATGCGGCGAGCACGTAGATGCCGACCAGCTCTACATAGGTCTCAAGCAGCAGGGACGCCGTATCAGCCGGGCAACGGTCTACAACACGCTGACGCTGCTTCTGGACTGTCAACTCGCGGTTCGCCATCAATTCGGCAACAACCAGGCCAAGTACGAACCCGCCTACCGCTACTGGCAGCACGACCACCTCATCTGTCTCGATTGCCAGGCCGTGCTGGAGTTTTGCGACCCTCGGATCCACAGCATCCAGGAAATGGTGGCCGAGATTTACCGGTTCGACATCAAGAGTCACGCCCTGAATCTTTACGGGCACTGCCTGCGCGAGAACTGCTCCAACCGCACGGCTGCCATGATCAATGCCTGAAAGCCGCGGCGGGCATCCCGGGCGGACGGGGCCCGGTTAAGGATCCGACCTATCGCCCGACCGTCCGGCGACGCAAGTCCGGCGGAAAGCCGCCAGTTATGCCTCATACTTGCGGAATGCAAGGGACGTGTTGTGGCCGCCAAAACCGAATGCGTTTGACAGCGCCACATGCACAGGCCGCGCCTGGGCCTCGTTGAAGGTGTAATTCAGGTCGCAATCGGGATCGGGATGCTCAAAATTGATGGTGGGCGGCACACGGTCGTGAATGATGGCAAGCACCGTGGCGATTCCCTCCACGGCGCCGGCCGCACCCAGCAGGTGACCCGTCATGCTCTTGGTGGACGACAGATTCATGGCGTAGGCATGCTGGCCGAATACCCTCTTAACCGCCTTGGTTTCAGCCACGTCACCCAGCGGCGTCGATGTACCGTGCATGTTCAGATAATCCACGTCCTCCGGTGCCAATTCCGCATCCTCAAGAAGATTTTGCATGGCCAGTGCCGCACCGTGTCCCTCCGGGTCAGGCGCCGTGATGTGATTGGCGTCCGCGCTGAGGCCAATCCCGATCATCTCTGCATAGATCCTGGCCCCGCGCGCACGTGCGTGGTCGAGCTCTTCGAGCACCAGCATTCCCGCACCTTCGCCAAGCACAAAGCCATCGCGCGTCCGGTCGAACGGCCGGCTGGCGCGCGCAGGATCATCATTGCGGGTAGACAGCGCCCTCAGCGCATTGAAGCCACCGATGCCCAGCGCCGAAACGGCTGCCTCCGTTCCGCCGCAAAGGCCAATGTCAACGCCTCCGCGCTGGATGTGCAGGAACACGTCCCCTATGGCGTTGCTGCCGGTTGCGCAGGCCGACGTAACGCTGTAGTTCGGTCCCCGAAAACCATAGCGGATGGACACATGCCCGCTAACTATATCCGGAATGAGCATGGGTATGAAGAACGGGGACAGGCGGCGCGGGCCGTGTTTCTCGTAGGCTGCGGCCTGGCTGTGAAAGACCTGCATTCCCCCGATGCCGCTGCCGATGATGACGGCCACACGATCCTTCTCGGACCGGGACATGGAATCAGGGTCCAGGCCGGCATCCTGAATGGCCTGCTCCGCCGTCACGATACCGTACTGCGCAAACGGATCCAGCCGCCGCACCTCCTTGCGCCCAAAGTGATCCAGCGCCTCAAATCCCTTGAGTTCACACGCAAAAGTGGTGGCAAACGCACTGGCGTCAAATGCCGCAATGGGCGCGGCGCCGCTTTCTCCGCGCATCATGGCATCCCAGAATGCTCCCGGAGAGCCTCCCAGCGGAGTCAACGCCCCCATGCCGGTTACTACAACCCTGCGCCTTGATCCTGGCATGGATTACGTCAGAAAGACCAGGAGATACAAACGCCTGTTCTACGCCGTTCTTTCAGCTAGGTACTGGATGGCATCTCCCACGGTCGCGATCTTCTCCGCGTCCTCATCCGGAATTGTAACGTCAAATACCTTTTCGAATTCCATGATCAGTTCCACCGTATCCAGGGAGTCCGCTCCCAAATCATTCGTGAACGACGCCTCGGACACAATATCAGCTTCCTCGACGCCGAGTTTGTCGGCAATAATGGCTTCGATCTTGCTCTTGAGGTCTTCCATAAAAACGCCTCCGTCGGAAAGTGGGTGTTCACTGTGCGCTTCGCGGCGCAGACAATTTTAGCCCCGCAATTTATGTCCTCTTTCGAGTAATCCGCAAAGATACGATTCGAATTCCACGAAGTTTTGACACGTTGCCCGGCCATGCCTGGCGCTTAAGGTGTTGCCTTACCTGACCATTCAGCGACGCCGGTGCCGTTTGAATCTTGCCGGCACGAAGCCGGGAGCCAGCCTTTGCGCTCGCGCCCGCAGATCATGCTGCTGAACTCCGGCGAAGAATCGGCGTTGTACTGCGGCTTACGCTTTCATTGCTAGACCCGTTACTGCGAGCTCTCAAGATGGCTTATCTGTTTACGTCCGAGTCTGTTTCCGAAGGACATCCCGACAAGGTGGCAGACCAGATTTCGGACGCGATTCTGGATGCGTATCTGGAGAAAGATCCCGAGTGCCGGGTAGCCGTAGAGACGCTGGTAACCACCGACCGCGTCGTGCTGGCCGGCGAGGTCCGCTCGGCTGCAGACGTCGACACGGAAAGCGTTGCTCGGCAGGTCATACGCGAGATAGGCTACACCGACCCGGAAAAGAATTTCAGCGCGGATTCGTGCACCGTGGATTGCCATATCCATGAGCAGAGCGAGGACATTGCGCAAGGCGTCGATGCCGCAGACGGCCGGGAGCAGGGCGCCGGAGACCAGGGCATGATGTTCGGCTATGCCTGCCTCGAGACAGAGGAGTACATGCCACTCCCACTGACGCTAGCCCACCGGCTCGTCTATCAGCTGTCGAGAATCCGCAAGGATTCGGACCTTATGCCGTACCTCGGGCCCGATGCAAAGAGCCAGGTAACGGTGCGCTACGGAGACGGAACTCCGAAAGTCCATACCGTCGTGATCTCGACGCAGCACGCGGAAACCGTCACAACGGAGCGTATCCGCCACGATATAGAGACCATTCTGCTGCCGCGCGTAATCAAGCCGTCGAGCCGCACGCCCGATTTCACTCTTCTGGTAAACCCTTCGGGCAAGTTTGTCAAGGGTGGTCCGGATGCGGACGCGGGGCTGACCGGCCGAAAAATCATCGTGGACACATATGGCGGGCGCGGCGCCCACGGCGGGGGCGCATTCAGCGGCAAGGATCCGTCCAAGGTGGATCGATCCGCAGCCTATGCCGCGCGCCATGTGGCCAAGAATATCGTCGCAGCCGGTCTGGCGGACAGCGCGGAAGTGCAGATCGCTTACGCCATTGGCGAACCGGAACCCGTATCCATTCACGTTGACTCCTGTGAGACCGGCAGGCTGAAAGACGAGGTGCTCGTTGAACTCGTGGAGAGTGTCTTCAGGCTTAGCCCGGCCGCCATTATACGGCGCCTGAACCTGCTTCAACCCATCTATCAGAAAACGGCCGCTTACGGGCATTTCGGACGCGACGGTTTTCCCTGGGAACGGCTGGATGCCGTGGACCAGCTGCGTGCGGCTGCCATAACCAGGGCACCTGAGGTGGCCGCGGACTCCAGCTGGGCCTTCGTGCGGTAACCTGCTCGCAATCGGGGACGCAAGATGAGGTACGCCGCTCTGGCGGTTTGCACCCTGGCAACGGTCAACATTGCGGCTGGACAGCAGGAGCAGGCACGCGCAGTAGAGGCACTGCCCGAGTCGACGCGCCCTTTTGTAGTGACTGCGGATCCGGTCTCTCGGTTGCCCACAGTTGCGGCGGAGGGAGGGCGCGTGGATCCGGCAAGCGGCCTGTACCGGGCCGTATACGGAATTCCGGCTGATACGCCCGTACTGGATTCCCCGGACGCCACTTCTCGCGCATACCTGGAGCAGGAGAGCGATCGGTTCGGGTGGACCTCCACGGGTAGCCTGCAGCTTGTCGACGAGCACGTAACCCGCTTTGGCAGCCACCTGACATTTCAGCAGGTCTTCGAGGGCCTGCCGGTCTACAACCGGCTGGTCAAGGTAAACCTGGGACCTGGGGGGCGTCCGACCATGGTCGTCAGCGGATACGCCCCTCACCTTGACGGAATCAGCGGTTTCAGTCCCGCGCCGCGCCTGACGGCGGCCGAGTCTGCACAGATCGCCAGCCTGTCCATCGCCCCTGGCCGGGCGAATACAGGCCCTGCCACGCTCGTGGTATATCCGGAAGCGAGGCCTCGGCTCGCATGGCGAATGCTCGTCTCGTCACAGGATTCCGGGGATGAGTGGGAGGTGCTGGTCGATGCGGCGTCCGGCGGCCTGATACTCGTCATGGATCGCGTTTTGCGAATGCACCCGGATCGCGACAATCACGGCAAGTCCGGCCGCGTAGACGGATCCGGCCTCGTCTTTGACCCGGATCCGCTGACCTCCTCGGGCAACGCATACGGTGGACAGTATCGGGATCGCAACGACGCAGACTCGGAGGCTCTCAACAACGAGCGCGTAGAAGTCGTCCTGCGAGACATCACGCTGGGAGCCGACGGACTATACCGGCTGGAGGGACCGCACGTTCGCATCGTCGGCACTGCAGGCATAGGCGGAACGCCTTCTAGCCCGCCCGCAGAGTCGAATCCGGATGCATTTCGCTACACCAGGGCCGACGACAAGTTTGAAGCTGTCATGGCCTATTACCACATTGACGCCAACCAGCGATACATATTCTCCCTGGACCTTGGCCTGCGAACCGGCACAAGGGTCTTGCGCGTCAATCCGCACGGCCTGGGCTCCGACGACAACTCGAAGTACTTCGCAGGACAGTTCGCAGTGGCCTTCGGAGACGGCGGTATCGACGACGCGGAGGACGCAGAGGTCATCATCCACGAATACGGGCACGCCATTCTTGATACCAACGCGCCCAATCTCTTCGATGGCGCGGAAGGCACTGCACTGCACGAAGGCTGGGCAGACTACTGGGCTGTTTCGTATACCCGGGGGCTTATGGAGTCAGGGAAGGTTCCGGCGCACGACTGGCGGCACGTCTTTTCCTGGGATGGGAACGAGACATGGAGTGGACGCCGGCTCAACCGCTATGGCATCTACGGAGAGGTCACGGAATGCCACGACGGATTTTGCCAGTCCCGCGACTGGTATACGGACGGGGCCTTCTGGGCCACAGCCGTCATGGAGATCTACGACGATATCGGCAAGGACGCCACAGACCGTCTCGCGCTCTATTCCCAGTTGTACCTTGGCCGCCCGGCTTCCATGCTGGACGCCGCGGCGGCGTTTGCGCAGGCGGATGCGGATCTGTTCGGGGGCCGGCATCTGGGGTCCATAGTCAACCGTTTTGGCCAGCGTAAACTGGTCAATCCCGCCGACTTTGGCCCCCGGATCGTCCACGATCCGCTGGAATACGCGGACCCTGCGGTGACACCTAGCGCGCCGGTGACGGTCAGCGCCATACCGGTAGCAGCCGATATAGCGACCGTACGGCTTCTGTACACAACCGGCACTTCTGCCTTCACCGCGATCGAGCTCGCTCGGGAGAGTGACACGCTGTACACGGGATCCCTTGTGCTGCCTGCCGACGCCTTCAGGCTGCAATACTACGTGGAAGCCGAAGACGTAGCCGGACTCGTATCCCGGCTCCCCACCCGTGCGCCGGACTCCACGTTCAGCGTGATCCTGGGCCGCGATACCGAGGCCCCGCAAATCCGGCACGTGCCGCCTGCCTTCGTTGACATCGGTGACTGGCCTCCCGAAGTCATGGCCCGGGTCGAGGACAATCAGGGAGTGGACAGCGTGTGGGTAGAGTTTCGGGTGTCGGATCAGGCCGGCGTGCGCCGCGAAAGCGGCGCGTTCGGCCTGATGGGCCAGGGTGATGACCAATATGCCGGTCAGTTTCCGGATGCCATCGCCCGAGCCGGTGATCGCGTGCGGTACCGCGTCTGGGCGCGTGATGTCGCTGCAAACCCGAATGGTATCTCCCTCCCCGCGGCATCGGCGGCCGCCTTTGCCATGGACGTTACAGAGGACGGTGTGCTCACCGCATTCGACTCCGAGACCGAGGAGGGACTGCAACCCCATGGCGTTTGGGAAAGAGGCACGCCCTCTTTCGGACCGCTTGCGGCGCGTTCAGGAAGCAGCGTCTGGGCAACCAGCTCAGCAGGACCCTATCCCGGCACCGCGGGCCGGGCTGCGCTGGAGCTTCCATCGCGGGATCTGGGCCATTATGAAGGCTTGTACCTGGAATTCTGGCACTGGTATGACCTGGAGCATGAGAATGTATCGGGACCGGGGCCTTCGTCCACCGGAGTGCTTCACGACGGCGCCAATGTTAAAGCGAGCTACGACAGGGGCCTGTCGTGGGTACTGTTGCGGCCGGAGGTTGGCTATACGGGAAGTATCTCCGCCGGCAGCGCGAACCCGCTGGAGCAGGAGCAGGCATTCGGTGGCTACAGCTTTGGATGGCGCCGCGTTCGCATGCACCTGCCCGGTGGCGCGGACGTGAGAATACGCTTTGAGCTAGGGACCAACCGGTCCAATTCGCACGCGTCGCGATACGGATATGCGGGCTGGGCAATTGACGACATCCGGCTTCTGGTGGCAAGAAGTCCGGACACCGCTCCTCCCGCGCTTGGGGACCTGCCGGAAGCCCGCGTGGTTTCACGTGCCGGAGAGGCGCCTCCCCTGATTACGGTCAGGGCCGAAGACCCCTCCGGGATTGATGCCGCCCTGATGGACTATACGTACCAAGCTCGAGGCGGCAGCACGGAAGGCGGCACCGTGCGCCTCGAAATGGCTCCCGCCAGCCTTACACTGTTTTCCGGTTCCGTTCCGCTGCGCCGTCCTCCGGAAGCCGGTGCGCGCGTCACGTACAGGCTGCGCGTCACGGATTCTGACGGCAACAGCACCACGGCGCCACCGCATGAGCAAGCCCCTTTCGTCATTGACGTCCAGTTGGCAGAAGAGGTATCGGCTCTCGCAAGCGCAGTCACGACAGGCGTCTGGCGCAGGGAAGCGATGCAGTTTATCGCACGCGGCGGTGACCAGACAGACGTTTCCAGCCTTCACCTTGGTCCGCTAGACCTGCCACAGAATGCTTCCGAGATAACATTCGAACTTGATCATTCCTACAGTCTGGGCTCAAGCTCAGGAGCCAACGTCAAGCTGTGGAATTCGGAGAGCGACAAGTGGACGCTGCTGTCACCGGAAGCCGGAATTGCCAGCCGCCCCGCCAGTGGACCCTTGCGCGAAGAGTTGGCCTGGACCGAAGGCTCCCGGGACCGTCTCCGCTCCTCTTTCCATTTGGCCCCCCATGCCGGCGAGCGCATTCGGCTGCGGCTGGATTTCGGCGTGGCCGCAGGCGCCGGGGCCGAACAATTCTGGCGAATACATGGCGCGGTGCTCGTGTACAGCACACCGGACGACGCATTTGACATCAGCCGCGAGTTAGCTCTTCATGCGAATTTTCCCGACCCGTTTACGCACAGCACCACAGTCCAGTACACGCTGCCCGAAGCAACGAACGTTCAGCTGGATGTGTACAACGTGCTGGGGCAGCGGGTAAGCGCCCTTGTGGAGAGAGAGTTAGCCGCCGGCACGTATTCGGTTTCCCTTGCACGCGGCAACCTGGCAAGCGGCATCTATTTCATCCGCTTGCGCGCAGGAGGGCACCAGTTCATCGAACCCATGATCGTCCAGCGCTAGAGTGAAGAAACGTCAAGGATCGTCGAGAGTACCACCGCGCTTTTTGTGACCATTTGATTTTGTTCGCCATGGACCACCTGGAGGGACGTTACAAGGTTCGGGATCTCGGTCTTGCCGAAGCAGGCCGCATGCGGATCGAGTGGGCCGAAAGCAGAATGCCGGTGCTGGCCCAGTTGCGAGAGGCATATGCTCAAACCAGGCCCTTTGAAGGCTATAAGATCACTGGGTGTCTCCACGTAACCAAGGAGACTGCTGTCCTGGTGGAGACGTTCGCCGCATGCGGCGCAAAAGTCGCCTGGAGCGGCTGTAATCCGCTGTCCACAAACGACGGCGTTGCAGCTGCTCTCGCTACGGCCGGAATCGAGATCTATGCCTGGTACGGCCAAAGCGTTGAGGACTTCTACTGGAGCATTGACCGAACAATTGACGACCCTCCACACCTGACCTTGGATGATGGCGCAGATCTCATCTTTACCGTGCACCATCGGTTTCCACATCTAGCGAGCCACATTATCGGCGGCAGTGAAGAGACCACCACGGGCGTCCAGCGCCTTCGGGCGATGGCCGCTGATGGCAAACTATTGTATCCCGTCCTGGCGGTCAACGATGCGGAGACAAAGTGGGACTTCGACAATGTCTACGGCACGGGACAAAGCACTCTCGACGGAATCCTGCGTGCAACGTCCGTGCTGATTGCGGGCAAGAATTTTGTAGTGGCCGGATACGGACACTGCGGAAGAGGCGTGGCCATGCGGGCCAAGGGACTTGGCGCAAACGTCATCGTAACCGAAGTAAAGCCCACGGCCGCACTCAAGGCTACGCTGGAGGGCATGCATGTTATGCCCATGCAGAAGGCGGCGCGGACTGGCGACATTTTCGTCACGGCCACGGGAATGAAGGACATCATTCGCGGCAGCCATTTCGAGGCCATGAAGGATGGCGCCATCGTCTGCAACACAGGACACTATGACGTGGAGCTGTGTCTTTCAGAACTGGAGGCGATCTCCCGGTCGAGTCGCGTGATTCGCCCCGACAACCGCGAATACACGCTCGCGGACGGCAAGAAGATCTTTGTCCTGGCGGACGGACGGCTGGTAAACCTGGCAGCAGCGGAGGGACACCCCTCTGAGGTCATGGACATGAGCTTTGCCAACCAGTTCATGGCGCATCTGCATCTCATTCAGGCCCGCGAGAGCGGGGTGGAACTGCCTAATTCCGTCATAGACCTGCCGGAAGAGATTGATCAGCACATTGCCAGCCTGAAGCTGGCGACGATGGGACTGGCCATCGATACGCTCACGGAAGACCAGGTGGCATACGCCACGGACTATTCGGCTGGAACGTAGGTCATTCCCAGTCCAGGATGTCTTCCTCCGTCTTGGGCTTTTCCTTCCAGAGCTCAGCCTCGGGCAGCGGATCCTGGCGGTCCACGATGTTGTAGCCCTTCTCCTGCCATTTCTCCGCCAAGTATTCGTTCCATTGCGTGTAATGCTCCCATTCCTCCGGTAGTTCGTCATCCGGATAAATGGCCTCTACCGGACAGACGGGAACGCAGGCATTGCAATCGATGCACTCATCCGGATGGATGACGAGAAAATTGGGCCCTTCATAAAAGCAATCCACAGGACAGACTTCTACGCAATCTGTGTGCTTGCAATTGATGCAGGGCTCCGCGACAACGTAAGGCATCTAGAGCTTCGTCCTAATGGCGGTACAGACAGACGGCGAGTTGTGAGCCGTTCAATGCGCGAATGCGAAGCCGGGTCCGGCACAGCCAAAAGTTCCGGATCCCTCGCTGCGGCAGGGGCCCAAGTCCAGAGTGCGGCAGCAACCGGCAGCTACCTGTATATTCGACGGCATGATAGATACACCCGAAGCACTTGATTCGGCCGTTGCGAGCGCGCTTGATGCAGGCAGCATAGCAGTTGATACCGAGTTTGTATGGGAACGGACCTATTACCCGGTGCTCTCGCTGATCCAATTGGGATTGCCTGACGGAGATGTCTTCGTTATCGACGCTGTAAGGACGAGGGACCTGAGCCCGCTCCGAAGATTCCTGGAAGATCCTGCAACGGTTAAGGTTCTGCACGATGCGTCTCACGACTTGCGCATCTTGCACAGGGAAACGGGAGCGGTTCCGCAGAACATATTTGATATCCAGCGGGCGGCTGGCTTTATCGGCCTTGAATCCACTTTGTCGCTGCAGAATCTGCTGAAGCGGCTGCTGGAGATCCAACTGGCAAAAACGGAGACTCGTTCAGACTGGCTAAGGCGCCCGCTTACGGATGCTCAGCTGAATTATGCTCAGGACGATGTACGCCACCTGGTGCGGGCCATGCAAAAGATCCGGGCGATGGCCCGCGACCAGGGACGAGAGCACTGGTTGGCAGAAGAAATGGCCGCTTGCGCGGATGAGGCCAACATTGCTGAACCTGATCCATTCGAATACTATCTCCGTGTTGGCGGGATGGCACGACTGAAAGGTCGCCAACGTGAGATTCTTCGCTACGTGGCCGCCTGGCGAGAAGAAGCGGCCAGAAGCCGCAACCTTCCCCGGTCTCACGTACTCGCGGACAAGATATTGCTGACAGTAGCCAGGCGTGCGCCGAGGACACTAAATGCTCTTTCCGGAATTCGCCAATTGGGTGACCGGCCCAGGAGAATGCATGGAGCGGCCATTGTTGAGGCCGTTTCGATGGCGTTTGCCACCCGGGAAGAGGATTTGCCGGCCGCCCCGGCAGCTCACCCAGCCGACCGGGCACATTTGGCTCGTACCGCCTTGCTAGAAGCCTATGTTACCGGAAAAGGACTGGCAAGCGGCGTTGATCCGGCCCTGGTGGCCACCAGGTCTGACATCAGCGCTTTCGCCGTAAGCAAACGCGAAAAGGACCAGCTCCTTTCCCGGGGCTGGCGATGGGAGTTTGCGGGAAAAGAGCTCGAAGCATTGCTGCAGGGCAGCTTGAGCGTTCGCGTCGATCCCGCGACGGGGCTCGTGGGGCCGGCGTGACCCGTCGCCCTTCGCACGCTGGCGGCTTTTAGCCCAATTGTTGCATTACCGGCAAAACGGGCCCAGAGTGCCAGGAGCAGCCCCTCGCCCGCCAGCTTGCCTGCGCGGCACCTAAATGCGGGCGCCGCTCATAACCGGAAGCGAAAGCGCAGACGCCAGGATCGAATAGCCGTCAGTTAGGCAGCATAAGTACGCACTCATGAGACATTTCAGGCATTGTTCACTCGTGTTACTTGCCTTTCTGGTGACCGGATGCAGAAGACGCCCGCTGGCATCTATTCCGGATTCACGCTACGCTGGGGCAAGGCACGTACCTCCGATGGACGGATAAAGTCTTGCTCGCCGTGGACACACCCCGCGCTATTGCGCAGACAAACAAGGAGTTTCCCCAATTCGTTGTATACGATACCGGAGGTTTCCATGAGCCCGCGGCAGTGTAATGACGCTGTAAACCAAGCCACAGCAACGAGGTCGCTTGAAGCCGAATCTCCTGGCAGGGTCGACCATTCAGCTGCGAGTGGATTATTTTTGGGAATTATATACGAAAGTGCCGCCGGCACCTACCTATACGATCCTGCATCGTGACCGTGCTTAACACTGGGACTATGCTCCAGCGCCAGAGGCACAGCGTGTACAGCCGTAGCTGCCTCCGCCCGATGCACAGGGCCTC
>CAZXEU010000074.1:0-1929 GCA_964639665.1 uncultured Rhodothermaceae bacterium | reverse complement strand
CCGGCCGGTGGCATCCGTATGCAGGACTATCAAACAGTTAGAATAGGTGAAGGAACTGATTTATTCCAAGCAACAGATAGAAAAGACGGCAGACGTAAATACGTCATCGGCTGGACTACCCAAGGATATCCTGATTTCAGGGGCGGCAATCTCGGAAGTGACGGTTTTACTCACCTGCGTTACCGGGATTATTTTGCCGATATGAGGGTGAGCGTTGCGGTGCGTTTGGAACTGGCCGAGGAGACTCCGACCCTAGACGATCTGGCCGAGGCATTACAGGAACCGGCCCGACCGCTGTTTATCGGGCGCAAGCCCTGCCTGCCGTCGAGCTCCCTGTTCGGCGGTTTCGTCCAGGGCGACACAGCCCTGGCGGCGCTGCTGGCTACGCCGCTGTCCGCTAACGCACCGCAGTTGGACTCAATACGGGCACTCTGGCCAGACGGCGAAGGCGAAGCGGAGATCACTCCCAGCCACAGCTATATGCTCACCGACCAGCGCAACTGGAAATCCGGTCTGCACGGCGGCGGACGACTGGTATGTGAAGGCACTATCGAACACGGCCGATTTCCCCCGGCAAAGGATGAGTAAAATGACGGATGCTGCCACATCAACCGATTCGCTCGCAGTCCCACTCCGACTGGTCCGCGCCGATGTCAGGGTACGCGATTTTCAGCGCTGGATGGGCGGTAAACGCCTCCAGGACGCGGATCATGCCATGCACTGTCTGCTCACTGAATGCTTTGGCGATCTCGCACCAAAACCCTTTCGCCTGATTGTGCCGCGCGGCGCGGCCTGCGGTGTGTTGTACGGCTACGGACACGCCGAGGCCGGCGCTCTGCGTGACGCGGCAGGCATGTATGCCGATCCCTTGCAAGCAAAAATCCTTCCCGGTCGTACGATCAACAGCAAGCCAATGCCGGCTGAATGGCAAGCAGGAAAACAGCTTGGCTTTGAGACACGGATTCGCCCTATCGTGCGCCGCAGCCGCAACGCGGAAACCCACCCCGGCAAGGAGTGGGACGCCTTCCAACTCAAGGCAATGCAGTACCCGAAGAACGAGATGCCGTGTAGTCGAGAAGGAGTATACCGTGGGTGGTTGTCCGACCAATTCGACCGCAGAGGCGGGGCGCGGTTGGAGTCTGCCGAATTACGGTCATTCCAGCGGACCCGCGCCGTGCGCAAGCTCCGTGCCCGCCACAGCGAAGGGCCGGACGCGGTCATGCGGGGCGTCCTGACCATTACTGATGCCGATGCCTTCACCGCCTTGCTGACTCAGGGTATTGGGCGGCATCGCGCCTATGGCTACGGTATGTTGCTGCTGCGACCCAGCCTGAGGCAGGCTGACCGAACGAAGGGAATACCGTGCTGAAAGGAAGATTAGGGCTTGAGGCTGCGCGGATTCCGCACGCCGATCGTCATGGTCTCCTGTGGTTGGCACGCGGGAATCTTACCGTGGAGGATGGGACACTCCATTTTCGGACTGCCGGGTCGTCGGATATGGCTGCCGGCGATTACGCTATTCCCTTTCAGAATATCTCGTTCATTCTGCTGGGGCCGGGCTCAACCGTGAGCCACGACGTATTCCGGCTTCTCGCCCGTCACGGAACCGGCCTTGTGGCGGTTGGGGAAGACGGCGTGCGGATGTATAGTGCCCAACCCTTTGGCCCGAATGATTCAAAAAGGGCGCGCCGTCAGGCAAAACTCTGGAACGATATGCGCTCTCGGCTCCGCATCGCTCGCCGCATGTACGCTTGGCGTTTAGGCGAGGTGCTGCCCGAACAGGACATATCCATCCTGCGAGGGATCGAAGGGGCGCGGATGAAGACAGCCTACGGCCTGTTGGCGCAAAAGTATGGCATTGATTGGCACGGACGCCGCTATGACCGGCAAAACCCGGATATCGCCGACGCCCCGAACCAGGCCATTAAC
>CAZXEU010000073.1:0-18732 GCA_964639665.1 uncultured Rhodothermaceae bacterium | reverse complement strand
GACATCAGCTGGCCAACATGTTCAGCCTGTTCTACTCCGTGCCAAAACAGATTTCCTCGTACAATGTCCTGGACGACGCCTTCGACCTGGCGGATCTCAAGGACGATCCGCGCTGGTCGAGCTACTATGTCGAGGACGCGGATTACGTTAGGATCAACAACGCTAGCATTGGCTATACACTGCCTGCACGCCTGTACGGCAGGGTACCGGTCAACCGGATGCGCCTGTACATCTCCGGCAACAACCTGCTCACGATCACCGGCTACACCGGGCTCAACCCGCAAGTGCGGTACGTGGACCGTAACCAGGGGCAGTCGGAGCAGGGATCTAGCGGTGGTCCGCTGGCTCCCGGCATCGAGCGCCGCATCGAGTACTTTACCACGCGCTCCATCAGCGTGGGTGTCAACCTCAGCTTCTAACCAAATCGACTAACTAACCCGGAGGCTAAACCGTGAAAACTCTAGCATCATACCTGCGGTGGTCATTCGCAGGTGCTGTGAGCATTTTGCTTGTGGCATCCTGTACCGACTTGACGGAATCCGTGGACAGTGAGGTCACTGCCGAGAATTTCTTCCAGACCGACCAGCAATTTGTGTCGGCGATGGGAGACGCGTACAGCGCGCTCAGGTCTGTGGGCGGCGGAGGCTCGCCTGCACAATTCAACGAAGCCACGACGGACGAAATCATAGTTCCCGCCCGAGGGCAGGACTGGTCGGAAGGCGGTTTCTGGTACCGCGTCAACAGCCAGACGTGGACCGTGAACGAAGGGACGTTCAATGGCTTCTGGCAGACCTACTTTTCCGGAGTAAACAACGCGAACCGACTAATCTTCCAGTTCGAGTCCGCTGTCGAATCGGGAGCGGCCGACCCTGACGCTGCCGCGACCTTTATCTCGGAGCTGACCGCGATGCGGGCATTCTACTATTTCTGGCTTCTGGATGCCTTTGGAAACGTCCCCATCGTTACGAGCTTTGTGGATGCCGAGGAGGCGCCGAGTCAGCCTTCGTCCGACTTTGCGGAAGGGCGCAGAATGGTGTTCGAATTCGTGGAAAGGGAGCTGGTGGACAACGTCGGCAACCTGAGTGCGGACCCGCGAGGCACCTACGCTCGCATGAACCAGTTCGTGGCGCGCATGACTCTCGCCAAGTTGTACATGAACGCGGAGGTCTACACTGGTTCGGCCAGGTGGAATGATGCGCTTACCCAGTTGGACGCCATTATCAACTCGGGCAATTACAGCCTAGCGGCCAACTACCACGACAACTTTGCCGTCCAGAATGACGGCTCCCCGGAGAATATTTTCGTGGTGCCTTTCGACAAGGTATTTCTGACCGGGTTCAACCTCCACCAGATGACCTTCCATTACGGCAGCCAGAACACGTACAATTTCCAGTTCCAGCCCTGGAACGGATGGTCTGCCACCCAAAAGGTATACGAATCAGTCATTGATCCTGCCCAGAACCCAGGTCCCCAGGGCGAGGTCTGGGGCTCGAACCCCACGGCTGATGATGCAGGGCTTGAGCGCGTGCAGGGAACCCTGGACGATCGCTTGGGCAACTTTGTTGTCGGGCCGCAATACACGGCCGCAGGAGACCGCGTAATGGATACGGGTGTCTACTCGGACTTTGACATGAACGGTCCTCCGCTTACGTTTACGCCGGCCATGAATGACCTGCAGGCCGTGGCCTGCCGCCAGTGCGGCGCGCGGATTGGCAAGTACCAGATCGAGAACGGCATCGGCTCAAGCATGAGCAATGACTTCGTAATCTTCCGGTATGCGGACGTGCTCCTCATGAAGGCGGAAGCGCTGTGGCGTCAGAACGCGGGAAGCGGCGAGGCTCTGGCCCTGGTGAATCAGGTAAGAATGCGCGCAGGCGTGGATCCGTTCACCGAGCTGGATGCGGACAAGATTCTGGCAGAGCGCGGCCGGGAGTTCTTCTGGGAGCAATTGCGCAGACAGGATTTGATCCGGTTCGAAGGTGTGGAAGGCGGTGCGACACGCTACAACGACCCGTGGCAATTCAAGCCCGTGTCACAGGCTTACCGCAATGTGGGTCCCATTCCGCGGAATCAGCTGGAGACCAATCCCAATCTGGTCCAGAATCCCGGGTACTAGCCTCTACGCTCAATGAGCGCGAGGAATAAGCAGAGCCCCGCAGGCCGAAGTGCCTGCGGGGCTCTCTGCATATATGCGGGCTGCAAACCGAGGACCGGATGGCTTGCAGGCGGCTTGTGACCGGATTCCAGAGCGGCACAGGGCGGCTGTCCTGGACTATCTGGGTTCAAAGCCGCGATGCATGCGGATCAGTCAGCCTCTGACTGGCCCATGGAAAGCAGGTTTGCGAAGATCCGGTATGGGCCCGGTACTGCGTAAGGCGTCTGCCGATGAATGGCGAGAGCGAAGTACGTATAATGCCCCGCGCCATGCCTCGCAATTAGCCAGGCGCCTCGCTGGGGCTCCTGCCCCGTGTCATTGGTCTCTATGAGCGGCGTATACGCCGCATCCCATTCGGTGAAGAACTTGGAACCCCGCTGCTCGACCCAGCCGTCAAAATCGTCCGGGCTGATAGAGTTGGGCCAGTGGAAGACGGCATGGTCGGGTGCCAGGACGGATACCGGGGCGTCCTCTTCCGAGACCTCTTCGGCGCTACGCGGCAGCTGGGCAGGAAACGGAGCCATTAGATCGGGTACGAATTCCTGGGTCTGGTAAAGGACAATGAGGTTGCCTCCGGCCTCGGCGTAGTCCAGAAGGCGCATGTTGTAGGTCAATAGATCCTGGCGGACGGCGTATGCACGCGTGCCTATGACTATGGCGTCGTAGGCTGCCAGGTCTCCAGTGGCGAGGTTTTCGGAAGTCAGTAATTGCACATCGGCTCCCAGCTGCTTTATGCCGTCAGGCACTTCATCTCCCACGCCCATGACGTAGCCGACGCTAAGACCCGGCGCGATTCGCACGTCGAGGCCGTGTACGCTTATCTGCGCCGGCTCGTACAAGTACCGGACCTCCAGGTCCCGATGGCGGATGATGTCGTAGCCCTCGCGGTAGCTTCGCCCGTCGGCAATCGCGACGGCTTCCACCATATATTCCGGACCATCAAGCCTTGGGAATGTAACCTCGAATTCATATTCGGCTCGCTGCCCGGCCTGTCTGAACGAGAACTCATGGCCTGGAGGTTCAGCAATCCAGCCTTCGGGCGCGTCCAGTGCCAGTTCC
Organism: uncultured Rhodothermaceae bacterium; assembly: GCA_964639665.1. GTDB lineage: Bacteria > Bacteroidota > Rhodothermia > Rhodothermales > Bin80 > CAZXEU01. The sequence goes on along the minus strand of CAZXEU010000073.1, from coordinate 15,518 downwards.
CCATTGATATTCCCAGGGTTATTGTTCAGGAGTTCCACGCTTACCGAGAATGTGCCTCCTTCCTGCTCAGACGGAATGACCCGGCGGGCGGGATCGACGTTCACGGCGAGAGCCGGGGCTACTTTGAGGTCTCGCAGAACGTAGCCATACGGCAGATCAGACTCCATTGTTTGCACGCTTCTGCGGATGGTAACGGATTCGCCCATCAACGTGACCACGGCCTCGGCCTCGAGACGGGGTGGACTTGCAAATAGGTGCATCGAGCTTGAATCCCGTACTTCGTAGTGGTTGTTGCGCACGGACCTGCGAAAGAAATAGCGACGGGAGTATTTGGGGTCGTCCGGTACCTGGACTGTGAAATCTGCGCCGTAGAATTCGTCCGCGAGAAATGGAGCTGACTCGATGTTCCACGCAGGGTCGGCTGCGTCGGATACCAGCGATAGGTTGACGTCCTCCAGCGAAACGGCAGAGGGGTTTTGAAGGCGCGCTTCCACGCGGAAAACCTGTCCCGGTACAACAGGGCCCATGACCGGAGCAGAGGCCCAGGGGCTTGTGCCGGTTCGGTCTCCCTCGGACATGGCCAAGGCCGAGAATTGTAATCCGAGCGCGCTACTGACCGCGTGTATGAATTGTAGCTCCTTGATGCGGAGCAGGAATGCCGCCTCCGTATCAGCAGGCGTTATCGCCAGTACGGCGCGCGTCTTGCCAAGTCCAGATACCAGGTCAGGGATAATTGTCGAAGGATCGGTGGCATTGAGATCTTGCAGGGCGCTTTCCACATGCCCTTCGATTTCCGAAAGAAGCGGCACTGCGCCTTCGGGCGCTTCTTCGCCGACGAGGGCAAAGAGTCCCGAGAGCGACGTGTCCAACCCGTCGAAGTATCCAGCTTCCGCGCCTGAATCTGCGTCCAAGCGTTCATAGAAATAGGGCACTGATCCCATGCGCTGCCGGGTTCTGCCGCTGGTCTGCGACCGCTGCAGGCTCAAGCCGTAGGCCCCGAAATTCTGATAGGACGATCCCAGCCACGGGCTGTACTGTCCAACATCCAGTCTAATGTTCCACGGTTCAGACTCCCGCACCCCGCCGCGATAGAGCTTGAGCGGCTGCCATGGCCGCAGGCCTTCTTTCGTGATCTGCTCGGGAAACATATTAGGATCTCCCGCGGCTCGAAAGGCCTCCGGCGTCAGACCGCCCACGGCCTGGTGGTTGCCGTGGCCGTCCCGCTCGGAGCCGTGAAACCGTGAAACAACTACAAGCGGTCGGTTGATGCGTAACACGCGCACCATGTCGCGCAGGACCGTTTCCCGGTCCCAACTCCTCAGCGCCTCGTCGAGCGTCTTCGAATAGCCGTAGTCCAGCGCGCTCGTAAAGTACAGGTCATCCAGGCCATAGTACCTCCCAGCCAGCCGAAGCTCTTCAGTCCGGATGAGCCCGAGTGCATCGAATAATTCCGGCCCTATGGCGTTGGCACCCGCTTCGCCCCTGTTTATGGAAATAAGCGCCGTTCGGGCGCCCAGGCCTCGGCTTGCCAGGGTCAACATGCCTGCGTGCTCATCATCCGGGTGCGCCACGGTATGAAGGAGACTCGCCGTTGTGCTCAGCTTTTGCAGCTGTTGCCAGATGCCCGCGTAACCGCGGTCGGCCGTCAGTCCCGGACTGGCATCCCGGTCAGTAGTGGCGACCAGGACGCGGTCGAGCTCCTGCGCCAAGACGTCGCTGCGCGCAAACAGCAAGAGACCAAGCGCAATCGCGATCGCGATCGGAGACAAGGAAAGAAGATTGTAGCGTGACATGAAGCTGTTGGATGTGGGTTATTGCACTGAGGTGGTCGTGCCACCCGCGGGCGGTGGCTGCGGCCCGTTGGAGGTTCATGCAGTCAACTCCTGCCATATGAATGCAGGCTATTTCAGGCAGCCGCTGAACCCTGCGGGGGAGTGTCCGGCATTAGCGATACGCGGATGGTGGCAAGAGCTGCAGCGCAGCCAAACACCAGCATGACAATGCCCGCCCACGGATGGCCCGTAAGCAGGTAGCCGACCCCGAGCAGGCTCGACCAGATGAAGCACATGCCAAGTCCCCAGCCCATCCAGCGACGGGAAGCCGGGACGTCAGCCTGGATTTCCGGACACTGTTTGGCTATGGCCCCCCACCAGCCGCCAGGGCGCACGCGGCGATAGAAGCTAATCAGCTTCTCTTCCGGATCCGGGTCCGTGAGCAACGCTACACTGACCCAGATCACGGTAGCCAGGATCAGGATGCATACGGACCTGAGCATGTCGTAGTCGCTGCCATAGAAAGTGTCCACAGCCACCAGCGCACCGCCCGTGAGCCAGCCAAGCCTCTCAAGGATTTCCGCCCAAAGAAACCCGTTTGCAAGCAGGAAGGAAGCAGCTATCGCACTAACTTCCGCCCATGCGTTGACGCGCCACCAGTACCAACGGAGCAACCAAACGACTGCGATGCCAGCTGTAATCTCTATAACATAGATCCATCCGCGCTCAATTGAATCCATCTGCCAGGCCGTTATGGCTGCCAGTGAAACGAGGATCATGACGGCTACTCGCGAGGCTACGACATAGTGCTGCTCGCTTCCATCTCGGCGCATGAATCGTCTATATACGTCGTTGACCAGGTACGACGCACCCCAGCAGAGATGCGTGTCCATGGTGCTCATGAATGCAGCCAGGAATGAGGCCACCATCATGCCGCGCAGCCCGGCGGGCATGAGCTCAGCGATCATCATGGGGTACGCCAGTTCCGGATCTGCTGCCAATTCGGGCGCTGCCGTGGCCAGCGGAAAGACGAGCAGAGAGCCCAGACCCACGATTATCCACGGCCAGGTCATCATGACCGTACCCGCGAAATTGAACCACAGGGCGGCCAGCAGCGACTGCTTTTCGTCCCGGGTGGCAAAGAGGCGCTGGGCTATGTAGCCGTCACCCTGGCCGCTTCGGGTCCAAAGCACAAATATGAGCAGGAAGAACGATACTGCCTCCAGCGAACTGATATGGGCCGGATTGGGGAGGATGTCGAGCGTGCCGGGATGGTCGCTTATTGCGGCTATCTGACTGGCCATTTCGGCGGGGCCGCCGAACTTGTACAGCACAATGCCCGCAAGCACAACACTACCCAGGATTCCTGTAGTAAACTGCAGGAAATCCGTCACCACAACGCCCCAAAGTCCCGATGCCACCGTGTAGACTACGGCAAGCGCAATGCAGACCGTGAGTGTGAACGCAGCATCCCATCCGAGAAGCACCTTGCTGAACTTGACCATGGCCAGCATGACCCAGCCCATGACCACGCAGTTCTTGAGGACGCCCTGATATATGGCGGAAAATCCCCGCAAAATGGCGGCAGGCCTGCCTGAATAGCGCAATTCGATGAATTCGGCATCCGTGATAATGCGGGCGCGGCGCCACATACGTGCGTAAAAGAACACAAGCATCATGATGCCGGCGGCCTCGTACCACCACAGCCAGTTGCCGAAGATGCCTTGTTGTCTTACAAGCGAAGCGGCAACGAGCGGAGCGTCCGTCGCAAACCAGGTGGCGGCAATCGAGGTACCGGCAAGCCACCAGGGCAGGGTGCGGCCAGCGATAAAGAAGCTCTCCACGCTGGCTCCGGCACGTCGCGTAAACCACAGGCCGAGCGCTGTTGTAACGCCTCCGTAAACGGCGATTACGACCCAGTCCAGCGTAACGAGTTGCATGCGTATCCTCCTTTACGGTATCCAAGTTGACCTACCGCAGCGAGAATTGCAACCTTCGGTCAAACATCCGGCTCGCTGCACGACATGAGCGCCCCGCCCCCTTGTCCGGGACTTGAACCGGGCCCCATTCCATTTTCTTGCGGCGAGCAAAGGGCCGGCAGAAACCCTTGATCCGCCGCGCAGTAAGGTTGAGTGTGGTACAAACGACATGAGGTGGCGTCGTGGCAATGGGTTTGCGTCTTTCAGCTTTGTTGGCGCTTGTTTCTCTTGCTATGGGGTGCGGTACGTCCGGCCAGGCCGTTTCCGGCGGCGATAGCGAGGAGGAAGTAGCTGTAGGCTACGGCACGCAGGAGCGAAGCGAAGTGACCGGTGCGATTTCCCACGTGGACGCAGACAAGGAAAGACGCTCGATTCAACATGTGGAAGAGCTGCTGGAGCGTGTTCCTGGCGTATACGTTGAGCAGACTCCGGGAGGCGGGTTCAACGTCCTTATTCGTGGTGCAAGGTCGATTCACGGCACAAACGAGCCGCTGTATATCGTAGATGGCGTTCCGGTATCAGTAGACCCTGGCCAAGGGCTCTACTGGCTGGATCCGGCAGAAGTCAAGTCCATTGATGTGCTCAAGGATGCCAGCGCCTCTGCCATTTATGGATCGCGAGGCGCAAACGGCGTCATAATCATCAGGACGCGGCGCCGGTAGTTGGCTTGGCCCGGTGTGTACCAGGTACTGGCACCTCGCCCGAGGTGCTGGATTTCGGGTCACGAGTCTGCACGTGTTGAGCTCACGCAGCGGTCACTGGAGACGGACTGCCGCCATCAGTGGCTCGGCAACCGGCCGTTCCGCTTGTCCGTGGCGTATCGACGTTTAGGCCCCAATGCCTCAATTGGTCCGCACTGCGGAATTCATCGCACCATGCACCCGATCGGTCTTTGGCCTCGCCTTTCCATTTGCCGCACACGGCATGGATCCCTGGAGCCCCGTCCTCCACCCGCGGCTGCCCTATGCCATGGGAAGCTTGCCATCGTAGGCATCCTGATATAGTTGCAGCAGCGCGTCATGCGGCACAGGCACGGGGTTTTCCGGGGCGCAAGGGTCGGCGGCGGCCATCTTCGCCAATTCCCCGAAGTCGCTTCGGGGTATGCCCAGCCCGCGTAGCGTGTGCGGGATTTCGCAGATACTGCGGAGCTCCAGTACCCAGCGCATTACGGCCTGGAATCCGGCAGGCTCAAGGCCGAGGAACCGGGAAAGCCGGTGCATTTTGTCCTCAATGGCCGGTCGATTGAAGGCCATTACATAGGGCATGAATACGGCGTTTGTCAGGCCGTGATGTGTGTCGTAAATGGCGCCGACGGGATGGCTCAGTGCGTGAATGGCGCCTAGGCCCTTCTGGAACGCCGTGGCACCCATTACTGCGGCCGCCATCATGTAGGTACGAGCCTCTATGTCCTGGCCTTGGCGCACAGCTATGGGCAGCCACTCTCGAACCAGACGAATTCCTTCCATGGCGATGCCATCAGCCATGGGATGGCAGAACCGTGCACAGAGAGCCTCGAAGCCGTGTGCAAGCGCATCCATGCCCGTTGCGGCGGTGAGGTGTGGTGGCAGCCCCGATGTAAGCGCCGGATCCGCGACGACGGCTGCGGGCATTATAGCGGGGTGAAGAATAATGGTCTTGACCTGGGCCGCAGACCGCGTAACGACGGCGGCGCGCCCGACCTCCGAGCCCGTGCCGGCCGTAGTGGGGACCGCGACAACCCGCGCAACGCTTTCCGGCGCGATCTGCTGCCATTTTCCCTCAAGGTCCCAGATGTCGGCGGTCTGCCCCGCTAGGAGTGCGATGACCTTGCCGGTATCCATGGCACTGCCTCCACCGAAGGCAATCACGCCGTCATGGCCGCCGGAGCGAAACGCTTGCAGCCCGTCCCGAACGTTGCGACCCACAGGGTTGGGGCGAACATCGCTGAATAGGCCGGTTAGCAGCCCGTTCTCTTCGTTGCTGCGAATCGCGTTCTGGACAGCCGGAAGTGCCGCCAGTGTTCTGTCTGTTACCAGAAGCGGCCGATTCACTCCGATGGAGCGGCACACGGCCGTCAGTTCGGTGATGCGGCCGGGGCCGAAGTAGATCCTTGTCGGAAAGTGCCAGTCCCCGCGCAAGCGGTGCAGATCCAGTTTCACAGTGATCAGAAGTTCGGTGGGTATGCGGCTGAAGCACGCTCTAGCCTATGCTCCGCTGCGGGACGCGCCCCGGTCGAAACGCCAGACGAGAGGTCCGGATGCGCAGCGAATTCGGGATGTACTTCGAGAGTGGGCATGGCTCGCGGGCGCGCTGCGAATGCGGCACAGGTTCGGGTCCAGAGCGCCGGTGCAAGGCCGGCTGGCTGGCTCGCAACGTTTCTGGCAGCGCCGGCCAGAGATTCCATTGTTGTGCGCAGTTTGGACGCAGGACAGGGCACCGGTATGCAAGGATTGGCTTGTAAGCGTGGCCAATGGTGGAGGGTTTGCCATCCGCCAGCCGCTCCGAAATTCGCAGCTGGTCCTGTCCGCCCGTTGCAATGCGTGTTTGCCTGCTGCGCCGAAGCATCTGTCAGGGCGCGTCCTGGTCGACCAGCTTCGCGTGGAATGACTTCGGACGAGTCAATTGTTCGAAGCCGATTCGTGAAAGTGTGCATCCCTTGCCGGAGTCCTTGACGCCGGTCCATGCCAGTGCGGGATCAAGATAGTCGCAGCGATTCATGAACCACGTACCGCAGTGCACCCGGCTTCCGATTTCGATCGCAGCGCCTTCGCTGGTCGTCCAGACCGATGCGGTGAGGCCGAAAGGACTGTCATTCATCAGACGGACGGCCTCGTCGTCGTCGTCAACCTCCATAATGCCAACTGCAGGTCCAAATGTCTCCTCCATCATCAGGCGCATGGAGTGGTCCACACCCGTCAGTACCTGCGGAGCCAAGTAAGCTGCGCCGGCGTCTTCAGCCACGGCATATTCGCCTGGATCAATCCACATGCGCGCTCCGGCGCTGACGGCCTCCTGTATCTGGTCCCGGACGAACCTGGCCGCTGCCGGACGGACTACCGGACCGAGTGTCGTGCTGGTCTCTAGCGGATTGCCCAGGCGCAGCGACCGAACACAATTCACAAAGACCTCCAGGAACTCATCGAATATCTGGCGATGCACGTAGATTCGTTCTACGGCACAACAGCTTTGGCCGGCATTATAGAAGGCCCCGTCTGCCAGATGCCTTGCGGTAAACTCCAGCGGTGCGTCCCTCCGTACGAAGGCCGGGTCCTTTCCGCCCAACTCAAGGCCTGTGCCGATGAACCTTGTCGACGCGGCACGCTTTATCGTCTTTCCTCCATTGACGGAGCCCGTGAACATGACGTGATCTATTCCTGGCGTCTGGATGAGTCGGGACGTGGCTTCGCGGCTCAGGTACAGGTATTGGAAAACGCCCCCGGGGAGGCCGGCGGATGCGAATGCTTCGGCAAGACGCTCAGCTGAAAGCGGCGTTTGGGACGACGGCTTCAAGAGTACCGCATTGCCGGACAGTATGGCTGCGACTATAGCGTTAATAGCGGTCAGGTACGGGTAATTCCAGGGCGCAATCACGAGAATCGTACCAAGCGGCACTCGTTGAATAAATCTTCTATACCCGGGACGCGGAGCCGGCGTAATGTCTGCCAGCGCTTCCTCGGCAATGGCAATCATGTATCGCGCCCGTTCGGCAACTCCGCGCACTTCACCGGGGGACTGCGCGACGGGCCTCCCCATCTGCCAACTCAGTTGCTCCGCGATGGCCGCTTCGCCGGACACAAAGGCCTCCACAAATCTCTCGCACACTTCCTTGCGCTCATTCAGCGTTGTCCGGCTCCATAGCATCTGCGCACGCCGCGCCGCCGAAACGGCAGCTGCGATTTCCGCATCTGCAGCATAGGCCCGTTCAGCGTAAAGGGTTCCGTCAACGGGTGATATGCACCGCAGTGTCCGACTCGTGTTCATACGGTTAGGCGGAGGCGTATCCCTTGGCCATGAGAAGCGCCTTCCTGACTTGAGCGGGCATTCGAATGAAGAGCCAGAGTGCGCCGTCGGTTAAGCTCACGCCCTTTCGAAATACCGGATCTTTTCCCAGTCCGTGACGCGGCGCTCAAACTCGGCCAGCTCCCAGCGGCCTGCGTGCACGTAGTGGTCAACAACATCGTCGCCGAAAGCCTTACGTAGCATTTCGGAGCTGTGCAAGGCTTCCAGGGCATCCGGCAGGTTGGAAGGAACGCTGGCAGCGTTAGTAGCCGCGTAGGCGTTGCCCTCAAGCGCAGCTTCCAGTTCCAGATCCGCTTCCAGTCCATTGATACCGGCAGCCAGAAGCGCCGCGAACGCAAGGTAGGGATTGATGTCAGCGCCCGGAATTCGGCATTCTGAGCGCAAGGAATGGCCTGTGCCCAGGACCCGGAAACCCGCAGTCCGATTGTCGTGACTCCACACCGCCTTGGTCGGCGCAAACGTTCCTGGCTGGAATCGCTTGTAGGAATTGATGTATGGGGCCAGGAAATATGTCGTCTCCCTGGCCGCCGCCAGTTGCCCTGCCAGAAATGCTCGGAAGACTTCAGACAGTTGGTCGTCTGCGGATTCATCGTGAAATACCGGGCGGCCCGTCAGCAGGTCCCACAACGAAACATGAACATGGCAGCTGCTGCCGGCGAGGTCCTCGCGCCACTTCGCCATGAATGTAGTGGCCTTGCCTTGAAGGTGAGCTATTTCCTTTACTCCGTTCTTGTAGATGACGTGGCGATCGGCCATTTCCAGAGCTTCGGCATAGCACAGGTTGATTTCGCACTGGCCGGGACCCCATTCTCCTTTGGAGAACTCCACAGGCACACCGGCCTTTTCCATCCCATTGCGGATCGCTCGTATTAGCGGTTCGATCTTGGTAGTCTGGAAGAGGTGGTAGTCTTCGATGTACCAGCCCGTCGTTCTCAGGTCCAGGTAGCGCTTGTCGCGTGCCTCCTCAAAAGAGTCCTCGAAGGCATAGAATTCCAGTTCGGATCCGATTCGTGCCTCAAAGCCCAACTCGCGAAGCCGGTCGAGCTGGCGTTTCAACATGCATCGCGGAGAAACCGGTACCTCCACACCATGGTGATCGATGGCATCTCCAAGCAAAAGAGCCGTTCCGGGTAGCCATGGAATATTGCGGAGGGTATTGAGATCGGGACGCACAGCAAGGTCGCCGTATCCGCGGTCCCAGGAGGCGAACTCGAATCCGGGAATCGGCTCCATGTCCATGTCGACCGTGAGCAGGTAGTCGCACACATGCATCTGGTCCACGACACTGTCCAGAAAAAAGCGGCCGGTTACCCGTTTGCCGACAAGTCGCCCTTGCATGTCCACCATCGCGACGAGGACAGTGTCCGTTTCCCCGGTCTCAATTCTGCGGCGCAGCTGGTCCAGGTCAAGCCTTCCGGACATAGGATCTGGCATAGATTTGGTTGAATGGGTCGGAGCGGGAAGCCGTACGTCGTTCGAGCAACTGCGCTCGGTTCATCCTACAGCCGCGCCGCATGATCGAAAGTCTTTCGGTAGCCTCTCTTGTCACGCTGCATGGTCCTGCTGCGCCTTTTCCGCAAAGGCTTCTTCCGGTGCCTTGACCAGCCGCTTGTGCGCATATCCAAAGAAATAGAGCAGCCCGAGAATATACCAGATCGCAGCACCAAGGACTCCCATGTTGTAGTCCGGATTGAGGAACAGGAATAGTAAGGCAATCGAGCAGATGACGATGGCCGCTATGGCCCCTGGCACGCCCAGCGGGCTGACGTACGGACGCTGGATGTGCGGCAGCCTGGTTCGCAGAATGACAAACGCCAGAAGCTGCATGAGGTAGGAAATCAGCGCCCCGAAAACGGCCATGTTCAGCAGAACCGCTCCGACCGGGCTTTCCTGCGGAAGAAAGTGGATGAGCAATGCGACGGCGAAGCCAATAGCCGCACCCGTTATCAATGCCAGGTGCGGAGTCTTTCGCCTGTCATGCGTGACGGACAGGATCCTAGGAAAGTATCCTGCACGGGAGAGGGAGTAAATGTTGCGTCCGTACGCAAAAATAATCGTATGAAAGCTGGCTACGAGTCCGGCCACAGCGATAAGAGCCAGAAGCCTGGTGCCGATCCCGGTGCCAAAGATGGTCTGAAAGCCGAGGAATAGCGGCTCGTCCGAAGTACCCACAGCCTGTGCACCTGGCTCTATCCCCGCATTGAGGAATAGCGTGAGGAATGCAGTTACGATCAGTGTCATCAGGCCAAGTAGCAGCCCTCTTGGCATATCCCGCTGCGGATCATGGGCCTCTTCGGCGGCCAGCGGCAATTCCTCGATCGCCAGATAAAACCAGATGGCGAACGGCAGGGCGGCCCCTATGCCCATCCAGCCCTTGGGCAGAAATCGGCTCTGGCCGGCCTCCGGGAGTATATCCAGCGCCTGATCGATGGAGAATCTCGGCAGTGCTCCGATGTAGAAGACCAGCAGAATGGCAAGCGCCAACAGCGTAATGCACACGGTAAACCTGAATGAGACCTCCACGCCCAGGATATTCAGTCCCACAAACAGCACATACATGCCTATCCACCAGAGGGGTGCATAGGCATCGGGGGTGCCGAAAACTGCGCCCAGGTAGCCGCCGATGCCCACGACAATGACCGCAGGTGTCAGCACGTACTCCATGGTCTCGCCGAGGCCCGTTACAAAGCCTCCCCATGGCCCCATGGCCGACCTGCCGAATGAGTAAGCTCCTCCGGTATGGGGCAGGGCCGGAGACATTTCCGCAATGCAGTAGCAGAGCCCTGCGTACATGACCGTAATGATGATCGTGGCAATCAGAAGGCCGCCGAATCCTCCGGCATCCAGCCCGAAATTCCACCCGAAAAAGCATCCGGAAATAACAGCGCCGACACCTAGGGCCCACAGCGACCACACTCGCGCGTACCGTCGGAGACCGCGTTGGGCGAAGTACTGGTCGCCGACATCCTCGTACGCGACTTGTCCCAGCCTCTGGTTCTTCTTCATTGAAGGGGGGCTTTAGTGCTTCGATTCGCTTGGGTGCGTTTCCATTTGGAGAAGGCCGGACTCCAGAAGTCCCCCCAAGGTACGTTAATTGGTATGCATTGTACGAATCTGGCTGGCGGAATCCGGGGTGGGTCCGAATTCAATTGATTCTGTGCCCAGCGACTGCACAAGGCGCTGTGACGATTCCGGTTTGTTCATCGTCCTTTGGCCTCACAGACTGGCCAAGAGGACCATGGCGCGTATTTCCAGTCACAGTTGTCCACGGTATTGACCTAAACAGCCCTATCCTCCCGGCTCCAGTCCTTCAGCTTATCCCGCAAACCCGGCGGCAGGTATCCCGTAGCTACGATGCTTGTCGACCCGCTGGTATCCGGATATGCAGGATTGGCGTTTCAATGCCATCCTTGGCTATGGACGAGTATCCCGAAATACCTGAACACGGTCGCTGTTGCGCGCAACGATTACGTGGGCGTTTCCACTGCCTATGCGGGCAAATGCCAGCCTTCTCGCCTCGCCACGTATTACCAAACCGGATTCTTCCGCCGTAAAGACCTTGAAGCCTTCGCTGTTGTCACGGAGAAGCACACCTCCGTGACCGGCATCATAACGGCCCTGAGCAGAGTTTGCCCCATAGAGGTTGCCGGCAAGGAGCAGGTCGGGGTAGTCATCATTGTTCAAGTCTCGAGACACCATCGTCATAAGCGGAAACCACTGCAGCTCGGTGGGAAGGTGGTGAGTCGCGAATCCCTCCGGGCCCAGATTCTCAAGGTAGAGCGAGGCAAAAACGTGCACTTGCCGGTGCTGGGCAGTTTCCAGCATAGCGTCAGCAAACAGGTTCTGCAGCGTCGCTGTCGCGTAGCTCTCATTTGTTGGCAATACATGGGCCAAGGAGGGAATCTGCTTTAGCAGGTCCTGCCTCCGCGCCCAAGTAAGGGAGACCTCGTCCAGGCGAGCGGCAACGATAGGATCAGACGTGCCGTTTTGGTCGAAGTCGTGTACGTAGAGCTCCAGCGGTGCCCGCACGGTGGAATTCAGGCCCAAGTTGCCTGCCACCAGATCCACGTCGCCGTCGCCGTCAAAGTCGTCGGCAAGGATGCTGCGCCACCATCCGCCTGTATAGGACAGTCCAACGTCGGCGCGCACAAAATGTCCGCCCACGCTTTCCAGCACAGTAACGGGCATCCATTCGCCTACCACAACCAGGTCCGCAGCTTCGCTACCGGTGATGTCAGCCCACTCGGCGCCGGTCACCATGCCGAGGTCCAGCAGCGCTGGTGCCACCTCGGCGGTCTTGTCTGTAAAGACACCCGTTCCGTCGTTCTCGAGCATGTGGCTAATGGGACTGGTGCCGTAACGTCCGGGCACGGAGTAACTGCCTACGAAAAGGTCCGCGTCACCGTCGTCATCGTAATCCGAAGTGGCGACGCAACATCCGTCGGAGCGTGGCAGGCTTACGTCTGATCGCTCGAAGCCTCCGGCTCCCGCGTTGAGATAAAGACGGTCTTCCAGTGCCGGATCTCCCTCGTTCAACTGGCTTCCTCCGCTGACGACGTACAGATCGGGGTCGCCGTCCATGTCCGCATCGAAAAACGTGGCGTCCACGTCTTCAGCCCTTGCGTCACGGTCGAATACATATTGGGATTCCCTCTCAAATACGGCAGGCTCGCGCTGCACATATAGGCTTCCTGCCTGGCCATGCGCACCTCCTAGAAAGATGTCATCCAGGCCGTTACCATCGATATCGGCTACCGCAAGGGCCGGACCGCGCGTGGAGAGCCGGTGAGGAAGAAGAGGCTGGAGATCGTAGTCGTGAAAGTCGTTCTCCTGGTGCCGGAAGTCCATGCCCGTGACACTCCTATCTTCGCTAAAGCGTCGCTTAGCGCTCGACGGTGCAGGCAGCAGCGTATCTGCCGCTCCCTCTTCTCGAATTACGATTCGCTGGCCTGCCGAAATCGAGTGCAGGACTTGTGCCGCACCACTTGGCCACTGGACGATGACCGAGTCGAGGGTTGCTACTTCTCCCAGGCCAAAATGCAGTACGTGGGCCACCGACGACTGGAATCCCCGCGTCGGCATGTTCTCCTGCATCTGATGCACGTCTGGCGCAAACACGTGCACTCTTGTACCAACGCCCGTGGTGTTCGGGGGCTTGCCAGCCAGAATAACCTGGAAAAAGTGCGCAGGTCCTCCGTTGTTGCGATAGATCCAGGCCGGTTCGTTTATGTTGCTAACTACCAGGTCCAGGTCACCGTCGCCGTCCAGATCCCCATAGGCCGCCCCGTTGGAATAGCCTCCTTGATCCAGACCCCACTGCTCGGTTACGTCCGTAAAGCTCAGATTGCCGCCATTGCGAAAAGCGTAGTTGGCGATGCGCAGGGGAGGCATCCTCTTGCTGACGGCCAGCTGGTCCTCAAAACCGCCGGTATATAGGGTCCGCTGGACGTCCGGCTCCGAGGTATAGGCCAGGTAGTCAAGATCATTCGGCCGCCCGGGAATGCCGTTGGTTATGTAGATATCCTTCCACCCGTCGTTGTCGAGGTCGGCGAATAGTCCGGCCCAACTCCAGTCGGTAGCATGAATGCCGGCAAAGATGCCGATCTCGCTATAGAGCGGGTAGCCCTCATGATCTAGTCCGCGGTGCAGTTGCAGCGTGTTTCGCGCGTGCTGGGGCGCGTATCCGAAGTTGTGCTTGATGCGCGCTACGTCTTCCGGATCGGGGCCGGCGGACCTCCGATACGTGGCCAGATCGGGTGGCAGCATGTCCAGCGCAAGGATGTCGGCTCGCCCGTCGTTGTTCATATCGGCGATGTCGACGCCCATTGTCGACTGGCTCGTGTGTCCGATAACGCGCTGGAGCGCCTGCGAAAACGTGCCGTCACCGTTATTGAAATACAGGTAATCGTTTTCGTGAAAGTCGTTGCCTACGTAGATGTCCGGCCAGCCGTCCTCATTTATGTCGCTTATGGCAAGACCCAGGCCGTAGCCGAGCAGGCTGCTGAAAATGCCGGCTTCCGATGTCACGTTGACAAAGCGGCCGCCATCGTTGCGGTAGAGCCTGTCGCCCGCACGCGGCGCGTCAATGCTGCGGCGCCATGATTGGACAAATGATTCTTGCGTGTGCACGGCGTGGTTTAGCAGGTACATATCCAGGTCGCCGTCCAGGTCGAAGTCAAAGAAGGCGGCCTGGGTAGACAAGCCCTCAAAATCCAGCCCGTAGGCCGCAGCCTCTTCGGTGAAGGTCAGGTCCTTGTTATTGATGTAGAGCAGGTTGTGCCCGCGCTTTGTGCGGTAATGCACCTGGCACACATAGATATCCAGCCATCCGTCGCCGTTAACGTCGGCCATGGTGACGCCTGTAGACCAGTCGTCGGCCTCGTGTTCTATGCCGGCCGTTTCCGTGATGTCTTCAAAGCGCAAGCCGCCGTGGTTGAGGTAGAGTCGATTGGGGACCTGGTTGCCGGTGAGAAAAAGTTCAGGCAGCCCATCCCGATTTAGGTCCCCTAGCGCGACGCCGGCGCCATCGTAGAAATACAGATAGTCCAGGATATTGAATCCGGGCTCATCCGTGAGAGTGTTGGCGAACCGGACACCTGTGTCACTTGGCGCAAGGAGCGTGAAGCGCGTTTCGCTCTCGCGCGGTGCCAGAGAGCAGGCGCAGGCTACCAGGCAGGCCAGTAAGGCAGCAGACCGGACTGCCGGCTTAATTCGCATAGGAAAACACGCGAAGCGAATCGTTGTTAGTGCCCACAATCAGCAAGCCCAGGTCTTCGACCGGAAGGATAGACCTGATCTGCCCCCGGATCCAGAAGCCCGTGCCGTCGAGGGACCGCAAACCGCTTGAATCGCGTACTATCACGGCCCCGAAACTTGCGTCATAACGGCCTACTTCGGGCTTGGCCTCGTAGAGATTGCCGCCCATGAGGATCTTTTCGTCCGGACTCTCGCCGAGGCCGATCAGCGCGGCGGCATACATGGGTGCCAGCTGCACCTCATCCGGTAGCGCCTCCAGGATAAATGTACCCTTGCCGTCGTTCCAGCCAATTGTGCTGCGCAGTTCCACCGCTTGGTGGTGCACTGCCGATTGCAGGTCCCCGGCCGGAATAACATCGTAGACGGTCTGACCCGCATACGATTCGTACGTGGGATACTTGCGGACAAGGGGGGGAATCTGCTGAATCAAATCGTGCCGCAGCGCCGCAGGATAGAGGTTGCCGTCGACAAACCAGCCAAACAGCTGTTCGACACTCCCATTGCGATCAAAATCGCTGACCCACAAATGGAGGGGCTCCGACGGGGATGCCCGAAAGCGCGAATTCAGCCCGTGGTTGCCGGCAACCAGGTCAGGGTCACCGTCGCCGTCCGCGTCCGCCAATAGGACGGATTGCCACCACCCAGATGTCGCCTCCAGCCCTGCTTCCGCCGAAGCGTCGACCAGCCTACCCCGTTCGTTTCTTAACAGCATAAGCGGCATCCATTCGCGAGCAAGAAGCAGGTCAGGGTCCGCGTCACCGTCCACGTCTTCCCATGCGGCGCCGGTTATCATGCCGGCGCCCCGAAGTGCCGGCGCCAGTGCGTCGGTCGCCTCCCGAAATACGCCCGCGCCGTCGTTTAACAGGAGGTGGCCATCTGCGGGGTAGCCATACGCGAAGGGGCGAAGGCGGGCGCCTACGAAGAGATCAAGATCTCCGTCGGCATCCACGTCAGCCGTGGCCACGGCACCCGTAGGCTCGAAGCCGGCCGGCCCTGATGCAAACACCTGCTC
>CAZXEU010000072.1:0-7584 GCA_964639665.1 uncultured Rhodothermaceae bacterium | reverse complement strand
GTGTAAGTACGGGTCATTATCGTGTTATACAATGTGTGCAGCGTACTGTTCCTGGCTACTATTGTATATAAGCCCCCGCGCGATTACACTCCCTCGGCTACAACGTGTTCAGCCCTCTGATTCCGGCTTCACATATTGCGCCACGTATGGTGCCAGATCCCTGGCCCGGGCTCGTGAAACCCGGTACCGCAACCGGGTCACGCATGTGCGACCGTCTTCTTTCCCGCTGTAGACTATCTCCTCGTCCAGGACCTTGGAAAATCGCCGAATCATGGCAAGTGTCTTGACCTCAGTGACCGGCACGAGTGCGACGCGTTCAACATGGTCGCCTTCGACCAATGCTTGCACGCGGTGACCCAGATCCACCATGCCGATATTCCGCAGCGCAGAAACAAAGGCCGCGTCGGCATACTCTCGCTTCAAGGCGCGCAGCGTGCTGCCGTCAAGTACATCTATCTTGTTGAACACAAGCATGCTTGGCTTGTCCATCACGCCCATGGTCCGCAGCGTTTCATTCACCACCTTCATATGGTCTGCGAAACGCGCATGGGGGGTATTGACCACATGCAACAGGAAATCACTCTGCCGCACTTCGTCAAGCGTACTCTTGAAGCTCTCGATCAGGTTGTGGGGCAGCTTCCGGATGAACCCTACCGTGTCCGAAACCAGCACGCGCGTTCCGGCTCCAATGGTCGCGATGCGAGTCGTTGCATCCAGCGTAGCGAACAGGCGGTCCTCGGCCGCAACCGCTGAGCCCGCTAGCCTGTTGAGCAGCGTTGACTTGCCTGCATTGGTATAACCAACCAAGGCAATTCGCACCAGATGTGCCCGGCCGCGCCGCTGGGTAGTGCGCTGCCTGTCGATCCTGGCCAGTCGCTGCCTTAGCGTCACCATTCGGCGGCCAATAAGTCGGCGGTCAGTTTCAATCTGCGTTTCGCCAGGGCCACGCGTTCCAATTCCCCCCTGTTGTCTCGAAAGGTGCGTCCATTGCCTCGTAAGGCGTGTGCGCAAATACTCCAGCTGGGCCAGCTCAACCTGCGTCTTGGCTACGGCAGTCTTGGCGCGACGTGCAAAGATGTCTAGAATCAGCCCAGACCTGTCCAACAGTTTGCACCCGAATGCTTTCTCGAGATTACGGACCTGAACCGGACTGAGATCATCATCGAAAATGACCATGTCGGCGTTCCTCTCTGCAACGATTGCGGCCACTTCTTTCACCTTGCCTGCACCTATGTACGTGGACGAGTTTAATCTGGAGACGGACTGCGTAATGCTCTGGATAACCAGAGCACCGGCGGTCCTGGCCAACTGCACCAGTTCCTCCACCGAATCTTGGGCCTCTTCGTTGCAACGGCCGCGGACGACAGCTCCCACTATGATGGCTGTTTCCGAGCCGGACGTGCCGGTGACATGCAGTGGTCGCCTCATGGACCGGCGGTCACTCGGCCCCACCGTGCTGTCACGAGTACTTCCGCCATTAGGCACATAAGAGCCAGTACCAGACAAGCCTTCCAGAGCTCTGAGCCGGCGGGCCCGGCCTCCACTAGGATTCCGCTCGTCGGCGTCTCCCGAACGGCAACCCTCGTCTGCAGCGCCTCACTCAAGGCATTCGCCGCTTCTTGCGGCGCGTACGTACGCAGATCTGATTCACGCGGGTCCAGGTTCACAGCCATTCGCTGCACCATGCGCTCCCCGGACATGACTTCATATGTTCCGGGCAGCTCAAGCGACGCATCTATGTCCATGACAGTCACGCCAAACAGGTTCCGCTGCTGCGGAGTAGCGTCCGCTCCATCCGGTGACAGTATATGGAGACGGGTTTCCGGCAAGGAGCCGGGCACGCGTACACGGGCCGGTCTGCCCACTACCAGGCGGTCCCCCTCAATGGCTCCGTGCGCGGACAGATAGTAGACCGACCTGAATAGGAGCGGAACGAACAGTCCCTGCACAGGAAAGTCGCTCCACAGCAGGTCCGGAGCTACGGCAAAGAAGAATGCCGCACCCTGCCCCATGCGTATCTCCTGCAAGAACGGGAATCCGTTAGACAGCCTTACAATGGTGGACTCGGTGCCCGATCTCGGCACATATTCAAGCATCCTGCGAACGGCTGGACTCTCTACCGTGCCGGTCCCGTCTGCAAAAACCCCCTCAAACAAGGGATGCTCCAGGTCCACTTCCTCGAACGCGACCATGGCATCCGCGTCCATTTGGCGTGCACCGTCTCTCGCCAGTTGTCCTCCACCGAGAAGCTGCAACAGCACATCGTACTCCTGATGGTTGATCGCTATTCCCGGGAACAACAGCAAACCCCCGCCAGCCTCCACATAGCGAGCCAGGGACAGCCGCTCCCCGCTTGAGAGGCTCTCCGGTGCCAATAGCGCAATGACGTCGTAACGGGCTACCGGCGTGGCCGCCAGGCGGGCTTTTTCGATCACGTCGTAGTCCACGGCCAACCGTCCGCGGTCAAGATCCGAGGCCAGCGCCGCCTCCACATACCGCGTCTCGGCGGCGCTTCCGCGCACAATCAGCACCCTGCGGAATTGCGGAACGTGCAATGTAAAATGATGCGTGTTGTCATCCAGCAGCGCATCGTCTTCAAGCCGTACGGTGCCCGCGAGCCATCCTCGCTCCCGCGGCGTCGCACTGAAGTGCACTGTCGTCGCCTGGTTTGCCGGCAAATCCAAGCTGGCCTGGGCAACACGGTCGCCATCGAGGTACAGGCTTGCAACGTACCCGCGCAACGCATCGGGGCTGCTATTGCGGATCCTGGCCTCAATGCGAACCGGCTGCCCCATTTCTACGATGCGGCTGCTTACTGCCACACGCGTCACAGACACGTTGGAATGCTCGGTTCCGCCGACCGCCACAAGTTCCACGGGGATGCCTCCGGGCATGGCACGTGAAACCGTGTCTAGCAGCGTGGAGCGCTGCAGGTCTCCCAGGAAATACACCTTTCTGTTGGGGTGGGATGCCCCGCTCATCAATAGTGCTCCCGCCTGAGTCAGCGCGGACGACACCGCTCTGGTAACGGCAGTAGCCTCCAAGCCAGGCGGCACCTCCGATGCAAAACTCTCTCCGTCGGCAGAATCTCCTCCTAGCGTGGCTACGATAACCTCGTCGTCCGGATCGAGCATCGCGACCAGTTCGGAAGCCTTGTCCCGGATCTGGTCGATATACGCACCCTGCTCATCTCGCAGCGTCATTGAAAGTGAATTGTCCAGTACCAGCACCACCGACCAGTTTCCGCCGCCCAGCAAGCCAGCACCGCTGAATGACGTGGGTCTGGCAAAGCCCGCTACCAGGAATGCAAGAGCCATGGTGCGCAACAACAGAAGCAGCCATCGCTGGATGCGTACCCGTTGCAAGGTCGTACTGCGCAGGTCCTGGAGGAAGGCGAGGGAACTGTATTCCACCCGCTTAGGGCGGCGAAAATTGAAGAGATGAATTACCAGCGGGATCGCCGCCGCCACCAGGCCAAGGAGTGCAAGCGGACTAAGTAGCGTCATGCGGCACCGTGCAGCTTACGGTGCTACCGTGCCTTTATGGGCCTGTTCCAGCGCAGAGGATGAGTCCAAGCCCTGCCCGGGTGCGTACTAGGGCCCTTCTCGTGCGACAATGCTGCCGGGCCCTGCATGCATTCGAATCATTACGATCCGCGCAAGTACATCATTATCCGCGGAGCGCGGCAACACAATCTCAAGGGTATCGACCTGAATCTGCCCAAGGGGTCCCTCGCAGTAATCACGGGTCCATCTGGATCTGGCAAGTCAAGTCTGGCCTTCAGTACAGTCTATGCAGAAGGTCAGCGCAGATATGTGGAGAGTCTGAGCGCCTACGCCAGGCAATTCCTGGAACGAATGAATAAGCCGGAGATCGATCACATCGCCGGACTTGCCCCGGCCATCGCCATCGAACAAAGAACCCTGACCAGAAACCCTCGCTCAACCGTCGCGACCCAAACCGAACTATACGACTACTTCAGGCTCCTGTACGCCCAGATCGGCACCACTGTCTCGCCTGTAAGTGGCCGGGTGGTCTCTAGAGATACTCCCGAATCTGTAGCCCGATCTCTGCCGGGCATGCTCGCAAATGGAGACCGATTCTACGTTGCATTCCCCGTAAAGGCCGATCTTGATCCCGACAGCGTGCGCCAGCGTGGCTTTACCCGGATGGTAGCACTGGAGGGACCGCAAATCCTCGAGTTGAATCGCGTGTCCAGCTCCAAGCCAGTCGGTCCCTTGGCTGTCCTGGTCGATCGCCTGGTCCAGCGCTCGAACGACGCTTCGGCGCATTCCCGCTTGGTGGATTCCCTGGAACAGGCTTTCCGGGAGGGAGACGGCCGGTGTCTTGTCGTTCCGCTGGACGGACAGGCAAGGGAATTCAGCGACCGGTTCGAACGCGACGGGATAACATTTGAAGTGCCCACTTCCCGGATGTTTGCCTTCAACAGTCCCGCGGGTGCCTGTGCCACATGCCAGGGATTCGGTCGCGTTCGCCAACTGGACCGGCGCCGGGTTATACCGGATCCGGAACAATCCCTCGGAGGTGGAGCTGTCGCGGCATTTCACGGCCGCAGATGGCATCATCACCAGGTAGCGCTCGAGCGTGCGGCAAGAAGCAGCGGAATCAATACATCCATTCCATACTGTCAATTGTCTGCCGAAGCGCAGGCACTAGTCTGGGAAGGCAAAGACGCCTACATCGGAATCCTCCCTTTCATGCAAGAGCTGGAAAGGCGTTCGTACCGGATGCAGGACAGCATACACCGGGCCCGGTTTCTTGGATATGGCAAGTGTTCGGAATGCAGGGGATATCGCCTGCGGAAGGAAGCCCTGAACGTCGTCGTAGGCGGCCAGCACATCGGACAGCTGATGGAGCTTACCACGTATGAGGCGGCAGACTTTTTCGACAAGCTGGCGCTGTCTGCGTTTCAGGAACGAGCCGCACACATCATTCTGGAAGAAATACGCAAACGCCTGCGGTTTCTGGTCAATGTCGGGCTTGACTACCTTACGCTCGGCAGGCAGTCGCGCACGCTCTCAGGTGGCGAGAACCAGCGCATAAACCTGGCGACGGCGCTGGGCAGTTCATTAGTGGGATCCCTGTACGTTCTGGACGAACCCACGGTTGGGCTGCACGCGCGTGACACGGACAGGCTGGTAGGCGTCCTGGAGCACCTTCGAGACATCGGTAATACTGTGATTGTGGTAGAGCACGAGCCGGAAGTCATACGCAGAGCTGACCACATCACCGACCTCGGACCCGGTGCCGGAGCGCGTGGCGGGAAGCTGATGTTCGAAGGCCCGTACCAGGATATCATCAAGGACAAGGATTCCCTTACGGGTGCATACCTGTCCGGCAGGAAGCGGATTCCCCTGCCCAAGGCCCGGCGTGTCGCTGACCGGTCGCACGCCCTTGTCGTAGAGGGAGCTCGCCTTCACAATCTCAAGCATGTCACGGCTCGGTTTCCTCTCGGCGTGGTAACCTGCGTTACGGGGGTGAGCGGATCTGGCAAGTCCACGCTGGTTCACGAGACGCTCTACAAGGGACTCCGCTCAGAATTAGGCGAGACCTCGGACCAGGTGAGCGGCAGTGCATACGATGCACTCCGCGGCCACGGCCTTGTCGGCGGTGTCGAAATGGTCGATCAGAGTCCCATTGGCAGGTCCCCGCGATCGAATCCCGCTACCTATACCAAGGCCTTTGACGCCATACGCCAGTTGCTCGCTGGCACAAACCAGGCGCGAATTCGGGGACGCAAGCCAGGTTACTTTTCCTTCAACGTTCCCGGTGGCCGGTGCGAAGGCTGCCAGGGAGAAGGCGTTGTAAAGGTCGAAATGCAGTTCCTGGCGGACCTGTCGCTGGAATGCGAGGATTGCCGGGGAAAGCGCTATACCAAGGATGTACTCGAAATCAGATACCGGCACAAGAACGTCGACGACATACTGGGGCTGACGGTGGACGAGGCGGTGGAGTTCTTCCGAGAGGAGACGGCCGTTTGTAACCGTCTGCGGATCCTCCAGGAGATCGGCCTCGGCTACCTGACGCTCGGTCAACCTGCGACGACGCTTTCCGGCGGCGAGGCACAACGAATCAAGCTTGGGGCCTACCTGGCTCGCCGCTCGCAGAAAAGGACGCTCTACATCCTTGATGAGCCTACTACGGGGCTGCACCCCGACGACATCCTCAAACTGCTACTGGCATTCAACCGTCTGGTCGAGCAGGGGCATACTGTCCTGGTCATTGAGCATAACCTGGATGTCATCAAGTGTGCGGACTGGGTTATCGATCTTGGACCGGAAGCAGGCGACGCGGGAGGACGCGTCGTTGTCGCAGGGCCACCCGAGGAAGTGGCAGCGCACCCGGCGAGCCACACGGGCCGGTTTCTCCGTCCATTGCTCGCGGCGTGATACCTTTTGCGTATACGTCGCGTCTTATGGCTATGCGTTGTTGTGGGCTCCCACCAGTTCTGCCGCATTTATGTCCCGAGGTTGTAATAGCGCAGGTTTTGAGGCACGGCCGCAACGGAGAATCCGGCCCGAATCCATGACAGGCCTTTTTGAAGGTTACCGCCATTCGGCCCTCAGCGGCAAAAGGATTGCGCTATTTACTGGAGCCTACAACCACATTTATGACGGGGTCACGCTGACGCTGAACCGTCTGGTTGGCCATATGGAAGCCCTGGGTGTCCGATTGCTGGTCTTTTCTCCCACGTCCCGGCATCCTCCGCCATTCGAACACGCGGGTACCCTGGTCCCGGTGCCGTCCGTGCCCGTGCCCGGACGCAGCGACTACCGGCTGTCGCTGGGCCTTCCCCGAAAATTGAGGGCAAGGCTTCAGGAATTTGCCCCGGACCTTGTGCATATCGCCACGCCGGATTATGTAGGCCTCCAGGCCCTGCGATGGGCGACCTCCCGCCGAATCCCCGTGGTTGCTTCGTATCACACCCATTTTGGCGCATATCTGAAGTATTTCGCCAGCTACAACAAGTGGTATCGCATGGACCTGTTTGAAGGGACGGCCTGGCGTTACGCCCGGTGGTTTTACGAGCAGTGCCGCCACGTCTATGTTCCCACGCCCGCCATGGCTGCCGAACTGCGATCGCACGGAATTCGCAAGGGTCTGCGACTTTGGTCACGTGGCGTCGACACGGCCCGGTTCGCGCCGACACATCGCAACCTGGCCTGGAGACATTCCCGGGGCATAGGCACCGATGACGTGGTAGTAGCATTCGTAAGCCGTCTCGTTTGGGAGAAAGGCCTGTTTGTCTTTGCTGAGGTCATAAATGCGTTGGAGGCCCGAGGTATCGCTCACAAGAGTGTCGTGGTAGGTGACGGCCCGGCCCGCTCCGAGCTCGGCGGTCGCTTGCCAAATACAGTGTTTACCGGCCCTCTGTCCGGCACTGAGCTGGCGACCGTCTATGCCTCGTCTGACATCTTTCTTTTCCCCAGCGATACGGAGACGTTTGGCAATGTGACGCTGGAGGCCATGGCCTCGGGACTGCCCGCCGTTTGTGCCGACGCCGCCGGGAGCCGTTCGCTTGTAGTGGACGGCGAGACGGGATTCTTGGCGGCACCTGGTGAC
>CAZXEU010000071.1:0-5670 GCA_964639665.1 uncultured Rhodothermaceae bacterium | reverse complement strand
GTTCAGCGTCGGCGTGTCGGAATTCAGCGGCCAGGAGGTCGAGCTCTTCTTCAGCCGCAGAATCGGGATCGGCCCGGCCGGCGAGGCAATTCCCATCCTCGGCGGCGCGCGCATGTCCGGGCAGGTAGCGGGCCTGAACGTGGGCCTGCTCAACATGCAGACGGAGGAGGTGGCGGGAGCGGCCGCCGCCAACAATTTCTCGGTCGCGCGCGTGCGAAAGGATCTGCCCAATCGCTCCTCGGTCGGACTCATGGCCACCAACCGGCTCAGCACGAGCTCGGTCACGCTGGACAGGGAGGGTGATGGTTTGCCTGCCGATGGCAACCAGACAGTCGCCCTGGACGGCAGGGTCGGCGTGGGCGAATTCCTCAACATGTCAGGTTTCGTAGCGCGGACCTTCTCTCCCCATCTGAGCGGGCAGGAATACGCTTACAACCTCAATGTCGACTACGTCTCAAATGTGTGGCGCCTCAACTCCACGTACACGGAAGTGGCCGACAATTTCAATCCGGAGATGGGCTTTCTGCGGCGCAGCAGCGAATACAGGAAGCTGACCGGACTGGTGTTCTACACGTGGCGTCCGGAAGCGCTCATCGGCCTCCACGAAATCCGGCCCCACGTGAGCTACCAGGGCTACTGGGATTTTGAGGGCTTCCAGGAGGGGGGGCGCTGGCATATTGATACCCACTGGGAATGGAAGAACGGCTACGAGATCCATACGGGCATCAATCTGACGCGCGAGGGTGTACACAACGTCTTCGAGATTTCCAGGGATGTGTTTGTGGAGCCCGGCACGTATGATCACGCCGAGGCCCAGCTGGTGTTTATCACCAACCAGGGCGCAAAGATCAGCTTCAGCAGCCGCAACTTTATCGGCGGATTCTTCGGCGGCCAGCGGAGAAACCTGTCAGGCATTCTGCGCGTGCGCGCCAACGAAGCCCTAACCGCCGAATTCAACCTGTCTTACAACGACATTAGCCTGCCGGGAGGTGATTTCGTCACGAACCTGTTCCGCGCTCGCGTATCGTATTCGTTTACGCCCCGTCTCTACGTTCAGAGCCTGTTCCAGTACAACGACAGCGCCGAAATCTGGTCGGCCAATCTTCGCCTCGGCTGGCTGCAAGCGGCCAACACGGGACTCTTCATTGTATTCAACGAAGTAAGCGAAACAACCGAATTTTTCGGCGGCCCGCAGCAGCGCAGCATCACGATCAAGTACAGCAGGCTATTCAACGTGCTGCGATAAGGGCCTGGTAGAGCGCCATGAAACATGCCTGCTATCTTGCCAGCCTGCTGTTCGTTTGCCTTTCCGCCCGCGCCCAATCGGCGGACCGCGCCAGTCTCCGCTCTGAGGTAGACGAGCGAACGAAAGCAGTCACCGAGCGGGTGATCGAATGGCGCAGAGACATCCACGCCAACCCGGAGCTCAGTAACCGTGAGTTCCGGACCGGTGCCCTGATAGCCGAGCACCTCGCCGGCCTGGGCTTGGAGGTTCGGACCGAGGTGGCCCATACGGGCGTCGTCGGCTTCCTGCGGGGCGCGCAGGAGGGCCGCGTGGTGGCACTTCGCGCCGACATGGATGCGCTGCCCGTTACCGAAATGGTTGATCTTCCGTTCGCCTCGAAGGTCACCACGGTATACAGCGGGCAGGAAGTTGGCGTCATGCATGCCTGCGGTCACGACAACCACGTGGCGATACTGATGGGCGTTGCCGAAGTGCTGGCCGGCATGCGAAACGAGCTGCCTGGCTCGGTTAAATTCATTTTCCAGCCGGCCGAAGAGGGCCCGCCTGCCGGCGAGGAAGGCGGAGCCGAATTGATGCTCCGGGAAGGAGCCTTCCTCGACCCCAGACCCGACGTGGTCTTCGGACTGCACGTATGGCCGGCGCCGGTCGGGCAGATAGCCTACCGCCCGGGACCATTCATGGCCAGTGCGGACGGACTCCGGATCAAGGTGACCGGAAAGCAGACGCACGGAGCCCTTCCCTGGGGCGGGGTAGATCCGATCGTGGTGGCTGCGCAAATCGTGCTGGGACTGCAGACCGTAGCGAGCCGGCAGCTGGACGTTACGGCCACGCCTTCGATTGTCACTATAGGGTCAATCCATGGCGGCGTCCGCGGCAATATCATTCCGGATGAGGTGCAGATGACCGGCACGATCCGGACTTTCCTTCCTGACGTTCGGGATGCCATCGAAAACCGCGTGCGCCGCACCGCGCATCGCATCGCCGAAAGCGCGGGAGCGACGGCCGAGGTCGAAATAGACCGCGGATATCCCGTCACGGTCAACGATCCGGCCCTTACGGCAAAGATGCTCCCGTCCCTGGAGCGTGTGGCGGGCACGGACGGCGTGGTGGTCGCGTCGCAGGTAACGGGCGCAGAGGACTTTTCGTATTTCGCGCAGGAGGTTCCGGGCCTGTACTTCTTCCTCGGCGTAACTCCTCTCGACCAGGATCCTGAGACCGCCCCCCGAAACCACTCTCCGTACTTCTTCGCGGACGAGGGTGCGCTGGCCGTTGGCGTCCGCGCCCTTGCGAGTCTGGCTGTCGACTATATTACAGCGAACTAGCAATACGGCTACAGCGCAAGCGTTTCGACAGGACACAGGTGCAATCCGATAAGTGTCCGGCCATATGAGCCGCGCTCGTTCAAGGCCGGTAGCTGCACCGCTTCAGCAAAGCAACGGGTATACAGCACACGCCCCGAGCACGGACAATCCGCGGTACGAACAGGACGAGGTGCCGCCGGCTCCCAAGCGCTGGGAAACGAACCGGCTACGGGGCAGGTCGTAGCAGGGCGTGGTTGCAGCACGGGCCCATTCCTTGTGGACCGCCGGGGCATTGCCAGTACCGACGGATCACTGATGTGAAACGGATTCTTCACCCGATGGCGCCGGGTACATGAAGACGTTGCCGTCCAAGGAAGACGAAGGGTCGCTGCCGGGCGGCGGCGAAATGTCCTTCCTGGAGCACCTGGAGGATCTTCGCTGGGCCCTGCTCAAGGGCATTGCAGCAGTGTTCGTTGCGACCATAGTCGCCGCCTTCTTCCGTAGCTGGATTTCTGAAGTGATACTCCTCGGCCCGGCGCAAGAGGATTTCTTCATGTACCGGGTATTTGGCATCGAGGCCGAGACCCTGCAGCTGCAAAATCGCACCATGACGGGGCAATTCTTCGCGCTCGTGGGGATCATCGTATCTGTCGGCGTAGTGCTGGGCTTTCCGGTTTTCGTGTATTTCCTCTGGAAGTTCGTGAAGCCCGGCCTTTATCCGAGCGAAAGGGCCAGCCTGAGATTTGCGGCTATATTCGCCACGGTTTTCTTCCTGATCGGCGTGGCCTTCGGATACCTGCTGCTGATGCCGATCGCTCTCCAGTTTCTCAATTCGTTTCAGATCGCGCCACAGATCGTCAACGATTTCGACGTTACGCGCTACTTCAGCATGTTGACCACGTCGGCCTTTGGGGCAGGGCTTCTCTTCCAACTGCCGGTAGTCGTGTACTTCCTGGCCAAGCTGGGTATCGCTACGCCGGAGCGGCTCAGGAGATACCGCAAGTTTGCCTTGCCCGTTGTGCTGATTCTGGGCGCCCTGCTGACACCGCCTGAGCCGATATCGCAGATTCTCGTGGCTGCGCCCCTTTTCCTGCTTTATGAGGGCTCCATATATGTAGCCCGCTTTGCCGACAAAAGGCGTCAGGCCTCGCTAAGAAAAGCCTGGGGCGAAGAGGAGCAGCAATCTGACTGATCGCCCTGAACGGCAACCCAAGCTTGATTGACGGATCCAGCTGCGAGGTCGGTGCGGCAGCTGATGCCATCTGATTAGCTTCCGTGGAATCGTATTGGGATCCCTGCCAATGCGCTGGTTTTTCTTGCCGCCACGAAAGGAGACCGGGAAGCCGCCGAGGTGACGGGCTCGGCCCAATCGGAAGCGGCCGCTAATCAAGGGACTATCACCCCCTGTGGAACCTTACCTTCGCCATCGAATCCTCCGCCAAACAGAAGCAGGATTCCAAGATCGAGTAACTCGACGCTGGACGTGCCCAAAGCGACGACCATCACGGAAATCGGCACCGCTGTTACTTGTCGCCTAACTCATCCTACATCGGCATTGGCCGCGTGATTCTTGTATCAACCCACAGCACCCTCCTCCCGCATTCTGGCTTGCTCTGGAGTCGCATACACGCAATTACGCCTTGGCCGGTAGGACCAGCCAAGGCTTCCCCACGTTTACACGATTTTCCAAGCCTTGCTCAGGCAACCAAAGTCACAACTCTTATTGCCAAAATCTCCGCATCAAACCACGGTCAGAATCTGTGCGGAAATCGTTTGCACCGCATCTTGACACCTCGCATCAAGCGAGCATTCATGCGGTTCGACTCTACCACGCGAGCTACAATGTTAAACGTAGAAAGGGCATGATACGATATGGACCTAAAGTTCGATAACTACACTTGGAAAGCCCGTGTATTTCCAGTATACCTTACTGCTGCACCGATAGTATTAGCGGTCGCTGCAGTTCTCCCGGAAGGACTGAACTTACGTCTCGCCGGAACATCGGCAATCGTTTTCCTGCCACTATCGTATTTCATGAGCCAAGTCGCTTCGGACTTAGGGAAACGGCTAGAGCAATCTCTATGGGACTCTTGGGGTGGACCGCCCGCTACGCGATTCTTGCAGCACAACAACGAGGAATTCAATCCTACCACTCGATTACGCGTCCATGCTCAATTGCGGGCGCTCGGTCTCCAAATACCCTCGGCTGAGGAAGAGGATAGAGAACGAGATTTGGCCATTGAATTGTATAGCTCTGCTGTCGATGAAATTCGTCGGCTGACGCGCGATTCTAAGCGTTTTCATCTTGTCTACAAGGGCAATATCGAGTACGGCTTTCGGCGAAACCTGCTTAGTCTAAAGCCGGTTGGTATTCCGGTGGCCGCGCTTGCGCTCGTGGCTTCAGGATTATCCCTTTTTTTCGGATGGAATAGTGATGGCATCGTCCTACCAGCAGCCTTAGTCGCCAATCTACTGACAATCTGTATCGCCTTGGGGTGGCTGATCGGCGTTCAGTCGGAGACTGTCCGTATCAGCGCTGACCGCTACGCTCGATACCTAATTGAGGCGGCACTCGACCTTGAGTCTCCAAATGTGCATCGTGAAATCCCTAGCCGTGGGTAACGGCGACATGTTCTACATCCGGCACGGCACAGATAACTTCACGGTTATCGATTGCTGCCTGCCGGACGATCGCAAGAATGAAATCCTTGAAGAAATTGCGGGCCAAAGGAAAGGAAAGGGAGTTTGCCGGTTCATCTCTTCTCACCCCGACCAAGACCACATATCCGGCCTGGTGAGTTACGATGATCTCTTTGGCATCTTGAATTTCTATGTCGTCAAGAACAAGGCCTCAAAAAGCAGCGAGACTGAGGATTTCAGACGCTACAAGGGCCTACGGGATGACACCAAGAAAGCGTTCTACCTAAAGCAAGGATGTGAGCGAAGATGGATGAACCAGTCTGACGAAACACGCGGTTCTTCCGTAAGCGTGCGGTAAAGTACAGGTATCCGGCGGCGGCGGTTTAGCTGCAGGGGAGCAACGCAGCTGGAAGGGGGAGGACCAGGCGGGCTTGCCGGAGCGGGAGCACCTAGCCGCTATGCAGTCTTGGTTTTTTCAGCTTG
>CAZXEU010000070.1:0-9680 GCA_964639665.1 uncultured Rhodothermaceae bacterium | reverse complement strand
GCTGATGAGCGGCCGGTTTCGGCACCGCCGCCCCGCGAGGAGATCTTGCCGCTCATGATGGCGTCCAGCTCCCCGCGCATGGCGTCATACGTGATAGAGTAGCTCTGCTGCAGGATCTGCGCCGCAATATTCTCGTCGTCTCTCAGCAGGCTCAGCAGCAGGTGCTCGGTACCGATTACGTCGCTCTTGTACAGCTTGGCCTCGAGATAGGTAATCTTGAGGACTTTCTCTGCCTGTTTGGTAAGCGGGATGTTCCCCACCGTGAGGGTGCCGCCGGTATTCCTGACGGTATCCTCTATCGCCTTCTTGAGCTTGAAGAGGTCGCAGCCCAGGTTCTTCAGAATCTTGACGGCGACGCCTTCACCTTCACGAATTATCCCGAGGAGCAGATGCTCTGTGCCGATATAATCATGCCCCAGCCGGATGGCCTCTTCCCTGCTGTAGGAAATTACATCGCGGACCCGATTGGAAAAGTTGCCTTCCATGTCACATGCTCCCGTTGGTCGGCCGGATCACTACAGCAGGGTGTTTGAGGGGCGCTTTCGCGGGTGTGTTATGCGGCGAAGCTTGAGCCACATCCGCATCGCTGCGTGGCATTCGGGTTATCGAATGTAAACCCGCGGGCGCTGAGGCCATCGTGATAATCGATGGTTGTGCCCATAAGGTACAGACCGTGGCGCTTGTCAATGTAGAGCTCGATGCCGTCCGCGTCGAAAGTCAGATCATGCTCTCTCAGCTTGTCAAAGCCGAGGATGTAGCTCATGCCGGAGCAACCACCGCCTCGCACGCCCACGCGGAGTCCGTATCCTTCGGGTATTGACTTGGAAGCGATGAGGCTTCTGACCTCCTCAGCCGCCCTTGGACTGAGTGCAACGGGTGCACTTGGCGCCATGGTGTCGGTTTGCATGTGCTTCACAGTATATTCACGCCGCAGGCAAACTATGCTACCCTAGGCATAAGTCGCTGTTCCACCGTGCGGCCGGTGCAGCGGAGCGTCTGGTGGCTGTTGTATTCCGTCTCTCTCGCGCCGGGACCGGACAGAGCGTACGCCAGAGGGCCGAAGGCGTTTCAGGCCAGCGGGCGCGTGGCGAGATGGTGCTGGAGCACCTGGCTCATCAGCTTTACGGCTGGCCCAAGCGCCGCATCGTCGACGTCGAAATTGGCATCGTGCAGCATGTGGCTCGTGTGCCTGCTGCCTCGGGTGCCTACCCGCAGGAGAAAGCCTGGCACATAGTCCAGGTAATGGGCAAAGTCCTCGGAGCCCATGCTCGGAACCGGGATGTCTACCGGTGCCTTTTCGCCGAACAGCTGGACGATCTGCTCCCTTACCAGCACAAGCATCCTGGCATCGTTTACCACACACGGCATGCCGCTTTGAAACTCCAGTTCCAGGTGGACATCATGCAGCGCGGCAATCTGCTCGGCCGTGTGCCGCATGTATTGCTTGAGGAATTCCCTGTCCCGATCGTCGAGTGTTCGGAGCGTACCCTGGAATTCCACTTCCGAGGGCATGACGTTGTGAATCTCCCCGCCCCGAAAAGAGCATACTGTCAGGATGGCGGGATTGCGGACATCGGTTATGCGCCCGGCGTACTGGTAGAACAGGTTCAGGAGCTGCGTGGCTATCCAAATCAGGTCCCGCGTCTGATGGGGACGTGCAGAGTGACCGGTGCTGGATGCGTCAAGCCGCACCCCGAATCGGTCCAGGGCCGCCGTAACCGTACCATCGGCCAGCCCGTAGGAGCCGACATCCAGCGTGGGATCGACGTGAATGCAATAGACGCCCTCCAGACCATTGAGCACACCGTCCCGGATCATGGGCACGCTGCCGCTGGGCGTACCTTCCTCATTGGGCTGGAAGAACACGCGGACACGCCCCGCGAGCTGTGACTTGATTCGGCTGAGCGCGAGGGCCACACCAAGACCCACGGCCATGTGCGCATCGTGGCCGCACGCGTGCGCGGCGCCCGGATTGCGGGAGGCATACGGTGCCTGCTTGGCATCCTGCAGGGGCAGCGCGTCCATGTCGCATCGGTATCCGACCGCGCGTCCGGACTTGGCGCCCTCAATGTCTACGTAGAATCCGGTCTCGGCGATGGGACCATCGCAAAGCAGGCCCTGCTCGGCAAGTTGCTCCTGCAGGAAAGCGGATGTTTCCCGCTCCTGAAAACCGGTCTCTGGATGGGCGTGCAGGTACTGCCGGACGGATGCCAGGTAGGAGGGCAGAACGTCGTCTGCAAACTCCTGATCAGTAATCTGGCCGTTGCCCTGATAGTCAAGCAGCGTGGGCGCCGGTAAATCGTATTGCATGAGAATTGAAGGATTGCGCGGACCCGTCTGGCCGTGACGTGAAGAGTGCGAATTATTGCAGTGTATTTAGAACTTATTTCACTCTTTCCCGCGCGGCAACGTTCCTCTCATGTACCTGACGGCGGTACAATCCGGGTCCGTGGCTAGTAGGATCGCGAGGTGAACACTGCAATGCTGTGTCAGAACGGGCCCGTTGCGAGGCCTTCACCTGGAACGCGGCTATCGTCTTGGAGGCGGGCAGGGCCCTGCCGCCGGGAGATGCTGCTTCAGCGGCGCGCCGGGCTGGAATAGGAGTTGGCAATGCGTCGCGCCGAGCGCCCGTCGATTCGTGGATTATCTTCCTCCACCCTGCAGGCTATTCACCATCAGCAAGCCCGTGACGTACATGTCTGCTTGCGGGGCCCCTTCGACCGTCCGTCCAATCGCGAAGGCATGCCCCGTCAATTCAATAAGCTCGTTGACGTAGTTGCGAGAAATCCGCTGCGCGAGGTTGTAATCCGCATCATGAGGGGCTTCCTGATGCTCACAAAGTATTCCTGCGAAGAGTCGGAGCTCTTCCTGGAGTAGTAACAGCGAGCATGGAATGTGCTGCACAGATCCTTACCGCCTGTCGGAATCGCCATGCTGGTGGCCGGCATGCAGCCTTGCGAAACGCACTTGCCACACTATGGCCGCCGATCACGCGAAGGTCACATCGCTTGGCCGGGGATCGGAGGTCGCGTGTGGCCCAAGGCTCGGATGCCACCGCGTCCTGCGGTCGCCGGCACCAGCGAACTAGCTGCGCGGCTCCGGGAGGCTTGCAGGTGCTCGGCAAGTACTATGGCGTCCCTGGCGTTCGCCTTGAGTCCTTGGTCACGTCTATGCGCACGGTGATTATATCCGCTCCGTGGAACTGTTGGTGACGCACCGAAGCCGCCAGGTGCCGCAGGATTCTGAGCGATACTTCTGCCTCAAGCAGGTCCACGTCGATCTGGCTGCTCAATAGCGCAACCTGGTCTTCCAGATTCTCTTCGGCGTCGACTACGGAGATGAATTCCAGCGCGGCGCCGCCACGCGCTTTTCTGGCCAGGAGCCGCAAGCGCCGGCGCCTGCTATCGGCGCCCTCGCCGTGGCGTTTCAGCAGGGTCAGCAGAACCTCCTCGCCGACAGCCTCCAGGCGCCTGGTCGTCGCTTCGTCCCACTTGCCCTTCGATGCAAAACCGCGAAGGAATTCCTGCAGCCTTCCCAGCCCTTCCAATTCGAGCGTCATTTCGAGCTTTCGGGCACGGGAGTACGTGAGATGGACGGCTCCGGTCAGCATCATGGCGCACAGCCCGCCCGTGGTCATCGCGTTGTCGAGCGCACCTTCCATGAACGAGGCGAAGAAGCCTGGTGCGATCAGGTTGACCTGAACGCCGATGCCTACTAAAACGGAGACTCCCACGATCAGCCCGCCCTGGCGGTCCAGGCCGTCCTTGGCCACCATCCTTGCGCCAATCAGGAAAAGAATTCCCATCGCCAGAAGGATATATGCCCCAAACACGGGGCCAGGGATGGAGGCTACAAGGGCCAGTGCCTTGGGGGAGAATGCCAGGACAACGACCATGATGCCGGCGGCGGTACCGATGTGGCGGGATTTTATTCTTGAGGTCTTGGAAAACGAGGCATTTGACAGCATCGCCAGGCCAGGCAGTGCTCCCGCCAGACCGGCCGCAAGATTGCCGATGCCTTCCGTGGTTACGGCATTCTGAACCAGCCGGAAGTCGACGGATTTCGATGCAGGCTGCGAGAGGCGCATGACTGCCACGGCGGTGCTGATGCCGCGCAGGGAAATGATCAGCGTTGCCAACAGAAAGCCGGGGAGCAGTGCCCAGAA
This sequence comes from uncultured Rhodothermaceae bacterium, assembly GCA_964639665.1. Lineage (GTDB taxonomy): Bacteria > Bacteroidota > Rhodothermia > Rhodothermales > Bin80 > CAZXEU01. The sequence goes on along the minus strand of CAZXEU010000070.1, from coordinate 5,515 downwards.
CGCATGGTCGAAACCAGGATTGAAGCCCGGCCAGGTCAGCCGGGGGAGGCCCACCCAGGATGCCTGCGCCACGCGCGCCACGTCGTAGAGTCCAAAAAAGGCGCCTACAACCGCGCCCGTCCCTATGCCCACGACCGGCATCCACTGTCGCAGAGCCCCCCGTGAGAATGGCATCAATGCGACAATTGCGAAGACCGTGGCCAGCGCGCTCAGCCGGGCTCCAAGCGGGCCATCTCCCTGCGGCAGGTCATTGATCAGGTGCAGGATGGTCGGCACGACCGAGACGCCGACAAGCATAATGAGCGTGCCTGCGATCCTCGCGGTCATGATTTGTCTCAAGATTGAGAGCCGGACGGAGAGCAGCAGTTGAAACAGGGCAGAGACCACCACCAGGGCTGCGAGAAGCCCGGGGCCGCCGGCTCTCAGCGCCTGAACGGCGACCGCGATGAAGACGCCGGTGCCCGATGCTACAAGCATCTGTCCCGTCCCGACACGTCCAAAACGAAACGCATGCATTACGGATGTAGCACCGGTTACGAGCACTGACGCAAACATGAACCAGGCCGTTTCGTCTTGATCCAGGCCTGCAGCCCGGGCTACCACAATGACCATCAGTACGGTAATGGTCAGGCTCAGGACCGCCATTTTCGCGCCCATGGTGACAATGGCGCTTACAGGAGGGGTGCTCTTCGCCTCGCCGCTCAGAAGGGGACCTGTGTGCGAAGAGGCTGAATCCATGGCGTGATCTCCGGCGCGGGAGCAAGCTGGACGGGTTTGCCAAAGCGGGGGCTTCCGGAGCGCGGGCCTGCGACCGGCCCATGCATCGATCCTGAGCGTGGTTACATGATGCGGCGGGCCGCGACGAATTCTCGATACGGCGAGAAGGCATTGTAAACGGTTTCGGCGTTCAGGCCGTAGTCCTCAAGACGGTAGCGGTGGCGCGGCTCCTTTTGGCGCTGCGCCGCCTGGACTATCAGCCAGGCTCGCATGGCGCGTTTGGCAGCAGTATCCAGGTGCCATCCGAACTGTTCGTAGATGGAATTTGCGACCGCGACCGGAGCGGCTACCAGATCAGTAAATCGGACATCTACCCACCGCGATTCGAGATCCGGCCGTGATTCCCTGAACTGCGTCGCGTAATTGAGCATCCGGCTCATCTGTTCCAGCTGCTCCACGCCGGTTTCGTGTAGCGGCCGCGGCTCTATGGTAAGCGAGCGTATACGCTCCACCATACTGTTCCACGACCCCATGAAGTCCGCCGGGTCCCGGTGCGTTTGGATGAACAGGGCGTCGGGATATGCTTCCAGGAGTGCCTCCAGCTCCATCAGATGGAACGGCATCTTGAGCAGCCAGGTCATCCGACGACGGTCATCTCGCTGACGTCGCTGCCATGTAAAGTGCTGCATGACCCGTCGGTGGTGCGCATAGGCATCACGCGATCCGGCATCTGCAAGCCAGCGGCCGTATTCTGGTACGTAGTAGGCAACCGTGTACGTCCAGGCCTTGAAGGCAAGCCAAAAAAGCATTACGTCTTCTTCCGGCTCGTCAGGGTCGACGCGATGCAGGCCGGCCAGCGTGTCTGCGAACTTCGTAGCGTCCATCAACTCCTCCCCGTACGCGCGGCGGGGATCTTCGGCGGTGCCCGCGACGGTAGCGTAGGCCCCAGAGGCCAGAACGGGTTGCGTGGTTTCGTAGCGTCGCAGGGTCCAGAACTTGGGATCCCGTGCCAGGAGGCGCTGCAGGAACGTGGTTCCCGTACGGTTGATGCCGACGATGAAAACGGGCTGTGTGACTTCTTGCCGGTCAATATCAGGGTGCTTCTGCCGCTCTTGGGCAAGCATCGCGGTGTCGCGAAGCGAGCGCGTAAGCCGGTAGTTGATAAGTACGAGCCGGGACTGAACCACGCCGGCGTCGGGGGACTTCAGCGCATCGACGAGCTGCTTCAGCCCAGCTTGCAGCCACTCTGGGTACGTCTTCGAGAAGGGCACGGACATGCGCTCGGCGTAGCGCCTTGCCTGAGCCATGAGGCCCTCGAAGTCGAGGCGGCCTCGTGGGACCGGGAAGGGCCATTCTTCGCTGTGACGCCGAATCCAGCCGAAGGACCGGGCGTGCTTTATCAGCAATGCCGGCCACTTGATGGCGCGCGGGCAGTCCTGCCGGATGGCGCGGTCGCTGATCGGAAGCGATCGATCACGCTGGTCTTCGTCAAACCAGTAAGGTGCGAAGTGATCAAGCAGCACCCACTGTCCATACAGCGGAGACCGGTTGCCAAGGGCCTGGCACGAGCGCCGAAAGGAATCATAGGAGACGGTTTGCCAAAACAGACCGAAATCGGCAAGTTCGACGTCGTCGTGGGGCGGCTTCGGATCACAACAGTTGTAGATTGTAAACCGCCGGTCCGCGTTCAGGGAAATTGCGACGAATATTTCGCTGACGACATCTGCCGGCTCGGGATTGCGTTGAATGGTTAGTCCCTTCGGAATCTTTTCAAGCTGCGTGGCGGCTGCGAGCAGTCGCGCCGGAAAGCTGTTCATCTGCGTGTAGCCGGTGCTCGCAGGCCCCATCAGGGGCAGGCGGATGATGGCACCGGGAAGGCCAGCGGCTATGGCGTATAGCAAGGCTTGCTCCGCGACGAGCTTGCTCCAGGAATATCCCATGGCTCCAAGCGGAAACATCCTTTTCATTTGTCCGAGGTCGGGCTGCGCCTGGTCACCGATGTAGCTTTGGCTGAACTCCCGGGCAAAATCGCAGAAATACTCGGGGAAAATGCCCAGCGTAGAGGCATGGAAGAAGTGCTTCAGACGGGTGCTCAGGCACAGGCGGAGCAGCGAGCGAAGACCGAGCACGTTGGGCTCGCGGCTATCGTTGTAGGACAGGACGAGGCTCACTCTGGCGGCCAGGTGATATACCGCGTCGATGCACGCACAGAGACGGTCGAATTCATCACGCGGGAGCCCGAAGCGCTCCCGGGTCATGTCGCCGGCAACGATGCAAATGCGCCGGGCATACTCCTCCTGCCAGATTTCAGCTGCGGTCAGCGCGTCGCGCAGACGTTCGAGTCCCTGGTCGGCGTCTTTGGTCCGTACCAGGCAATGCACCACCAGGTTATCGTCCTGCTCAAGGAGCTCCCGGAGCATGAAACGCCCGACGAAACCCGTCGCACCGGTAAGCAGGACCTCCCGGAATTGGTCTGGCGCTGTGGCATCAGCGGCCGTTTCATGCGCCTTCGTCGCATGAATGAATCCGCGCATCGCCCGCAAGTCCTTTTGGCATTGCGGCGGAAGCCGGCCGGCAAGCGGAGGTATTGCACTGCTCTTTGTGGGTGCGTCGGTCATGAGGCGCTAACCTGCCAGGTCAATTGTATCGGTCGTATGCCGTGCTCTATCCGTAGAGGGCGTTGGCCGGAAAATGGTCTTGCGGGGCGCAGGCAAACGCGGAGGGCTTGCGCTGCGTACGTCGCGCAGCGGCGATGCGAGCACTGGCCTGTCCGTTGCCTTCAGTGTCTGCCTCTGCCTCCTCTTCGGTCTTGGCCCCATAGACGATGGCATGCGCCAGCGACTGGCAAGACGCCGTAGTCATGAGCTCGAGCGCACTGGCCTGGTAATTGAATTCGCTCTGGATGAATGCACCCAATTCGGCAACAGAGATGGAGTTGAGTCCAAAACTGGAGAGCGGCTCGTCCGCGCCGCCTTCATCGTGGCCGCAGAGTTCCGCGACCTTCGCAGCAATCTGCATCATAATGCCCTCGACCGTCAGCTGCTCGTCAGCACCCGCACTAAACGCATCCTGATTACTGATCGCGCGACCTGTGCGCATGTAGTCGTCGGAGTCCACGCTCCAGAGGACCCGCTTGAAGAGCGCTGTGATCAGGTGGTCGCTGCCTTGCATTGCGCGCAGCGCATAGTCGAGATTGGCAATGGCAAAGTAGCTGCTAACCGGCGGCATGCCGGCAGCCCGCATGAGGCGCAGCACGCCCAGATTGCGTGCGGCCATGCCCGCATCGACAACAGCGGCCAGGTTGTAGGCAAAGCCCGGCAGACCCTGCCGGCGCCGGTAGGCGGCGAGGCCATCCAGGAAGGCGTTGGCTGCGCCGTAGTTGACCTGGCCCACGTTGCCGAATGTCGCCGTGGTGGACGAAACCAGCACGAAGTGGTCTAGGTCCAGCCCGGCCGTTGCGCGGTGAAGATGCAGAGCTCCATGCGCCTTTGGGGCGAATACGCGGGAGACGGACTCGGGTGTCATGTCTGGCAATAAACTGTCGTCCAGGGTACCGGCGAGGTGAAAGACCCCTTTCAGCGGTTTCTTCACGTTTGCAATGCACCGCCGGACATCGGCCTCGATTGCCACGTCGCCCTGGACCAGGTCGATTTCCACGTCCTTGCCTATGGATGCCAGTGTAGTGGACTGGCGCAGCCAGTAGGCTGTGCGCCGGCGCTCCGGATCACGATCCATCAGCGTAAGGTGACGGGCTCCGGCCGTTACCAGGTAGGGCAGCAGCCGCTGTCCGAATCCGCCCAGCCCACCGGTCACGAAATACGTGGCGTTCGGATCAAGGAACGGCCTTCGGTCAACCACGGCGAAGTCCCTCTCCGTGGGCGAAGGCGGTGCCTTCAGCACCAGTTTGCCCTGGTGCTGGCCCGCAGTCATCAGCCGCAGCGCCGTCGCGTACTCCCCGTATGTGAATGCAGTTACCGGTAGCGGCGGCACCTGCCCGCGTTCGAGCAATTCGATGCAGGCTTCGGAAATCTTGCGCGAAAGGACCGGATCGTCCACCATCAGGCGATCCATGTCGATGGCGACAAACCGCAGGTTCTTGCGGAATACGCGCAGGTCGAGCGAACTGTCGGAATATATGTCGACCTTGCCTATCTCGCAGTGCCAGCCCCCCGCTCGCAGGCCCTGCAGACAAAGGGGCACGTGAGGCCCGGCCAGGGAATTGAGAACCACGTCTACGCCTTCGCCACCTGTTGCCAGCATCAGTTCTTCGAACCACTCAACGCTGTGCGAATCGAAGGCCGCGCGCACTCCCATGGCGCGCAGCTGCTCTCGCTTGGCTTCGCTGCCTGCCGTGGCATAGATCTCCGCACCCACGTGCCTTGCGAGTGCAATGGCGGCCTGCCCTACGCCACCCATGGCCGAGTGGATGAGCACGCGCTGGCCCCTGTCCAGCCGGGCCAGATGCACCAGCGCATAGTATGCGGTCGCGTAGACGCTCAGCGAGGATCCGGCCTCATCCATGCTGAGGCCCGCAGGCTTGCGAAATACCCGGTACTTGTCGACCACGACGCGGTTGGCGATGCAGCCGCCTCCGACAAATATCACTTCGCGACCCGGTTCGACCTCGCCGGCCTCCGCGCCGGCGCGGCGCACCACGCCGCTCGCCTCCATGCCGATATCACGGCCTATGGCAGATCGCTCATAGGCCATGGACGGAAGCAGTCCCAGCGACACCATGACGTCTCGAAAGTTCAGCGCTGCCGCGCTGACGTCGATTTCCACGCCGTGCGGAGGCAAG
>CAZXEU010000069.1:0-9613 GCA_964639665.1 uncultured Rhodothermaceae bacterium | reverse complement strand
ATATTATCAATGCAATGCCGCACGCGGTTCGCACGCTGCTTACACCTCCGGCTCCGTCACGACCAATAGCGTATCGACCTGGACCGATGGCAGCGATGTAATGCGTCCGCTTGGCCACTCGATGCGCACCGAATCTGCGCGGGGCCGCGCGCCCAACCCAAACGTCAGCACCCGCTCCGACTGCGAAAGATAGCTGCCTCCGGCGTACACGTAACGCACTTGGCGCAAACCGGCGGCGAACAAAGTTACCCGCGCGCCGATACCGTCCCTGTTGCTTCTTGTACCCTGGAGCAATATGCGTATGTAGCGACCGCCGAGCTCATTTCGCCAAAGCCGAACGCCATTGCCGTTCTGCGTCACCAGCATGTCGAGATCACCGTCCCGGTCGAAGTCGACATATGCCGCGCCGCGCCCGAGAATAGCCGGAAATGCCGCAGCTTCATCCAGGAATGTGCCCTTACCCTGGTTGATGAACAGGTGTGGTGCCTGGCGATACGATATTCCGCCCGCACCTTGATCAACATGCTCATGGATATGGCCGTTGGCGACGAAGACATCCTGGTCACCGTCCAGATCTACGTCAAATAGGAACAATCCGAATGCGAGCGTCAGACGGCTGTTGCCTCCGATGCGAGAAGCGGCAGAGAGATCAGTAAATCGGCCGGCGCCGACATGACGGAATACGGCCGTCATCTGATTGGAGAAGTTTCCGATGACCAGTGCAGGCTCTCCCGAACCGTCTATGTCGCCGGCTGAGATGCCCATTCCGGCCGTCGCAATGCCTCGCGCATCAAATGCAATCCCGCTGACCACACCGCGCTCGGTAAACGTTCCGTCACGGTTGTTTTCGAAGATTTGGTCGGCCTGCAAGTCGTTCGCCACAGCCAGGTCCGGCCAAAGATCTCCATTGTAATCCAGGGTAACGGCCCCCAGTGTCTTGCCCGGCGTCGGGAGCAACCCGGATTGTGCCGTCCAGTCGACAAACGATCCGTCGCCATTGTTGTGGTACAGCCGGTGAGGTGCTCCGGTGTACAGGTGTGGAGTACAGTAGATCTTCTGTCCCTGTGGTCCGGCGCAGGCAATATCTGCGGTCGAATCCCACTGGACATAACCTCCGACATACAAGTCCAGCCAGCCATCCCTGTCGGCGTCAAAAAACAGTGCAGCTGTACTCCATTCCGGCCGTCCGCGGACTCCGGCTTCCGCACCGATCTCCGTGAAGACTCCTCCGTCATTGCGCAGGAGCAGGTTGGCCTCGAGTGCCGTCAGGTAGACATCCGTATCTCCGTCGTTATCGAAATCTGAAGTTGCCAGACCGAAACCGAACGCAAACAGATCCCGCAGACCCGCCTCAGCGGTTTTCTCGGTAAATGTGCCGTCTCGATTGTTGTGAAAGAGTCTCAGTGCGGGCGGAGAGCTCTCTTCCCAAGTGCCTCCGCCGACCAGAAGCAGGTCCGGCCATTGGTCTCTGTCCCAGTCAAACGTCGCCGCACCGGACCCAAGAATCTCTGGCATCCAGAAATCTCCCCGCGCGCCAGTCACGTGCACAAACGCGCCAAGTCCAGCCTCGCTTGAAACATCCGTAAATCTGGTCCCTTCACCGCATGCCACCATCATTAGCAGCGAAGCTACCCAGACAACATCCAGGCTGAATTCCTGTTGCTGCAAACCTTCTATCCGATCCTTGTTTGCCATGGGTCAGCGTCAGCCGTAACTTGGTCGGGTTGCCGCCGATTGACCTGCAAGCCGGGATGCGGAATCGCTTATCTGGTGGACAATCGCCAAGGGACCTGTCAACCTGCCGTGGCAAGATACCACATGAATTGCGCCAGAGGACTTGCAGTTTTGTGTCTCTACGTGACACTAGCGCCCGTGGCCTATTCGCAGAATTGGGTTCTGTCCTGGGCAGACGAATTTGACTACACCGGGCTTCCGGACTCTGCACTCTGGACATACGACGTGGGTGGCGGCGGCTGGGGCAACCGTGAATTGCAGTACTATACAGAAAAGAGGGCGCAGAATGCCCGCGTTGACGGCACCGCCCTCATTATAGAGGCACACAAGGAGTCAGGCTTCAGCAGGGATTACACTTCCGCAAGGCTCGTATCCAAGGGCAGGGGCGACTGGACTTATGGCCGGATCGAGGTACGCGCGAAACTGCCGAAGGGCCGTGGCACCTGGCCGGCCATCTGGATGTTGCCGACCGCCAGCAGCTACGGTAACGGACGCTGGCCCGATACGGGCGAAATCGACATCATGGAGCATGTGGGGCACAATCCCAACACCGTCCACGCTACCGTGCACACGGACCGTTTCAATCACCTGAACAACACGCAGCAAGGTGGCCAGATTCACATTTCCGACGCAACGGAGGCTTTCCATGATTACGTCGCGGAGTGGTCGCCTCAAGAGATAGAATTCTCGGTGGACGGCACGGTGTTCTTTCGCTTTTTCAATGCCAACACTGGCTGGCCGGCATGGCCCTTTGATCGGCCGTTTCACTTGCTCATGAACATCGCCGTAGGGGGAACCTGGGGAGGAGTTCAGGGCGTGGACGACAGCATATTCCCGCAGCAACTAGTAGTTGACCACGTTCGCGTATATCGGTACGCAGGACTTCCCGAAGTGAGCGTCAGCGCGCCAGATGCGCTACAGCCCGGGCAGAGGCTGGACATAGCGGCAGACGCCAGGGACCCCGACGGCACAGTTGTACAATTGCACATTTTTCAGGGCGACGGTCTCCTTGCATCCTTTGATGCGCCACCGTTCGGTCTGGCAATTGATGATATCCACCCGGGTTGCTACACGCTCCGGGCACAGGCAGTAGATGACGGCGGATGGACCGCACAGTCTGACACGCTCGCGCTGAGAGTTGGCGACACCTGTGGGCAGGCCCCGTATCTGATCGCGCCTCACAGAATTCCCGGCCGCATTGAGGCCGAATTCTATGATCTGGGTGGTCCCGGAATTGCGTATGCAGACCTGACTCCGTCAAATGACAACGCGGGCATCCGTCTGGACGAAGGCGTCGACGTTGATTTTTCTACCGACGGTCACGGCTACGACGTGGCTGGAATTACGCGGCGCGAGTGGCTGGAATACACGGTTGACGTAGCCGAAAGCGGTATCTACACGCTGGAAGCGCGCATGGCGACGCAGGCTCCGACCGCCTCCTTCAGCATGGAATTCGATGGCGAGGACGTGACGGATCCCATCGTGTACGAGAATGCGTCGACCACGATTAATTGGGCTACCGTGGTACAAAGCGGGGTAATTCTTGAAGCCGGGCAGCACCGGATGCGACTTCGCATGCTTGAGACCGGCTTCAGGGTGAATTGGCTGCGATTTACGCTCGATTCGCCCTTGTCCACGGAACCCGTCCCCTTCCAAAATGCGATCTCGCTTCTCGGCAACTATCCGAATCCGTTTGCGGAATCGACGCGCGTCGTCTACAGTGTGACCATCCGGGGTCCCGTCAGCCTGGAAGTATTCAATGCGCTGGGCCAGCACGTGGTCACGCTTGTAGACGGCCATCACTTCCGCGGGACGTATTACGCGGTGCTAAGCGGCCGTGACCTCGGTAGCGGCGCGTATTTTTCCCGGTTGACGACGACAGAGTCCGTGCAGACGCGACCGATGCTTCTTGTGAGGAAATAGGATCGCGGAATCACGGCATTCGGCAAGCCTCTGGTGCGGGTCGTGAGTGGCCGAGCCCACAGGTTTGGAGCGAAGGGGCGCTGCCTTCTTCAGGATGATTTGATCGATGGGTGCTATTCGGCAGTCGCGTGAACCTGCCAGCCGCCGACTCCGTGCCCAGTTTGTGCGTCCCTGCCAACCCGTAACGGCGCAGCATTAGCGGCGTGCTCTGGAGCTGCCGCCATTCGGCCGCTCGCTCAAGGCCTGCACGAATCCGGTGCTTTGTGGCTCCAGATCGGCGAAGGATTTGGCGTGCCGCAAACGGCACCGTCGGCAGCTTGAAAGCCAGAGAATCCAGTTGCCGGCACGAACCGTCCACCACCACATTGACCGCCGGCAGCAGTGGCAATGTCGCGGTGCACGGGGCATGCCTTCAGACCGGCGCCATCGGGGTAGCCAGCCGGACGGGGAACGTTCTATGCCCTACACATGCTCCAGCACAGCCTTCATCTGCGCCACCGAGGTAAACTTGACTCTCGGGCGACCCGATTCGGCTCCCCGTGCCACTTCGGCAGCGTTGACTTGCTCCCAGTCCTGCCAGGTGAACACGCCCGGCTGGCGCCTCCGGAGCGCTTCCTCCACCGCATGCGGCTGCGGCTCTGAAGGTTCAAGATGCCTGCCTGCCAGATAGTCCTCACACATGGACGAGACCGTCTCCAGAGCGTCCCGCTTGTTGGTGCCGATCACACCGGTCGGGCCGCGTTTGATCCAGCCGCCGACGTACATGCCTGCGACAGTATCACCAGTTTCAGGATCAACGACACGTCCACTATTGCTCGGTACAACGCCCCAGGAATCGTTGAAGGGAAGTCCGGATAGCGGCACGCCTCTGTAGCCAACAGAGCGAAATACCGTTCCGGCGGCCAGTTCCTCATATTCACCCGTTGGCCGGGGACGCAGCCGTCCCCCGTCCGACTCATACAACTCGTTCTTGACGAGTCGAACACCACCTACCCTGCCTGTCCCGTCGTCGTTAAACTCTACCGGAGATACTAGAAACCTGATCGTGAGCCGTCGAGGCTTGCCGGTTCGCTGACGCGTGGAAAAGTCCTTTATCATCGCCAGCTTTTTTGTCGTGGCCCTGTCGATTTGCTGCTCGCGCGTGTACGCATCCGGCTCGGCTTCTTCCGGCGGCACGTAGACATCGGCTCCCACCAGTTCACCGAGCTCCTTCGCCTCCGGATTGGTAAATGCCGCCTGGGCGGGTCCCCGGCGGCCCAGCATGATTACTTCCCGCACGCGGCTTTCGTGTAGCGCATCCAGCGCATAGTCTGCGATATCCGTTCGGGCAAGCTCCTCCGTCGTGCGACAGAGAATCCGGCAAACGTCGACCGCCACGTTGCCGACACCAACCACCGCAACGCAATCCTGCGAAAGGTCAAATTCGAGGCCCCGATATGCCGGATGACCGTTATACCAGGCCACAAAATCGGTCGCCGAATAGCTGCGACCAAGATCCTCGCCAGGAATGCCGAGGCGCCGGTCTACCTGGGCACCTGTCGAGAAGTATACCATGTGGTAGTGGCGCCGCAACTGCTCCAGGTCTAGATGCCTGCCGTACTCCACGTTACCGAAAAAGCGGAATCCGGTGTTTTTCGCAATCTTGTCGTAGACGCGGGTAACGTTCTTGATTGTTTGGTGATCAGGCGCCACGCCACTTCTCACAAGGCCGAACGGGGTCGGTAGCGTGTCAAACATGTCAACCTCTACCGAGAGGTCCTTTCGCTTGAACAGATGCCCGGCGGCATAAAACCCCGCTGGCCCCGCTCCAATGATGGCTACGCGTGCAGATTGGGCTATCATGCTAACGGTGTGGCTCTGGCCAGGAAGCGAACGACACATTCGAAGCCTGCAAGGTATTACCGGGCTCAGAGTTGCGCAAGCTCAGGGAGCACGCTCCTCCGCAGACGCAGCTGCCGGCTTTTCCGCCGTTTGGGCGCATGGATTTCCGACCGCGGCGGACGCTGACAGATTCGCGTCACGGGGCCCGTATGCCACCAAGGCGGATTGATGGCACTCTTGCTCGATCCTGCAAGCGATCAGGCCCTTTATACGGCTGCCGCCTTGTGTATGCGGCAAGGGCCACCTTGATCACCCCGAGGGGTCCGCCTCTTCGTATCTTGCGGTTGCACCCAGGAGAACGGCATTGAGAAACCTGTTTACGCGCCGCAGGAGCCGCTCCCTGTCCGGCAGGCGTGCCCGTTCGGCTTCGGGCAGCGCTACTACGGATTCCACTGCATTCTGTCTGAAGAACATCATGGCCTGCACGGTCTGGCTGAGGCCCAGTTGCGTGCGCATGCTGACGTCCGCGTAGACCCGGCCCATCGAGCGGGCCGCGGCCAGCAAATCATCCGTTGCATCCGGGGCCGCGACATACTCCATCATCAGACTCATGGCGCGTCGTCCGAGCTTGCGCTGCTCTTCGCGGTCGCTTTCGTTCAGGCCCGCGATCCAGCCCTCGTCCCTGGTAACGGCCAGCTCGGTTCGAGTTCGCATGAGCGCCTGCTCCTCAAGGACCGATTGGAGTGCCAGGCCCGCCACGAGTGCAGTGTGGTCCGAGCCGGACAGTCGTTCAATCTCCTGTACAGGGAATCTCCGGTGGCCTCCTGGTGTCAGCACCACCAGAACATCTCCCCTGTCCGCCCAGCGCCTTAGCGTGGCCGGATGCACACCCAGCTTCGTGGCGGCCTGCGAGAGTGTCAGGAGGGGCTTGCCGGAGTTCAACAGCGAGCCGTTACGGTTTGGAGTCGCAATTGCCATACTATATACGTGCAACGCGCGTGCAGGCGCAAGTTATCGTGCCTTTCGCGCAGGTCCATCATCCATGACAGTACTTGAAACGCGGCGCCTTCAACTGCGACATCTGGAGTCTACGGACGCGGCATTCATAAAGGAGCTTCTCAACGAGCCTTTGTTCCTGCGATACGTAGGCGACAAAGGAGTGCGTACGGTGTCGGACGCCCGCACATACATCGAGTCAGGACCTGCAGCCAGTTACCGACGGTTCGGATTTGGCATGTACTGCGTCGCACTGAAGAAGGCCAAGACCCCCATTGGTATCTGCGGACTGCTGAAGCGTGACTCGTTGCCGGACGTTGATCTCGGCTTTGCCCTGCTGAAAGGCTACAGAAGTCGCGGCTTCGCTGCAGAGGCTGCGCGCGCAGTACTCAAGGAGGCCCGAGCGAAATGGGGGCTCGCGCGCATCCTGGCGATTACCCATCCGGATAACTTCGCCTCCATTCGAACGCTCAGCGGACTAGGCTTCACGGCCACGCCCGACAATGCGGCAGCAAACGGCGGCGAGGCAGTTAGCCTGTTTGGCAAGACGCTTTAGTTTGCCAACATGCACGTGAAAACCCGCAGACGAACGGCCTTGCACGAATTGCGGCCCAAGCCTCCGTTCGGCGCCCGCACGCGGCGAAATTGCCCGTCTTCGCGGACGAATATGCCCTCTGCCGGCACAGCGCTGCATGACTGCTCCGAATGCGTATCAAGCCCGCGGGCAGTGCGACGCGCAGCCCTGGTGGGCATTCTCAGCATGCTCCTGGTGCTTGCTGCCACAGGATGCTCCTCTCTCAGACAGGCCGTGCAGAACCGTCCGTGCACTAGCGATGGTGTTGAGCATGTGCAAATCGATCTTGACCGGCACAGCCTTGAGCTATTGTGGAAAGATGCGGACGGCCAGCCGCTTCTTACACTGGACAGGGCGCGCGCGTATGTGGAGACCCGTGGCGACAGCGTGGTGGCACTTACAAACGCCGGGATTTACGAGCCCGGATTCATACCGACCGGCCTGTTTGTGCAACGCGGGATAGAGCGGCAACCCCTTAACCTGCGCGAAGGAGAGGGCAACTTTTACCTCAGGCCGAACGGTGTCTTTTACCTGACGGCTACCGGCGCCCGAATTGTAGAATCGTCCGGATTCGCGATGGATCCGGAGGAGCTGATGCTGGCACTGCAGTCCGGTCCACTCCTCCTGTCGCGCGGCATCGTCCATCCCGCCTTCAGAGAGAACTCCTCCAACTGCCGGCTTCGAAGTGGAATCGGCATCCGGCCGGACGGCGCAATAGTCATAGCGATCTCGCGGGGCGCCATCAATTTTCACGATTTCACCAGGTACTTTCTCGAAGAACTCGGCTGCACCGATGCCTTGTATCTAGACGGCACAATCTCGAGCCTCTACGCGCCGGCCGCTGGCCGCTTCGAGAATACGCAGAATCGATACGCCGGCATTCTGGCCGTGACGGCAAAGGCCCCGTAAAGGCACGTCCGCCACATCTGGCTCACGGCCTACCAGAACATGCCCACAATCCCGGCCATCAGGACGATGAGGCCCAGCGCCTGGTAGCGGTAGTTCTTGTACCACGGCAAACTCCGCAGAGCTCTCGTTTCCTCTCGGAAAAAGTCGGCTGACCACGTAAGGCCGCGCACGGACTCCGGTTGAGGTCGCCGGCCCGCCAGGCTCGCGGCTACCATGACCACGACACTTACGAGCAACAGGATGGGTGCCAGGTAAAGGAAATGCAGCACCGGAGCCCCTGACGCCAGCTGGTCAGCGCTTAGAGGGCCGGTCTGGATAATGAGCACACCGGCCAGATTCAGTGCAAAAAACACGGCGGCCGCCAGATGGCCAACACAAAGCCCCAGAAACGCGGCTCTGCTGTTGGCGCGCCGCCAGAAGACTCCCACGATGAAACAGGCGACAAACGGTGGGCTCAGATATGACAGGGTCGACTGCAAGTACGTCCAGATGTCCGGAAACTTCAGAATCTGCGGGGCCCACAGTATGGCAAGCGTCATGAAACTGAATGTCACGATTCGACCGGCAATTACCAGAGACCGATTTGAGGCGGAGGGACGCAGCTTCTTCACGAAGTCCATGGTCACCAGGGTGGACGCGGAATTAAGCGTCGAGTCCACGCTCGACATGATTGCCGCCACGAGAGCGGCTATGATGAGCCCGCGCAGTCCTGCAGGGAGCAGGTCGAACATCAGGGTCGGAAAAATGAGATCCGAATTCTCTGCCAGAGCCGGGTACTCATGGGCCGGATACAAGAATCTGCCGAATACTCCGGGAAGGACCATGATGAAAATGACCGGTAACTTGAGCAGGCCCGCAAAGAGCGCACCCCAGCGGCCGTGATTCAGATCTTTGGCCCCAAGTGTCCTCTGGACCATGAACTGATTGGTTCCCCAAAAATAGAATCCCAGCAGAAAGACGCCGGTCACCAGGCCGGGCCACGGCATGACGGGGTCGTTTGCCGGCAGAATTACACTCAGGTCTGCCTCCGGAACTGAAGCGGCTATATCCGCCCACGATCCGCCCACCGCCAGGAAACTCAGAACGGCAACCATCAGCGCCCCGGCAAACAGCAGGACCGCCTGCACGGCATCCGTGTAGACAACAGCCTTCAGACCGCCTGCAATGGTATAGACTCCAGCAATGACACCGAGCACGACGACGGAAAACCAGAGCGAGACTTCCGGAAAGATCAGCTGCACCACGAGAGCCCCGGCGTACAGCGCCGCCGCAGTGTCGATGATAATATTCATGAAGATCATCACACCCGAGAAATAGTAGCGCGAACGCTCGTCGAAACGTCGCTCCAGGTATTCGGGCAGTGTGAAGACCCTGGCCTTGAGGTAGAACGGAAGGAAGAAGATGATGAATACGATCAGTACCAGTGCTGCCATCCACTCGTAGTTGTAGACGGCAATACCGGAACTGAATGCGGCGGAAGAGAGGCCAACGAGTGTGCTGGACGAGACATTGGAGGCTGATTGACGACATTTAGAATTAACGGCGACGACAATTAAAATTAACGGGACTTGACGTCGTCTTGTGAGTGGACCGGCCGGTCTGTTCGGTCAGTCCACAAGCGAGATGGTAAAGGATGCGCAGGTCCTGCTTCTACGC
>CAZXEU010000068.1:0-15574 GCA_964639665.1 uncultured Rhodothermaceae bacterium | reverse complement strand
AGGCAGCGGTGGCGCGGGTCACCTTCGACAGGTTGGAGAACGTAAAATCCCTGCCGAGGATGGCACGCCAACCATCGGTCCCGAAACGAATGGCGTTCTTCTTCATCGGCCCGCCGACTCCAGTGCCTGGTGCACAATCTGCTCCGCCTCTGCGTGGATGCGGGCCAGGTGAGACTCGCCCAGGAAACTCTCCGCGTAGATCTTGTATATGTCTTCCGTCCCTGAGGGCCGGGCGCAGAACCACCCGCTCTGGGTGGTTACCTTGAGCCCGCCGATAGGGGCACCGTTGCCGGGTGCGCTCGTAAGCCGCTGAAGGATCTTCTCTCCCGCAAGGGTGCTGGCGCGGACCATATCGGGTGACAGCCTGCCCAAGGCTGCCTTTTCCGCTGGTGCAGCCGGCATGTCGATCCTGCGATAAGCGGACCTGCCGTACCGGGATTCAAGCTCGGCATACCACTCCGCGGGATCCCACCCCGTGACCGCCGTCATCTCCGCGGCCAGAAGCGCCATGATGATACCGTCCTTGTCGGTGGTCCAAACGGAGCCGTCTCGGCACAGAAACGATGCCCCGGCGCTCTCTTCGCCTGCAAGACCCACAGTGCCGGCCAGAAGGCCGTCCACGAACCACTTGAAACCCACGGGTACTTCCCAAAGCCGCCGGCCTATCCCGTGCACCACTCGGTCTATCATGCCGCTCGAGACCAGCGTTTTCGCGATCACAACATTGCCGTCCCACGCACTCCGGTGGCCCAGGAGATACGAAGCGGCGACGGCCAGAAAATGGTTCGGATTGAGGAGTCCGCCGCCCCTGGTTACAATGCCGTGCCTGTCTGCGTCCGGATCGTTGGCGAACGCCACATCGAATCTGTGCCGGAGAGCGACCAGGGGAGCCATGGCAAAAGGCGAAGAACAGTCCATCCTGATCTTGCCATCGTGATCCAGGGCCATGAAGGCAAACCGGGGATCCACTTCGGCATTTACCACGTCCAGGTCGAGGCCGTAGTATTCGGCAATTACGCCCCAATACTCCACAGCAGCGCCTCCCATGGGATCCACGCCCAGCTTCAGGCCGGACCCCCTGATCGCTTCCATGTCCAGGCACAGGTGCAGGTCGCGCACGTATGGCTCGACGAGATCCCGCTCATGCGTGGTCCATGCCCGCTGCGCTCTGGCGAACGGAATGCGCCGAACGTCGCGCAGGCCGGTGCCGAGCAGCTCGTTTGCGCGTCGCGCAATGGTTGTGGTTGCCTCGGACGATGCCGGACCTCCCGTGACGGCATTGTACTTGAAGCCCCCGTCTGTGGGCGGATTGTGCGACGGAGTTATGATGATGGCGTCCGCGCGGCCGGACTTCCTGCCTGCGTTGTGCACGAGCACGGAACGCGATATCACGGGTGTCGGCGTATACGTGGCTCCGCGCTGCACAATCACGTCCACGGCGTTGCCTGCCAGGACTTCCAGCGCACTGACAAAGGCCGGCTCCGACAGGGCATGCGTGTCCATGCCCAAGAACAGGGGGCCGTCCACGCCTTCCTCTATCCTGAAATCACACACGGCCTGCGTGATGGCCAGGATGTGCTCCTCGTTAAAGGTGCCGGCAGCTGCAGAGCCCCTGTGCCCCGAAGTACCAAAGGACACGGGGCTGCGTGCCCCCGTCGTGTAATACGCAGACACTAGGCGCGGAATGTTCGCAAGGCTCTCCTGCGGGGCCGGCTTGCCTGCGAGCGGGTGCGACATATTGACGTCCGGTTGCGCGCTGGCGCGATGTGCCAAAACATTCGGAGCCCAGGGCATTGGCCGAATCGCTCAGCACATCCCTGCTGCGCAATCGGTCACCTGGGCGGCGCGTCCTACAGAAAACGCGCGAAACAGGTTTCCGGCGCCTGCCCGCCTGGCCTTCTTGCCCTGCGCCGCGCTTGCGGAGACACGCTTCCAGGAGCCGGGACGCTTCCGGGCTACTTTCTCTGCATCAGTTCGCGCGCGCTCTCGATCGTAGTGGTAGTAAGGGCTGTGCCCGCAAATAGCGCTGCCACATGCTCGGCGCGTTCCGCTTGCTCCAGCCGGCGGATGCTTGTCACGGTACGGTGCCCGCTGACCTGCTTCTCCACCAGGAAATGCGCCTCGGCCTGTGCCGCAATTTGGGGAAGATGGGTAATGGCAATTACCTGGTGATAGCGCGCAAGGGCTCGCATGCTCTTGGCCACCTTCGCGGCCACAACGCCAGAAACCCCGCTGTCAATCTCGTCGAAGACAAGCACGGGGAGTCGGTCGGACCGGGCCAGGATGGTCTTGAGCGCCAGCATGATGCGGCTGATCTCGCCATCGGAGACCACCCTGGCGAGCGGCCTGGGCAGCTCACCCACATTGGTGGAAATATAAAAGGAGACCTGATCCATTCCGTTTGCATACGCGGTGAAACGCGCATCGGCCTGGCCAGCTACGGCAAGCCGTATCCAACCCGACGTATCGGGCCGGCGCTCGAAGCGCACTTCCAGCCGACCGTCTGCAATGCCCAGCTTGGCCAGCTCCGCCGCGATGGCACCTTCGATGCGCTCCGCTACCTCGTGCCGTTTCTCCGAAAGCCTGAGGGCCGCGCTTGAGAGCACTGCCTGCGCCTGCCGGATCTCTTCGTCTATCCGCTGCAGGGCGGCATCGTAATTCTCCGCCAGCTCCAGGCGCTCGCCTATGCGCGCGCGATGCAGGGCAACCGACGCAAGCGTTCCCCCATACTTCCTCTTCAGCCGGTCCAGATCGCCGAGCCGCTCCCGTATGCGCTCCAGCCGGTCCGGGCTGAATTCGACATGCGCATTGTATTCCTGCAGAAACGATGCCGCCTCCTCCACCGCAATCTGTGCGGACCGGATCTCCTCCAGCACAGAGGCAAAGCTGCGGTCAATGCGCGCCAGGGCCTGCAGCTCGTTGCGGGCAATGACAAGCTGGTCGCTTGTCGACGAATCGCGCGCATACAGCATCTCGTAGAGCGAGGCCGTGCTGCTGAAGAGGCGCTCGGCATGCTCAAGCCTGCGGCACTGCTCTTCCAGGGATTCTTCTTCGGCCGGCTGCGGACCCACTTCGTCTATTTCATCGATTTCGAACGCCAGGCGCTCTTTCTGCGCCTGTAATCCCTCCTGCTCTCCCGTGATCTGCTGCCGCTGCTCAAGTAGGTCGGCTACCTTTGCGTGTGCCTTGCGGTAGCGGGACTGCAGGCCGCCCAGGCGCCCGAAATTGTCCAGCAACTGAATGTGCGTTTCGGTCCTCAGCAGCGACTGGTGCTCGTGCTGACCGTGCAAATCGATCAGGTGCGCCGCCACCTGGCGCAGCAGCGGCAAGGTGGCCGGGGTGTCGTTTATGAAGGCGCGGCTGTGCGTCTTTCCAATCTCCCGCCGCAGAATCAGCCCGGGCATGGGCTCGATGTCGTGCTCCTCCAGGAGAGCACGTAAGGATGCTGTGTTCGCGTCCTCGAACACTGCCTCGATCCATGCCTTTCGCGCACCCGTGCGCACCTTGTCGGTCGATGCCCGCTCACCGAGGACCATCTTGAGCGCGCCGACGATGATGGACTTGCCCGCGCCGGTCTCGCCGGTCAGGATGTTGAGTCCCCGGCCAAACTCGATTTCCAGGCGTTCGATGAGCGCGTAGTCCCGGATGGCAAGCGTGCTGAGCATGTGTCGGGGAGCTCGTCAGTGCCGCCCGGCATTCTGCGTCTACGGGGCGCTACGACCTGCCGTGGCAGTGCTTGAATTTCCTGCCGCTGCCGCAGGGACAGGGAGAATTGCGGCCGGTCCGCTCTCCCACGGTCACCGGCTGGCGCCCCGCCGTCGGGTCGCGGTCTGCAGAACGCTGTCCGTTTCCCGAAACGCCGTAGGAGGGTTCCATGGAGTCATGCCGCATCCGGGCCCTTTGCCGGTCCATGCGGCTGCG
Source organism: uncultured Rhodothermaceae bacterium (assembly GCA_964639665.1). Classification (GTDB taxonomy): domain Bacteria; phylum Bacteroidota; class Rhodothermia; order Rhodothermales; family Bin80; genus CAZXEU01. The sequence continues at coordinate 11,653 of CAZXEU010000068.1, read as the reverse complement.
CTGTCTGCCCGCCGCCGGAGCTTCCGGGCGCTTTGAAACCACCGGTCCTGCCCTGAAGACGAACGACACCACATCGCGGCCGATCTGCTCGATCACTTCCTTGAAGAGCCTGAAGGCCTCCATCTTGTACTCAATCAGCGGATCCCGCTGTCCGTACGCACGCAGTCCGATGCCCTCCTTTACCTCGTCCAGGGACCGCAGGTGCTCCGTCCAGCGCTCGTCGATGAGCCGTAGCATGGCCGTGCGTTCCAGCCCGTGATTTATTTCGTGGCCCGCCGACTCGATCACATCCTCCACCTTGACCACGCAGCGCAGCCCCCTGTGACCGTCCGAGAAATCCACGAAGATCCTCTCCGGCTTGTTTTCCAGCTCACTCTGGACCAGCCGCTGGATGCTTTCGAAGAAAGGCCTCGCCAGGGCCTGCCGCTTGTTGCGGTACTGCTGAACGGCAAACTCGAAGACGTCTTCGCGTACGCCATCCTCGCCCAGGGCGAAGAACCGGTCGCGGTCGATGCCATAGTCCAGCGCCAGTACGCGCCGGAGCTCCTCTCGCATCTCGTCTACATCGCCTTCGCCGTGGTGCTTGAGCACGATCTCCTCGATGAGCGTGTGCAGCATGTCCAGCACTTCGCCATGGAAGCGCTCCCCCTTCAGCGCGTGCATGCGGCGGTCGTAGATCACCTCGCGCTGGGCGTTCAGCACGTCATCGTACTCGAGCTGGCGCTTGCGGATGGCAAAGTTGTTCTGCTCGACCTTCTTCTGGGCACGCTCAATGCTCTTGGTAACCCAGGGATGCGTAATGACAGCGCCTTCCTCGAGATTCAGACGGTCCATCACGCGCGCCACCCGGTCCGGGCCGAACAGCCGCATGAGATCGTCCTCCAGCGATATGTAGAACTGGCTCTCGCCCGGATCACCCTGCCTGCCCGCGCGTCCGCGCAGCTGCAGGTCAATGCGGCGGCTTTCGTGCCGCTCGGTACCGATGATGGCGAGCCCTCCCCTGTCCACCACGCCCGGTGCAAGCTTGATGTCGGTGCCCCGGCCCGCCATGTTGGTAGCGATGGTAACGGCACCCTTGCGACCCGCCTCGGCCACGATCAGGGATTCCTGCTTGGCCCGGTCGCGCTTTGCATTCAGGACGTTGTGCCGAATGTTGGCGCGCTTGAGCATGCGGCTGACCGTTTCCGAGACATCCACGGACGTAGTCCCGACCAGGACCGGCTGGCCAGCCTTGTGATAGGACTCGATCTGGTCGATGACCGCGCGATACTTTTCACGTCTGGACCGGTACACCAGGTCTTCCATGTCGCTTCTGGCGATCGGGCGGTTGGTAGGCACGACCACGACGTCCATGCCGTAGATCTTGTGGAACTCTTCCGCCTCCGTTTCCGCCGTTCCGGTCATCCCGGCCAGCTTTGAGTACATCCGGAAGTAATTCTGCAGCGTGATGGTGGCATACGTCTGCGTTGCCGCCTGCACCTTGACGCCTTCCTTGGCCTCGATGGCCTGGTGCAGTCCGTCGCTGTAGCGACGGCCCGGCAGCACGCGTCCCGTGTGGGTATCCACGATCTGCACCTTTCCCTCCTGCACGATATACTCGGTGTCACGCTCGTACAGCGTGTAGGCCTTCAGCAGCTGCTCGATCGCATGCAGACGCTCGGCGCGGTCCGAATACGTTGCATAGAGATCTCGGACCCGCTCGTCGTAATCATTATTCAGCACGCGCAGGTCATTCTGCAACTTGTTGTCGCGCTTCTCCTCGCTCAGGTCTTCGCGGTCGCGAAGGGAGTCGTAGAGATGCTGGCGCTTCTCTTCCAATTCGTGCTTGTAGCGAGCCGTCTCCTCGCCGATATCGGGCAGGATGAAAAGGCTGACATCTGTTCCCGCGGCCCGCGCGATATACTCGCGGCCCTGTTCCGTGGGCTCGAGAGCGTGCTGCTTTTCGTCGAGCGCATAGTGCAGCGCCTCGTCGACAAAGGGCATCTCCTTTGCGTTGTCCTGCAGGTAGAAGAACTCCGTCTTGCGTCTGAGTTGTTCGACGCCGGGCTCCTGGAGCAGCTTCATGAGCCGCTTGTTGCGCGGAAAACCGCGCGTAGCCCTCAGCAGCGCCAGCCCCGCTTCCGCATCCAGTTCCTTGACCCGCTTCGCATCTTCTGCCTCGTGGTCCGCATCTCGCTCCCTCAGCAGCCGGGACGCTTCCGCCACGAATGTCGACACCAGCTTCTTCTGGGCCGCGACCAGGCGCTCAACGGTTGGCTTAAGTTCGTCGAACCGGCTCTGGTTGGACTGCGGTACAGGCCCGGAGATGATCAGCGGCGTCCGGGCCTCGTCGATCAGCACCGAGTCCACCTCGTCCACAATGGCAAAGTAGTGCTGCCGCTGCACCAGCTGTTCGGGATCGGTCACAAACGAATTGTCCCGCAGGTAATCGAATCCGAACTCGTTGTTGGTGCCGTAGGTGATGTCGGCGCGGTAGGCGCCCCGGCGTCCCGGTGAGTGGGACTGGTGCACATCTATCACGTCTACCGTCAGTCCCAGGAACTGGAATATGGGCCCCATCCACTCGGCATCGCGCTGCGCCAGGTACGGGTTAACCGTAACCAGGTGGACGCCCCGTCCCACCAGTGCATTCAGATAGACGGGCGCCACGGCGACGAGGGTCTTGCCTTCGCCAGTCTTCATTTCGGCAATATTGCCCCGGTGCAGCACCAGGCCGCCAATCAACTGCACGTCGTAGGGAATCATTTCCCACATGATGTCCGTGCCGCCGGCCTGCCATGAATTGGTCCAGATTGCCGAGTTGCCCTCTATCCGGGGATAGCCGCTTCGCGCATTCAGCGCGCGGTCGTGATCTGTTGCGGGAACGCGCAATCTCCGGTGCTTGGTCAGCCGCCGGCATACCTCCTTGACCACGGCAAACGCTTCTGGCAGGATCTCATCCAGCGTTTCTGCCGTCACCTCGAGCCACTCGTCCTCCAACTCATCCAGCTCGTCGAACAGGTCCCGGCGCTCGGACAGGGAGAGTTCCTTGCGGCCTTCGCCGTTCGTGTCCGGGCCGGATTCCGGCGCCTGGCCGACGTCCCGCAGCATCGAGAAAATCGCAGCCTGGCGCTCTTCCAGTTCGGCGACGGCAGAGCGGAGCCGCTGTCTGTACTCCCCTGTCTTGTCCCGCAGACCCTGGTCGGTGAGATTCCTTACTGTATGCTCCTGCGCGTGTACTTGCTCTACAATGCCCTGGTAATCCTTCTCCAGAAGGCGCTTGTTTTTGTCTCCAAACAGCTTTGTGAAGAAATCGATCATGATTGCGAGATGGCAACAGCGACCCGAGTCTGCAGAACCCCCGTGAAAACCCTTCCCTGCAGCCTCCAAACCCGATTCATTTTCACGCGAATTCGGGGGATCCGTTCCCCCGGACAGCCTGTTCAGAGATGTCTCCATCGCACGTTGGATCGCTCCATGAGCCGCGCTATTCTGCCCTTGCTAATTGCCTGCGCCCTGGCATGGGTTCGTCCGGCTTCCGGCCAGGAATCCGTCTTCGGGCTGCTGCAGATCGAATCTTCCGCCCGGTCGGCGGCGCTCGGCGGCAGCCTCGTCGCCGTAAGCGAGGAAATCAATGCCTTCCTGTATAATCCCGCGCTGATTGGCAGCACCGAACATCGTCACTTGTCCCTTTCCTACACCAACCATCTTGCGGACGTCAGCGCCGGCTTCGCGGCCTATGCCCGCGACGTGCCCGCGCTGGGCACAGCAGCCGTTGCTCTGCGCATGCTAAGCTGGGGCCGGATAGAGCGCACGGACGCAAGTGGCTCGGTGCTCGGTACGTTTTCGGCTTCGGAGCTGGTCGCCACGCTGGGCCTCGCGCGCGCCTACTCGGAGAGGATCCGCTATGGCGTCAACCTACACTTTGCGCACAGCGGCGTGGATGTGTACCGGGCCTCTGCGCTGGCTCTTGACGTTGGCGCGGCGTATCGGATCGCAGAGCAGCAATTGACTGTCAGCGCAGGCGCCAGCCACCTGGGTCTTGTGCTGCAATCGCTGGGCGGCGAATCGGATGCGCTTCCGTTCGACGTCCGGCTGGGCGTGGCCAAGAAGCTCCGACACCTTCCGCTGCTGGTCTCCCTGACGGCCTACGAATTGTCGGACCTAAACAGCATTGGCGGGGCCGCCGACATTGCGCAACACCTTATACTGGGGAGCGAATTCCAGTTCACGCGCATCTTTCACATCCGATTCGGTTACAACCATCGCAAGCACGAAGCGCTCAAGACGAGCAGCAGGCTCGACCTGGCGGGCCTCGGAATCGGGTTCGGGCTCGCGATTTCGCGCGTGCGGCTCGACTACGCGTTCAGTTCCTGGTCATTTGCCGGTCTGCACCAGTTCACGCTGCAGACCAGGCTCTGAACCTGCCGGCACTCGTGCCGCCTAGTTCCTTGATTGCAGGCGTTCCTGTTTTCGCACGGAGATGCGCGTCGTGGCAACCGTTCCGTGCCGCATTCGCCGGCTGACCTCGTCTTCTTCCACACCCTCGTTCAGCCAGATGACCGGAGCCGTGTGCGTCAGGCTGTGCGGAGTGACGCCCTCGCGGTCTATGCCTGCTGCCGCCAGGTGCATGGAAATCCGGCTGCGGATGCTGCGCGTACTCAGCCTTTCGCCCGCGTTGCGACGACCGTGCACGATGAACATGGGATCCGTCGGCCTCGGCGTCGTCCGTGTTTGCAGGTACGTGTAGAGCCTTTCCCCTACTCGATCCTCGAGCAGCACGGACTGGTCCTTTGACCTGCGGCCCTTGCCCTGGACGCGCAGCTGCGGCCCATAAAGCGTGTGCTCTAGATCCGAAATGTTAGCCCGCACGATCTCGATCTCGCTAAGTCCCGCATACAGCATCATGTGAACGATGGCCAGATCGCGCTTGGCCAGCTGGTCGGAGCCGTCCATGGCCCGAACGAGCGCCGCAATCTCCTCTTCTTCCAGGGTCTCGCGGGAATGGTCACCGGGGCGCTTGCTGCCCCTGACAGCCTTGGCGGGATTCTCCACCAGCACGCCGGCGGTTTGCAGATACTGGCACAGACTTCGCAGCGCCGTCAGGTACGTGGAAACAGAGACGCCGCTGAGGCACCTCTCACCGGAGAGATAGTCCCTGTACCGCTCGATCTCCTCGCGCACCAATTGGCAACTGCCACCCTGTAGCACCATCCATTCACGGAAAGCACGCAGGCTGCGGGTGTACGTCCCTACCGTCTCTGTGCTCTTGTCCCGAAGATAGTCCGCTGCAAACCGGCTTAGGTGGCGGTCAAGATCATTGACAGCGAAGAGCGTCTTCTTCCGAGCTGCCGATGTGAACTGCATACTGTCCAGCCGAATCGAAAAACCGAAAGGCTAATGCCAGGCCGGGCCGGTAGCCGCCCGGGACCGCGCTGCCGCCGGCCTTCAAAATAGGAATAACGGCAATAACGGACGTGGCTCAGACCAGAACGGACGAGTCCATGCCTTCCAGGACTGACATGAACTTCTTCAGGAAGGAAATCCCCATGGCGCCGTCCACAATGCGGTGGTCATAGGACAGGGAGACATACATCATGCTGCGCACCGCGATCACATCGCCCAGCTCCGGATCCTCGAGCACTACCGGCCGCTTCCTGATGGCACCCGTGGCCAGGATGCCGACTTGAGGCTGCAGAATAATGGGCGTGCCCATGATGGATCCCAGAGAGCCGATGTTGGTGACGGTAAAGGTGCCACCCTGCAGGTCGTCGGGCTGCAGATCGTTGCCGCGCGCACGCTGCGCCACGTCATGGGCGGCGTGGGCAAGCCCACCGATATTCTGGCGCCCGGCATGCCGGATGACAGGAACGATCAGTCCGGTTTTGCCTATGGCAACCGCCACGCCGATGTGAAAATCCTTCTTCAACAGAATCCGCGTGCCGTCCACGGAGGCATTCAGGAGCGGATGCTCGCGAAGTGCTTCGACGGCTGCATAGACAAAGAATGGCGTGTACGTCAGAGGGATGCCCTCTTGCTGGAAAAACCGCTGCTTGTTCGAATCCCGGATGCGTACAAGTCCCGTAACATCCACTTCGGCAAACGAGGTAACGTGCGCAGCCGTGTCCTTGGACTGGCGCATGTGCTGGGCTATCAGCTGCCTCATGCGATCCATTTCCACAATTTCTACGCGGTCGTCCTCCGCAGCCGGCCTGGCCCCTTCCTCCAGGTAAGCCAGTACGTCCTGTTTGGTCAGGCGGCCTTCGCGTCCCGAGCCATCGATGCCCTCGAGCTCCCGAGCGGACAGCCCTTCCGTCTTGGCGATGGATCTTACCAAGGGAGACAGGAATCGCCCGTCGCCAAGCCTCCGCCCCACGCCCGGGGAAGATTGCTCGGGCGGCGCTGGCGTAGGCGACACTTGCGCAGGGGGCAGCTCCGCTGCGGGGGAAGGCCGCGCGTCATCCACGCGTACCGGCGGCACCTGGACGGCTTCCGAGGCCAATACGGCGATGCACGTGCCAACCGGCACTGTTTCGCCCTCAGGAACGCGAATCTCCTTCAAAAAGCCACTGGCCGGTGAAGGCACGTCCGTGTCCACCTTGTCCGTGCCAATTTCGAGCAGCGTCTCGTCCAGGTCAACAGCGTCACCCACGTTCTTGTGCCAGCTGACTACAGTGCCTTCCGTGATGCTTTCACCCATCTTGGGCATGACCACCTGGACCTCTGCCGCGGCGGCCTGCGGCTCTGACAAAGCAGGCCGGGGCTCGGAAACTGGAGCTGGCGCCGTATCAACCGAAGTGGCCAGGCGCGCGATCACGGTTCCCACATCGACCGTTTCCCCTTCCGGGACAAGGATTTCATGTACCGTGCCGGCTGCGGGCGAAGGAACGTCCGTATCCACCTTGTCCGTGCCTATCTCCAGCAGATTCTCGTCGAGCTCTATCGGGTCACCGGCTTTCTTGTACCAGGTGACCACGGTACCTTCCGTGATGCTCTCGCCCATCTTGGGCATGCGGACATCTACCGTTGCCATGGAAACGACGGGCCTGTGTCTGAAGTGCGGGAGTCCCAAAATACCGCGCCTGTCGGACCTGTGCACACAGCGAATGCCCATCTGGCCCGCGGCGCTCACAGGGAGGGTCTAAGCCGGCGGGTTTCGTCCGGGGTCACGCCGGTGCGTCCTGCTCAGGGCCCGTAGCAGATTGTCGGCGGCCGAGAACGCACACGTTGCCCGGTTTAGCTCAATGGCAGGCGCGAGGAACCAATCCCGGCCGCTCGGCGCCAGCTAACGAGTCGTTCGAACACGCGGGATTAGCCGCCAAGCTGCTCTTGTAGCCCGATCGCACATCAGTGCCTTAAATCACATCCGTACCTCCACGATGCGCTTTGGCTTCTGCCGACCCGATCGAACGTCGATGGGCTGAATTCGCGCCGGCTGGATCACAGCGCCATTTCACGGCACCCGTAAAGAATGGGTTGAGGCCAAGAGTACCAGACTGTGGGCGTCTTGGCATGTGTGGTCTGCCCTTTCCTCGCGCTGGAATATAGAGGACTCCTGGGTGTAGCTGCAAGGCCGGTTCCCGACCTCCCTCATGCCACATCCACTACCAGAGAATTACAGCATTCTTGGAGTTATATCCCAGAAATACATGTATTATTGAATTTAATGTTCAAAAGATCTCTAATATTGCCGCCTTCGGGGACAGAATCGTTCTTCCTCTGGGGACCGCGCCAATGTGGCAAGACTACGCTTCTGAAACGCGCTTATCCCGACGGATACTGGATAGACCTGCTAAACAGTGATGCCTACCGCCGTTACCTCGCCAAACCGGAATTGCTCCGCCTGGAAACCGAGCCCACCCAATTCGACAGGTCGCGCCAGATAGTAATTGAAGATTTTCAAATGGTCCCGCAACTGTTGAACGAGGTTCACTGGCTCATTGAGAATCGAGGACTTAGCTTCGCACTTTGTGGCTCAAGTGCGAGAAAGGTAAGACGTGGTGCCGCCAACTTGCTCGGGGGCAGAGCGGCGCGGCTTGAGTTACGCGGCTTGACGGCGGCCGAACTTGGAGGTGACTTTGATCTGGAAAGGCTGTTGAATACGGGATATCTGCCTCGAATGTATGCTGCCCGCCAACCAGCCCGGCTGCTGAGGTCCTACGTGTCCGATTACCTTAAAGAAGGAATCGCGGCGCAAGGACTTGTGCGCAACCTGCCCGAGTTTTCCAATTTTCTGGATGCAGCCGCTCTAAGTGACGGTTGCACCGTAAACTATTCCAATATTGCTCGAGACTGTGGCGTTTCCAGCAAGACTGTCAAGAGTTACTTCGACATCCTGGAAGACACGCTGCTGGGCCGCCGCTTGCCAGCCTGGCGTAAGCGGGCTAAGAGGCGCCTTGCGATTTCTCCTAAATTCTATTTCTTCGACGTGGGTGTCGTGAACTACCTTAGCCGTCAACACCGTGTGGAAGAAGGCTCTCGGAGCTTTGGCCGGGCATTTGAGAACTGGGTCTACCATGAGCTGTCCTGCTTCGTCGAATACACCGGCAGCCTTGATCAGCTGCACTTTTGGAAGCTGAGCACGCAGCAGGAGGTAGACTTCATCCTCGGCGACATGCGCCTGGCCGTCGAGGCCAAGGCATCATCCAGGATCCACGACGGACATCTCAGGGGTCTCAGGCTGCTTGCAGAAGAGCATCCCCAGGTCACTCAACGAGTGGTAGTTTGCCTAGAGCCGCGCAGATGGCGCACCAAAGACGGCATTGATATTGTGCCCGCCGACGACTTCGTACGCTGGCTGATGACGGACACAAATAGATGAGTGAGGATAACGACCGGCACCTGGGCCGATTCGGCGCAACCGCCCTTGGCGTGGGCGCAATTGTTGGGGGCGGCATTCTCGCGCTCGCCGGCGTTGCGTTCGCCTCTGCCGGCTCTGCCGCCATAGTTGCCTTCGCGCTCAACGGCGGCATTGCATTCCTAACGGCGGTCAGCTTCGTGCGACTGGCGTCCCGCTATCCTGAGTCCGGCGGCACGTATGCCTACGCGAAGCGAGTGGTCTCGATCGAGGTTGCATTCATTGTGGGGTGGGTAGTCTGGTTCGCCTCGATCGTTGCCGGCGTGCTCTATGCGCTCGGATTTGCCGTGTTCGCTGTTGAGGGTGCAGTCCGAGTCTTTCCGGCGCTCACGGAACAGTTGAGCTGGATTGGAGACGGGCAGGGGGAGCTCTTGCTTGCACTCGCTGCTATTGCGTTCTATTCCTGGATTCTCGTGGGTCGCTCGGCTGGAGGTGGCAGCGCGGCCACGGTTGGCAAGGTGGTAGTCTTTGGGCTGCTCGTTGCCGGAGGAGTGTGGGCGTGGCTGAGCGGAAGTCCGGCCGAAGCCGCCGGACGCTTGCGCCCGTTTGCACCGGCCGGCATGTTGGGGATTGTACAGGCCATGGGCTATACCTTCATCGCTCTCCAGGGATTTGACCTGATAGCCGCCGTCGGGGGCGAAGTGAAGGACCCGCAACGCACCGTGCCGTTCGCGATGTATGCCGCCCTCGGCATTACACTTGTGATCTACTTGCCGCTTCTTGCCATTGTAGCGACAGTAGGGGCACCGGCCGAAGGAATACTTGCAGCGGCGCAAAACAATCCCGAGGGGCTTGTAGCTGAGGCAGTGAATCGGTATTTGGGAATGCCCGGCTACTGGCTCGTGATCGGCGCTGGCATTTTGTCCATGCTGTCCGCCCTGCATGCAAATCTGTACGGTGCCTCCCGGGTGGCGTTTTCCATGGCCCGCGACCGCACACTCCCGCGTCAAATCGGACAGATGCGCGGACGGACGGGCACGCCGGCCGTTGCAGTGGTCACGACCGGAGCGATGATGGTGGTAATTGTGCTCGCGGTGGACAACGTGGCAGCGGCAGGCGCAGCCGCAAGCCTGATATTTCTCGTTTCATTTGCCATGGTACACTGTACGGCGATCCTGGCCCTCCGGCGCTCCGGAGAGGTCCGCCTGCCGCTGCTGCCTGTCCTGGGGGTGATCTTCTGCCTGGGTCTGGCAGTTTTCCAGGCTGTCGTTGTGCCCGAAGCGGGTCGCGTCGCGGCCCTGTGGCTTGGGGTTGGCGTGGTCCTGTACCTCATGGCGCTTGCACCCGGCGCCAGGGTGGCCGACGCGAGCGCTGAAGCCAGAGATCCGGAGCTGGCCCGCTCAAGGGGGCGGAACCCGCTTGTTCTTGCGCCCATCGCGAATCCGGCAAGCGCCGCAAGCCTGTCCAACGTAGCTGCAACCGTGCGGACGCCGAACGCGGGGAAGGTGCTTCTTCTTTCCGTGCTGCGCCCCGAACAGTTTCCGACTGATGCAATAATCCGCGACGCCAGGGACATTCTCACCGAGTCTGTCGGTCAGAACCTTGACGGCACCTTGAGTCCCGAAACGCTGTTTACTGTAGCTTCCGACGTATGGGGTGAAATCGCCCGCGTAGCAAACGAGCACCGCTGCGAAACCGTGCTGGTCGGCCTGCCCCGTATTGAGGAGCCCGGAGTAGAGGTCCGACTGGAGGGACTGATCTCGGCCATCGATTCGGACGTCGTCATCTTGCGTGCCCCGCCGCGGTGGCGCATCTCCGAAGCGAGGCGTATCCTCGTTCCCGTCAGGGGTCAGCGCGTGCATAGTCCCTTGCGTGCCCGTTTCCTGGCCAGCCTGTCTCGCACGACGCCTCCGGACCTGACGTTTGTACAGGCGCTACCTTCCGCCACGAGCGCGGACGCCCGGCGAAGACACCAGCAGACAATTCAGCGTCTTGCCAGAGACGAGGCTGCGGGACCGTATCAGGTGGAAATCGACCAGGCGGACGATCCGGTTGCCAGTATTGTGGCCAGGGCCTCCACGAGCGAACTCATCGTGATGGGGATGGAAAGCCGCCGCCGGCACAAGCCTTCTATCGGTCCGTTTGCGCTAGAGGTCGCAAGAAGGACAACGGTGCCCCTGATTCTCCTCGGGTGCCGCTACTATGCTGCCTCTTTCGCAGCGCGCGGATTCGTCCAGGTGGCTTCCACCATCAACAAACCCGTCCGCTGATAGCGAAATACTGACCCTTGGCACCTGATTCGTCGTCGCCATCCTGGTCGGAACGGTAGGCCTGTTTCCGACCGCCTGGGCGCGACAAGACGGCTTTGCGCTCACTGCGCTGACGCCAAGGCGCCTTGTCGCAAGAGCCATGTGGGTGCGCCATCAAGCGAATTGCGCTGGTGCCCGGATGAGATCTGACCGTGCGTCCAGTCTGCGCGGCACAGCATGGCGCGCATCAAGCCGCTCTATCACCGCATGAAAAGCAAGGGCAGCGCCAGAGCGCGTCCGGTAGAGGGCAGGACTATTGGCGCATGCCTGTACCCCGATGAACAGGCACCGCAAGCACACATCAGCCCCGCGGCAATTCGAAATTGACTTGCCAATTGACGCCGAAACGATCTGTTAGTGCGCCGAAATAGGCGCCCCAAAACGTTTCCTGCAGCGGCATCGTCACGGCACCACCGTCCGACAACTTCTGGAAAATGGCATCTGTCTCCTCCCTGCTGTCCGGTTGAACGGACAGCGAGAAATTGTTTCCGACGGCCAGCGGCGGACCGAATCCAGGCACATGGTCGCTCCCCATCAGCACGCCTGATCCAATGGGCAGCGATACGTG
>CAZXEU010000067.1:0-29578 GCA_964639665.1 uncultured Rhodothermaceae bacterium | reverse complement strand
GAAGTGGCCAACCTGGTGCCACTGGACCGCGCTCCGTTCGTGGGACGCAGCGCATTTGCGCACAAGGGCGGCATTCACGTGTCGGCCGTGATGAAGGAGCCGAGAGCATACGAGCACCTTGCTCCCGAACTCATCGGCAACAAGCGGCGAGTGCTTGTCTCCGACCTTTCGGGACAATCCAACGTCCGCTACAAGGCGCGGGAAATGGGCATCGGGCTGGGCTCACGGGAAGAGGCCCGCCGTGCCGTGGACCGCATCAAGGAACTGGAGAACCAGGGCTACGAATTTCAGGGAGCAGAGGCATCGTTCGAATTGCTCCTTCGCCGCATACAGGGAGAGGATACGGAGCTCTTTTTGCTTGACCGCGTCCATGTACACAGTGAGCAAGTACGCGACGGCATAGAATGGTCCCAGGCGACGGTCGCCGTTCTCGTGGGCGGTGAACGCGACCTTGCGGTGGCAGAAGGCGTAGGCCCGGTAGATGCTCTTTCCAAGGCACTCCACAAGGCCCTGTGCCCCTCGTTCCCGGATCTGGAAGAGATTCGACTGGTCGACTACAAGGTGCGCGTACTCAGTCCGCAGGATGCCACGGAGGCGGTGGTGCGGGTCCTGATCGAACACAGTGACTCGCAGGGCGAAAGCACGTGGAATACCGTCGGAGTCTCGGCCAACATACTGGAGGCCAGCTGGCAGGCGCTCTCGGACGGTATACGCTATTTTCTGCTGCAACGGCAGCTCGCGGCAAGAAAGGCCACAATCGCCGCAGCAGGATAGCATCCGAAAGGAGGGCGCAGCTTTGGCTGCGAAGTCCCCGCCGGTGCATTCATCCGTGATCAGGCGACATCCCCTCCGGATGAAGCTGGGCGCGGAAAGGCTAACCGGAGGCCCTGCGGAAATATGCCCGAATAATGCGCTTGTAGGCGCTGACGGCATCTTCGAGCGCGGCAATGGCGATGCGCTCCCGGGCCGTATGGGAAAGCTCGCTGCTGCCCGGTCCGATCTTCACTGTCGGCACATCCGCCAGATACAGCCAGTCACTGGCCGTAGGGGATCCCTGGAGAGTCGCCCCCGGAATTGCCTCGAGGCAGGCCCGGACAATGCTCTCGTCCGCAGGAGTACTCAGCGGCAAAATGCGCGCACTGTGCACTTCGACGGTGGATTCGAGCCGCTCCTGCACCATTTCCGTGATCTCGCCGTGCGTGTAGGCCGGCGTGGTGCGGATATCGATGTCGACCGTGCACGTGTCGGGTATGACGTTTCGGGCCGTGCCACCCCTGATCATGGTAACGGCCAGCGAAATCCTGCCCAGCACGGGATGCTCTCGCTCGAAATCCAGCTCTTCCAGTAGCCGGATGTCGCGCGTGGCATTCAGGATGGCATTCTCGCCCCGCTCGGCGCGCGCCGCGTGGGCGCTGCGTCCCCGTGCTGTGGCTCTGAGCACCAGTAGCCCTTTCTGAGCCACGACCGGCCGCATGTCTGTCGGCTCACCGACCAGTGCAGCATGAATCTCGGGAAGCTGCGGCCGCAGTCGGCGGAGGCCGTTGTATTCCGGGTGCACTTCCTCGCATGCCGTCAGGGCTGTGAGCACGCAGCCGTCCTCCGGCTGGTAGCCCTCTTCGGCAAGCTCCAGGACGGCCGTAGTCATGGCCGCCACGCTGGCCTTTGCATCTACTGCTCCACGTCCATAAATGCATCCCTCCGCGACGACCGGCTCGAAGGGCTCATAGGGATGATCGCTGGAAGGGGGCACCACGTCCAGGTGCGAATTGAGCAGCAGCCGGCGCGGACCGTCGCCTAGCCGGAACCATACATTGTTTTCGGTGCGCTCGGCCTGAAAGCCACGGCTGCCGGCATAGGCCTGCAGGAATGATGCGATGGCATCTTCCTCCTGGCTAAGCGACGGGATGCGGATGAGATCCCGCAAGAGCTGCACTACGGTGGACATGGTCACGGTACAATGCGGGTTGCCCGGCGCCGCAGAACCAGGTCGTCCGGGCCCAGGATGAATACGGATTCGACGCCTGCCGCCACCGCCTCCATTGCGGCGGTCAGCTTTACCTGCATGCCGCCCCCAATCCAGCCTTCGGACAGACCCGCCGCACATTCGCTTGCCGAGCAGACGGAAAGCAGTGAATCGGGCTCGTCAAGTCTCCGGCGCAGGCCGCTGGTTGGTGTTACCAGAAGCAGTTCGCGCGCGCCAGAGGCCATCGCCAGGGCGGCGGCCACGGTGTCGGCATTTACATTGAGAACCTGTCCGCTGTCGTCTGCGCCAAGCGAGGCGATAACCGGGAGAAAGCCTGCATCAAGCAGCGCATCAAGAATGTCCGGGCACGCACTGACTACGTCTCCCACCCAGCCGAAATCGACCTTCGCACCGTCAATGGTCCACGGCGGCCGGCGCCGAAGGCGCAGCAATCCGCCGTCCACTCCCGAGATCCCGACCGCCTTCAGCCCGTGCTGCTGCGCCAGGGCCACGAGGTCCAGATTCACGGTGCCCCGCATTATCCACCGCGCGATGTCGATGTCGAGGTCCCCGGTTATGCGCCGGCCACGAACGAAGCGGGGGCTGTGCCCGAGGCGCTGTGCCATCTCGGTGCACTGCGCACCGGCCCCGTGCACGATGGCAACGCGAAGGTCCTGGCTTAGCTCGGCAACCTGCTGCCAGAATTCGGATCCGACATGCACTGCCCCGCCCACCTTGATCACGCACGGCGGCTTGGGTCTACTTCCAGACTGCATGCAGAATGGCCTTTTGGGCATGCAGGCGAAACTCCGCCTGCAGCAGGTGGCGGGCCTGGGGGCCATCCAGTACGGCATCATCGACCACGACGCCGCGCCGCGCAGGCAGGCAGTGCATGAAGATGCCTGAGCGCGTGCTGTGCATCAATCGCTGGCTGATGCGCCAGTGACGATAGCCCGAGCGGTGCGCTGCCTCTGCCGCCGGATCCGTGTAGCGGAGCGTGCCGCCCCACGCCTTGGCGTAAATCACGTCGGCGCCTCGCGCCGCTGACTCGAGATCCGTCGATTCACGAACGCGCATGCCGTGCGAGGCGGCATACGAGCGGGCCTCCTCCACAACGCCGGCATCAAGGTCGTAGCCCTCCGGCCGGGCAATGGTCACGTCCATGCCCAGCCTCGATGCCATAAGAAGCGCCGAATGAGGCACTGCCAACGGCAAGGCTTTCGGGTGATAGCACCAGGCCAGCACAAATCTCTTGCCGCCCGCCTGCCCTCCAAAGTGTTCCTGAAGCATGGAAGCGTCGCCAAGCGCCTGGCATGGATGGTAAAATGCGGATTCTAGGTTGATAACGGGCACGGTGGCGGCAGAGAGAATGGTGCGAAACAGCGTTTCGTCCCTGTCACGCGCATAGTCGGTGCGGGAGGCAAAAAGTCGCACGCCCAGCGCGTCGTAATACCGGGACAGCACGCCGATGGCCTCGCTGATATGCTCGGCCTTGTCGCCGTCCATGACCTGGCCCCGCCGCCACTCAAACTGCCACGTGCCGCTGCCGGGAATGATTGTGGTGGCGTGTGCGCCCAGGTGCGCGGCGGCCACCTCCATGGATGTGCGAGTACGCAGGGAAGGGTTGAAGAATATCAGTGCCAGGGTGCGGCGAAGGTGCATGCGCTCGCTCCTGGCGCTAAAGTGGCGCCTAGCGCTGTCGATACACTGCTGCCAGAAATCGTCGCTGTGATCCCGCCAGGTAAGAAGGTGCCGCAGGGTCGTGTCCATCATGCAAGGATTGAGCGAAGGGCGGTGAGAAAAAACTCGACGTCCCGAGGCGTAGCGGTAAGCGGCGGCAAGACGCGGATGACATGGGAATCCTGGGATGAGCCGGCCAGCACGCTGCGCTCGCGCAGTGCGGCCAGCACGCCCGCCGCCGGCTCACGGAGCTCTATTCCCATGAGGCACCCCCGCCCCCGCACGGAGGCCGAGCCCGGAGACAGCTCGCGGGCAATCGCATCGTATATAACGGCGGCCCGCTGCATCAGGCTCTCCTCCTCGATGGTGGCCAGTGTCGCCTCCAGGGCGGCCATGGCCATCATGCCGCCTCCGAAGGTTGAGCCGTGGTCACCATACTGCACCGTTTCCGCGATGTCGGCCGCTGTAAGCACAGCCCCGACGGGAACGCCCGAGCCCAGGCTCTTGGCCAGCGTGATAATGTCCGGTCGCATGCCGTACTGTTCGCTAACGGAAAAGGTGCCGGTCCGGCCTACTCCCGTCTGGACCTCGTCGAAGATGAGCATGCAGCCTTGCTCCCGAGTAAGCTCGCGGAGGGCCCGGTAGTACTCCGGATCTGCCTCCACCATCCCCGCGATGCTCTGGATGGGCTCCAGCACGACCGCCGCCACCGAATCATCCACCGCGTGCCTGGCAGCGTCCAGATCACCGAACGGCACAAATTGTGTACCGCCAAGCAGGGGCCGATAGGGCTCCCTGTAGGCAGGATTCCACGTAGTGGCAAGGCTGCCCAGCGTACGCCCGTGAAAATCGCCTTCCATGGACAGGACGCGCATGCGTCCGGTAGCCTTGCGCGCGAGCTTCAAGGCGGTCTCTACCGCCTCCGTTCCCGAATTGCAAAAGAATATCCAGTCCAGCCCCGGAGGGGCCATGCGCGCAAGCCGGCTGGCCGCCCTGGCACGCATGTCGCTGTAGACGACGTTGGAATAGAAGAGCATCGTGTCTGCCTGGCGCTTCAGGGCTTGCGTAACGCGCGCCGGGCAGTGTCCCAGGACCGTCACGCAGTGGCCGCCGTAGAAGTCAAGAAAGCGGCGGCCGTCCGCGTCCCAGACATAGCTGCCTTCTCCGCGTACCAGTGCCAGAGGCATCTTTCGGTACGTCGGAATAAGGCAGGCCTCCTCCTGAGCGATGATGTCTGCTGTCTTCACGCCGAAGCCGATTGGGGGATCAGGCCGGCCATCTCGGGCCAGCCCATTACCAGGTTGAGGTTTTGCACTGCCTGCGATGCGGCGCCCTTGAGCAGGTTGTCGAGCGCGAATCCGACCACAAGTGCCTGTCGGCGCACGACCCATCCGATGTCGCAGTAGGGCGTGCCCACCGCGAAGCGGAGCTCCGGAAGCCTTGAGGGCCATAGCCGGATGGCCCTGCATTCGCCGTAGGATTCTTCAAACCACGCCGATACATTCTCCTCCGTAACGCCGGCCGGCAGCGTGAGGTGCGCCGTCCCCCAGATGCCCCGGGTCCACGGTCCGGACACGGGCACAAATGCTACGGTGCTACCCGGCCCCAGCAGTTGCAAGGCTTCCGGCAGATGCTGGTGGTCGAGCGTGCGATAGGCGCGAAGATTCCCATCCCGCGTCGGGAAGTGCGTGGTAGCCTTCGGTCGCGTGCCGGCCCCCGAAGCTCCGGTCAGGGCCGTGATACTGGCGTGCAGAGAACCCAGCGCACGGTCAACTGGCCACAGCGCCAGCGCGATGCCTGTCGCGAAACAGCCGGGATTTGCAATCAGCCGACTGCGGTAGGGAGCGCATATCTCTGCCAGGCCGTACGTGAACCGGCCAAGCAGTTCGGGCGCGGGATGCGCCGCGCCGAAACGGGCTTCATAATGGGCCGCCGACTTGAAGCGAAAGTCCGCGCTGAGATCGATGATGGGGCCGTCGTAGCCGCCCGCGAGTATGTCCTGCACGGCGCGTGCCGCCGCGCCGTGCTCCGCAGCGAGAAAGACCGCGTCCATCTCCGAAAGATTCCCGTCGGCCGGGTCTGAGAACCGCAGGTCGGCGAGCCCTCGCAACATCGGATGCGCCGCCTCGAGGGGCTTGCCGGCGTATGTGCGGCTAGTGGCCATGGCCAGTCGCGCATGCGGATGGCCAGCCAGAAGCGTGATGAGCTCCCGGCCTGCATAGCCTGCTGCGTGCAGCAAGGCTACGGCCTTTCTGGTTTGTACTTCCGCCATGTTACGGAGTGGTCTCCTGCCGGGCCTTTCGGGCCAGATAAGCCTGCATGCCAGCCAGCCGGCAGAATCCACGCGCGTCCCGTCCGTCCCACAGCGCGGCCTGCTCCCCGTAGGTGGCAACATCCGTACTGAACATGGAATTGGGGCTTTCGCACCCTTCCACGAGGATATTGCCCTTGATTAGCTTGACGGTCACCGTACCGTCGACCCCGTCTTGCGAGGACCGAAAAAAGGCTTCAATGTCGCGCATAACCGGATCGTAGTGCTGTCCTTCGTGGAGCAGCATGCCATAGAAATCCGCAAGCTGGTCCTTCTGGTAGCGCTGCCACTTGGTAAGCACGATCTTTTCGAGCTCTCTGTGCGCTGTCAGCAGGATCATGGGACCGGGCGCCTCGAATGCAATGCGTCCCTTAACGCCCAGGACCGTGTCTCCAACGTGGATGCCGCGGCCCACACCGTGCCGGGAGCCCGCGGCAGCAAGCTTGAGAATGAGGCTTACGCCGTCCAGATCCTCGCCGTCTATCGATTCGGGAAGGCCTGAGCGAAACGCCAGGCGGATGATCTGCGCACGATCAGGGGCCTGGGACACCGGCAAGGAGGCCGGATAGGCGCTTTCCGGAAGCGGATCCGTGGTGGTGAGCGTTTCGGCGCCTCCAATGGTCGTGCCCCATAATCCGGCGTTGATGGAGTAGGAGGTCGTGCTGCGCGGCACATCAAATCCTCGCTCCTCCAGGAAAGCGGTGGCGAAAGGCCGCGTGACGCCTTCATCACGGATGGGTGTTACGATTTCCAGGTCGTCCGCCAGAAGCCGGATCACGCCGTCAAAGCGCAGCTGATCATTGCCGGCTCCCGTGGAGCCGTGCGCTATGGCCCGCGCTTCGAGTCGCCTCGCCAGCTCGACCAGCTTGCGGGCCTGCACCACGCGTTCTGCCCCTACGCAAAGCGGGTAGACGCCCCCTCTCAGGACATTACCCATGATGAGGTAGCGGAGATGATCCCTGTAGAGCGCGTGCCGGCCTTCAATCAGGAAATGCTCCGCGGCGCCAAGTTCACGAGACTTGCGCTCAAGTGCACGGGCTTCGTCTGCCGTAAGGCCACCGGTATTGACCGTGGCCGTATAGACCGTCTCACCATAGGACTCCTTCAGGTAAGGGACGCAAAACGAGGTGTCCAGGCCACCGCTGAAGGCCAGTACAATTGCCATGGCATGCCACTTGACAAGTCGCGATTCAACATCGGGAGCTCGCGAAAGGTTGCTCGCAGTGGGTTCCGTATATTGATGCATGCAGGATATGGCATCAGGCGGCGCCTCGGCCGATCTGTCTTGCAAGGTGGCACGCACGCCGGTGGTCCGCTTCGAAAAGGCAGGGGCTTCCAGGTTCGTGGATAAGATTGCCGTGGAATCTGCCCTGGAAATGCGCCTCGCCGGCCCGGATCAGGATCCGGAGGTTGTTGCCGTGACCATGCGCACGCCCGGCGATGATGTCGCGCTGGTGCTGGGCTTCCTCCTGGCCGAAGGCATAATCGGAGGACTGGGCGATGTGCTCCATGTTCGCGCGGACGTGCGCATGGGCGACGTGGTGACGGCTACGCTGCGAGAGGGCCTGGCGCCAGCCCGCGACTCCCTGGCTCGCCGATTCCCCGTTTCCTCCAGCTGCGGAGCGTGCGGCAAGCCGTCGCTGCAAGCGCTTCGCATGCCTGCGGGCATCGCCGCGGTTCCCGGGGGTGCCCCGGTCGACCGGTCCCTCATCCATGCCCTTCCACACCTTCTCAGATCCGCCCAGTCGGTCTTCAGCCAGACCGGAGGTGTGCATGCGGCAGGGCTCGTTTCTCTTGCCGGCGAGGCGGAAGCGGTTAGGGAAGACGTGGGGCGCCACAATGCCGTGGACAAGGTGATCGGCTGCCAGATAATGGAGCAGCGCCCCACGCCCATGAACTCCATCCTGGTGGTCAGCGGGCGCGTCAGTTTCGAGATCGTCCAGAAAGCCGTGATGGCTGGCTTGCCGGTCATTGTTGCCGTCGGCGCGCCCACCAGCCTGGCTGTGGAACTCGCAGAGCGGTACTCGGTCTCGCTCGTAGGCTTTGCGGGCCGGGACCGATTTAACGCATACGCAGAGGTGGGCAGGCTGCGATGAAGCTCCGTATTACCCGAAATGCGGTGAGGCTGCGGTTATCCGAGAGAGACGTATCCGCGCTGATGCACGGCGGCAGCGTTGCCGAGAGTGTGCAATTTCCGGGAAACAGCGTACTCTCGTACGTGGTGGAAGCGGCCGGCACCAGCGTCGGAGCCCGGTTTGCGGAAGGTCAGATCCGGATTCAGGTCCCTGAGGCCCAGATCATCAGGTGGGCGGAGCCGGGAAATGTGATCCTGTGCAACAGTCGCCTGGACGGCACAAGGGTTGTGGTGGAGAAAGACCTGCCTTGCAGGCACTGATGGCATGAAGGGCACGGACAGCAATCAAGAGCTGCGCGTTTCCGCACCGCAGACTGCCGCCGCCGGACCTGCATCCGTAGTCAGCTCGGCCCGGCACGCCGCGCGCGAGGCGGGTCTGGTGCGCAGCGTGCGCGCCCTTCGGCGGGTAAACCAGAAAGGCGGATTCGACTGCCCCGGCTGTGCATGGCCCGAGCCTGACAAGGCGTCACCGGCGGAGTTCTGCGAAAATGGAGTCAAAGCCGTCGCGGCAGCGGCCACGACGCGCCGGATCACGGCGCCGTTCTTTAGCACCTGGAGCATCGACGATCTGCGCAAGAAGTCCGACTTCTGGCTCGGGCAGCAGGGAAGGCTTACGACGCCCATGCTGTTGCCGGAGGGCAAGAGACACTACGAACCCGTCTCGTGGGACCAGGCCATTTCCCGCCTGGCTGCGCGCCTGCGCACGCTGCCATCTGCAGATGAGGCGGTATTCTACACCTCGGGTCGCACAAGCAATGAGGCCGCGTTTCTGTTTCAGCTACTGGTACGCAAGTTCGGTACCAACAATCTGCCGGACTGCTCGAACATGTGCCACGAATCCAGCGGGATGGGCCTGAAAGAAGTCATAGGGGTTGGAAAGGGCACCGTTACGCTGCAGGATTTCGAGCGTGCGGACCTGATTTTTGTGATCGGCCAGAATCCGGGTACCAATCATCCCCGGATGCTCTCCACGCTGGAGCGCGCCGTAAAGGCCGGGGCCCGCATCGTGCACGTCAATCCGCTGCCGGAGGCGGGCCTTATCCGGTTCCGTCATCCGCAAAAGTTTGCCGGAATCGCGGGCCGGGGTACACCGCTCGCCAGCATTTTTGCGCAGGTTCGCATAGGCGGCGACATTGCGTTCCTGAACGCCGTAATGAAGCTGCTTTTCGAAAAGGAGCAGCAACAACCCGGCACCGCTCTTGATCACGCCTTCATCGAGCAGCACACGGAGGGCTTTGAGCGTTTTCGCGCCAGCTTCGAGAATGTATCCCTGGAGGAGCTGGCCGAATCTGCGGGAGTCAGCACGGAAACCGTGCACGAGGTGGCCAGGTGCGTGAAGGAATCAGAGCGCATCATCGTGTGCTGGGCCATGGGGCTGACCCAGCACGTGCATGCCATTGCCAACGTGCAGAGCATCGTGAATCTCTTGCTGCTCAAGGGCAGCATCGGCAAACCGGGAGCCGGCGTCTGTCCGGTCCGTGGCCATTCGAACGTTCAGGGCGACCGGACGGTCGGCATCACGCCCAGGGCGTCGGAGGACTTTCTCGACCGGCTGGGAAAGCGCTTCGTCTTTGAGGCGCCGCGCACTCCCGGCTACGACACGGTGAATGCCATCCGTGCCATGCACGAAGGCAAGGTGCGCGTATTCGTTGCCATGGGCGGGAATTTCCTTTCGGCCGCGCCGGATACTTCCTACACGGCCGAGGCGCTTGGCCGCTGCGAAATGACGGTGCACGTCTCCACGAAGCTGAACAGAAGTCATCTGACGCCGGGGCGCGAAGCACTGATTCTGCCGTGCCTGGCGCGCACCGAGCGGGACCGGCAGCAGAGCGGGGAGCAGTTTGTCTCCGTGGAAAATTCGATGGGCATTGTGCATTCCACGCGTGGACACATGGAACCGGCCGCCGGCGGGCTCCGAAGTGAAGTAGCGATCGTAGCATCCCTGGCCAGGAAGACGCTCCTGGAGCGGGAACCCTGGCAGAGCTTTGCGCGGGATTATGACACCGTTCGCGACGCAATCGCCGATGTGGTGGGAGGATTTGAAAACTACAATGAACGCATTCGCCGCCGGGGCGGGTTCGCGCTCCCCAATCCAGCCCGCAGCGGACGTTTTGAAACCATCTCCGGCAAGGCGCGCTTTACTGTACACGACGTTCCGGAGTTTGCAGCGGCAAAGAACGAGTACGTGATGATGACCATTCGGAGCCACGATCAATTCAATACCACTGTCTATGGCCTGGACGACCGCTACCGGGGAATAAGGGGCGGCCGCCGCGTTATCATGCTGCATCCGCAAGACGTTGCGGATGCGGGACTGGAGGCAGGCCAGTGCGTTACACTTGTAAGTTCCTACCGCGGAAAGGAGCGCCGCGCAGAAGGCTTTGCCGTCGTACCGTACCCGCTGCCCAGGCAATGCGCCGCGACATATTTCCCGGAGGCCAACGTCCTGGTACCCGTCGACCATACGGCGCGCGGCAGCAACACGCCGGCATCGAAATCCGTGATCATCCGTCTGGAGCCATGCGAAACAGCAGTGTAACAGGACTGGTGCTGGCCGGAGGCCGGAGCACGCGATTCGGCTCGGACAAGGCGCGCCATGCCTGGCAAGGGCGGCCGCTGATCGATCATGCGGTCTCGGCCCTGCGAGAGGTGGCGGATCCGGTTCTGATTGGCGCGGGATGCCATGCGCATCCCTACGAAGTGGCCGGTGCACGTACCATCCGCGACCGGTTTGCGCAGTGTGGTCCGCTGGGTGGCCTGCATGCCGGTCTGTCGCATGCCTCCTCGCCCTGGGTCCTGGTCGTGGCCTGCGACATGCCAGCCGTGACGCCCCCGTTGCTTCGCGGCATTCTCTCCGAGATTCGCAGCGGGCTGTCCTGTGTGGTCAGCCGCACGCCCGCAGGGCGCCTGCAACCGCTGTGCGCGGCGTATAGTGTAAGCCTCCTCCCACTCGTGGAATCGCAACTCCGCTCAGGCCAGTTAGCCATGCACGCTCTCGTGCATGCGGCAAAGAGTGTCCGCTACCGCGACGTGGCGCCGGAGCTGGTCGTGAATGTCAACAGTACGCGGGATCTAGCCAAGCTGGAGCAGGCGCGATGCTAATTGAACTGAACTTGTTGACGGATGCGCCAGGCTCCGGCGACAGCGCCGGCGCCCTGGCACCGGAGGACTTTGCCCTGGCGTTTGACGCCGAAAAGGGCCAGCGCCACGTGCTGGACGACGGCTTTGGCCGGCGCCATACGTACCTGCGGATTTCGCTGGTCGAAAACTGCAATTTGCGCTGCCACTACTGTATGCCGGAGGAAGGACTCGCCTGGACCCCGGATGCGCAGCTGTTGACGGATCTCGAAGTGATCCGCCTTGCCAGGCTTTTTGTGGGGGAAGGAGTAACCAAGATTCGCCTTACCGGGGGTGAGCCGCTGCTGAGGCCCGGCATAGAGTCCATTGCCGAAGCCTTGGGCGCGATGGACGGCCTCCGGACGCTTGCCCTTACGACCAACGGCCTGCTTTTGCCGAAGAAGTTCGACCGCCTGCACCGCGCGGGGCTGGACCAGATCAACATCAGCCTTGACACCCTGAAACCCGAGCGCTTTGAAGCCATTACGCGACGCCGGGGACTTAAGCTCGTCATGCGGGCCATTTCCGAGGCCATCGAGCGTGGCTACGATCCCGTCAAGGTCAACTGTGTCGTCATGCGCGGCCTGAACGAGGATGAGCTGTGCGACTTTGTGGACTGGACCCGGGACTTGCCGCTGGAGGTCCGGTTCATAGAATTCATGCCATTCGATGGCAACCAATGGGATTCCCGGCGTCTATACTCCTTTGCGGAGATGCTGCGGGACATACGGGCGAGGTATCCGCTGGAACGCGTCACGGGCTCGCGGCACGATACGTCAAAGACCTTCCGTGTGCCCGGTTTCAGGGGCACCGTCGGATTCATCACTTCGATGACGGAGAATTTCTGCGAAGGCTGCAACAGGCTTCGCATAACGGCCGACGGCAATCTGAAGGTATGCCTCTTTGGCGCGGCGGAGACCAGTCTTCGGGACGCCATGCGCGGTGGTGCCGGAGACGATGATTTGCTGGAGGCCGTTAGCCGGGCCGTAGCCCGAAAGCATGCCCGCCACGCAGGCATGCACAATCTGGCCGTCATGCAAAATCGGCCGATGATAACCATCGGAGGATAGGCGATGCTCTGGATTCTTCCGCTATTGTTTACTATTTCCGGATCCGACACGACGCTGCAGGTGATGTCCTTCAACATCCGCTACGACAACCCGGAAGACGGGGAGCATAACTGGCAGTACCGCAGGGAGGAAGTGGCGGGCATCGTGCGCATGGCGGATATTGCCGGCGTGCAGGAGGCACTGCACACGCAGATGCAAGCGCTCGTTGAACTACTGCCTGATTACGAATACGTCGGCGTCGGGCGCGACGACGGCAAGCAGGCTGGTGAATACTCTCCCATCTTCTACCGAAACGACCGGTTTTCCTCGGTGCGACACGGCACATTCTGGCTTTCCGAAGAGCCTGATGTGCCGGGGAGCAAGAGCTGGGACGCAGCCATAACCCGGATTGCAACGTGGAGCGAATTCGCGGACCTGGCCAGCCGGGACACCTTCTTCGTGTTCAATACGCACTTTGATCACCGCGGCAGAGAAGCAAGAGAAAAGAGTGCGGCCTTGCTCTTGGCCAGGATCGGGGAGATTGCGGGTGCAGCACCTGTCATAGTTCTGGGTGACTTCAACGCCGCACCTGAATCGGAGGTCTACCGCACGATGACCGCCACACGACTTATTGACGCGCGCCCAGCCGCGCTGACGCCCCCCGAGGGGCCTGCCGGGACGTTCAGCGGATTCACGACGGAGCCGAGGCGCCGGATCGACTATGTATTCGTCGACCGCGCTGTGCTGGTGCAGGCGTTCGCCACCCTTCCCTACTTCACGGCATCGGATCACCTTGCCGTACTCGCAAGAGTCGACCTGGCGAGCAGATAACCCTGAAGGTCCGCGCCAAATGGGCCGGGACTATGATGGGTAAATGGGTCGGCGAGAAGCGCCCCTTGCCGCTTGCGCCAATTTGCACAACGCACCGACGAGGCACCGGTCGCATGCCTATTCCGATTACGACAGAGCCTGGAATCGCCGAATGGGGAGCCAAACGATTCTCGCGGATCTGTCCTTCATTCGAACACTGACGATTCGGGTACTCCGCAGTGCAGCCGGCAAATTGTTTCCAGCTTGCCGCAGAATCGGACAGGTTTCCTCAGGGCACGGTGCGAGTGTTTGTCTACGCTCTTGGATACCAAGATCGGTCGAATCCGAAGGTTGAACTCGCAGCCAGCCAGGCTATGCGCAAGATTGGCGCCCTCCTGAAGTTGCCGCCAAGTCTCGTCTTTGTCTGCTCTTCCCGCCTATGTTTCCACTGCCGCCACCCACTGGATCCCCGGGCCTTTCTACGGCAAACAGCAGGTAGTCCCACCTGATGGCATCCCCGCGCGACGATAGCCTGTCGCAGTCCAGGACAATCTTGCGCCGCGGTAGCCCGCCCATTTCCGCCTAGTATTCCCCTCTGAGCATTCGGCTGCGCTTCGCGCCTTGCATATCCGTTCCAATTTCCACTCTGCCAACAACATCCATGATGCTATGAATGAGTCCGCCTCTCAATCCTGGCCCAATCGTTATGCAGCGCTGCTGCTACCTCGTCGAATCCGGATTAGTACATCCCTGATTCGTCCGGCCCGACCCCGGGGAAACCCGCTGAAACGAGGCTAAGTACCATTTGGGCTTACGACCTTGGGCGGTCGTGGGGAAGACTTGGTGGGGGGGTGAAATCATGACCTTTTGGCAGCTATTTGCATTTGCCTCTCTTGGAGCACTTACGGTCATTTCCTTGGCGTTGCTACCAATCCTCAGGAATTTGACAAGAACCTGGTCTGCCCGTCAGGATGGAGGAGCGTCCATTAGCGTGAAAGAGCTGGAGGAAATGGTCGGTCGCGTTGTCGAAGCCGGCAACGCGCCCCTGCACGCCAGGCTGGATGCCATGGAAAAAGAGCGGCGCACGACGGGACATCGTCTGGAAGGCAAGAGCAAGAAGCCACTTGCAAGCGGTTCATCCACGCCGTGAAAGCGGGACTTCTACTAGCGTAGTGTCTTGAGCACTGGCCGGGCGAGGCCTTGTAGCAGGGCAGTGGGACAACTCGGGTCCCTCGCCGATGCCTCGAGATATTACCGTAGCCACTCGAACACCGAAGCCGCCGGTGCATTCTTGACTGCGCATCGACCGGACTCGCTCGCCAGTCCACTGCCGCAAAGTGCATGTCCACGCAGCTAATTGATGCGTCTGTGAGCATTTGAAAAGTAGCGGTGAAGGGCGTACAAGAGACTCGCTACATAAGACTTTCCCGTGTTGCTTGGACCGACAAAGGCCGTAAACGGGCACAAGCCAACCCTGCCCGTCCTTATTGGCCCAAAACCTTCCACCTCAACCCATCCGATTGAGGGCAGCTGTTTTTCGCCGGCCAATTCCTTCGGAAGTAGACCCCAGATCTGCTACGCACACGTCCCTGACACGCCCAGTGCGATTACACCGGAGTCGCGAGTCTGCTCCACCGACGCCACCGGAGTCCTTTACGAGGAGCTTGCCTCAGTCCAGGATTCCCGCCCCACTTGCACGGCCACACAACACGCAAGGGCCACGAGCTTGCGCCGTCGCAACGCGGCTAATTTAGCCCGTGCTCTGCATGGCCGCAGCAATCCCGTTAATGCTCAGAAACAGGGCCCGTGAAACGCGCTCACGATGCTCTTCAGAGCCGTGCCGGTAGCGTTTGATGAGTTCAACCTGGAGGAGATTCAGGATATCCGTGTAGGGGTTGCGCAGGGCTATGGACTTCTGAATCACGGGGTTGTGGCTAAGTAGTTCAGTCTGTCCAGTGATTCGGAGAATCGCCTGCCGGGCAAGGTCAAACTCGGCAGCAAGCCGCTCGTGGAAGCACGCGGATTCTGCAAGCTGCGCATACTCCCGCGCGATGCTGGGCCGCGCCCTGGCCATTTCGCGCTCCGCATTGCCGATGATGGCCCGGAAAAAAGGCCATGACCGGTACATCTCCTTAAGCTCATCCAGGGCACCTTCCAGGATTTCTGCTTCCAGTCCCGTGCCAACACCGTACCATCCGGGCACGATATAGCGCGTCTGCGTCCACGCAAAGACCCACGGAATGGCTCTGAGCCCCTCGAAGTCTACCTCGCTCGCAGACCTGCGGGACACCGGCCGCGACGCGATGGGAATCCTGCTTATGAGCTCGATAGGAGTAACCGACGTGTACCACTGCCAAAGCTGCGAATCCAGTACCAGCGCACGGTACGCCTGCATGGAGCGGGCCGCGATGCGGTCCATGATGCCGGCATGGAAGGTCTCCACGGACTTGTCTGCACCCCGCGTCACGGACAAGAGCGTCGCGCCCGTGATCTGTTCGAGGTGCCGATGTGCAATGGCCGGCAGCGCGTAGCGATAGGAAATCACTTCGCCCTGCTCCGTGAACCGGATCCGCCCGTTGTGCGCGACACCCGGCATGGCCATGATGGCCTGGCCCGCGCGTCCGCCGCCGCGCCCCACGGTACCTCCACGCCCGTGGAAGAGCCGGACACTTACCCCGTGCTCTCTGCACGTGCGCGCGATACGCTCTTGCGCCTTGTGCAGCGCCCAATTGGCCATCCAGTATCCACCGTCCTTGTTGCTGTCCGAGTATCCAAGCATGATCTCCTGGAATTGGCCCCTGGCTGCAAGGTGCCGGCGGTAGATCGGCAGAGCAAAGAGCTTGACCAGAAGGTCTTCGGACCTGTCGAGATCTTCTATGGTCTCGAAGAGGGGCACAGCGTCGAGGCACGATTCGACCTGGCCGTCGCGGTCGCGCCAGATGCCTACCTCCTTTCCGAGAAGCAGGACTTCCAGGAGGTCGCTGACCTCGTGCGTCATGCTGACCACGTAGCTTCCCAGCGCGGCCGGCTCAAGCTCCGCCATTTCCCTTATCAATTCGAAGGTCGCCAGCACTTCCGCTGCTGCGGCAGGGATTTCGTGCGACTGGGAAACAAGGGGGCGCGGATTTGCGAGCTCCGAGACCAGGAGAGCCACCTTCTGTGATTCTGGCAGGTCCCCGTAGCCGGATGTCACGCCGGCAAGACCCAGCATACAGCTCACAGCTTCCTCGTGCTGCAGGCTGTGCTGTCGAATGTCCAGGGCAGCGAGGTGGAATCCGAAGGTCTGAACACGGATCAGGATGCGTCCCAGCCTTCCTTCGTCTATAAGGAAGCCAAATCCCGTGTGTCGCAGCGCCGAAGCCAGTAGCGCCAGGTCATTCTTGAATTGGTCTATGCCGTAATCGGCTGGCGCCTCCGTGATTAGCAGGGCCTCCAGGCGCACGATCATGAAGCTCAGCTTGTACCGCAGCGGTTCATGCTGAAAGAGGCGCTCGACGTGAGATGGCAGAGTCAGGGCCTTCGCGTCTTCTGCGATCGAGGCATAAAACTCATCCGGAAACTCAACCTTTCGGTCCGAGATGCTGAGTTCCCGCCGCAGGGCTTCCAGGTCATTGACGTAGCGCCTCAGGGCCTTGCGGCGCTGCTTGGCGAGTGTCTTGCGCGTAACCTCGGCCGTCACATTGGGGTTGCCGTCACGATCACTGCCTATCCACGAACGGAACTTCAGGAAAGGACGGAGATCGCCACAGTTGCCAAAATGCCGCAGCAGGGCCCGCCTTACATCCTGGTGTATGCGGGGCACGGTCTCCCAGATGGCATTGCGGAGGAAGTAGAGGCCATATTCCACTTCGTCAATCACGGTGGGCCGACTCGAGTGAATCTGGTCGGTGGCCAGCAGAATGGAAATCTGGTCGCGAATGCTCTGAAGCAGGTCAATACGCTCGTCAGGGGTGGGGCGCATATTGCGCCACCTGCCTATTTGCTCGGCGAGGTCCTGTTGCTTGTAGAGGATGGTGCGCCGGCGCGCTTCCGTAGGATGTGCCGTCAGTGTGGGCTGTATGTCCAGGCCTCCCAGGGCCGCCAGGATGTTATCGAAAGTGTACCCGTGCCGTTTCAGATCGCCGACGGATTCGTCTATGGATTCCGGACGGGGCCTCTCATCTGCGTCCTTCGCCCGATCGCGGTTGATGCGGATGATCTCCTGCTGTTCACTCTGGTTGACCAGGTGAAAGAAGGCCGTATACGCGCGTAGCAGCCACTCTATGTCCGCAAGGCCGAGTTCGGCAATGAGCGCGGCGGCTTGCTTTCTCTTGGCGGGATCACCTTCTTGCATGGCCTGCTTGGCCAGCAATCGAAGGTGCTCGACTAGGATCACGATGCGCTCCCCGGCCTGCTCATGGATGGCACGTCCGAGCAGCGAACCGAGAAGGTTAACGAGCCTGCTGAGCGGAAGGGATATTCCCGTGCCCTTCGCCTCGATCCTGATTTTTTCGAGTGGCTCCGCCAGGACCCCAGGCAAGTCGGTGGCGGTGTCAAGGCGCATTGTCAAGCGGCGTCAGCGTCACGTTTTCTGTCAGGACCTCGGAAAGAAGAGAAACGGCATTCTTTTCGAAAAGGGCATCGAAGCGCTCAATGGGATCCTCGGGGCTCGAAAGAGAATCCGAAACGTAGTTGTGGTAATCGGCAAACCGTACGCCCGAGATCGTCCGCACATTGAATGCCTCACGAAATCGGGTGCCGCCATCACCCGCCTGGAAGGTATAGGCCAGGTAGTCCATTGTGTGGCGGTCGCGGTGAAACCAGTACACGTAGCGGTCTTCAAAATCGCGCCCGCCGCCTTCCTCGCGAAAAGTCACCTCGATCTTGTCGTACGGCTCTCCCCGTATGGTGCCCTGGCCCAGATAGGATGCCTGCACGGCGGGATCCTGCAGATTGAAGGGCAGCAGCGCGAAGTAGGGCACCGAATTGAGCGGCGTCATGAGGTCCGAGAGCTCTTCCTCCGACAGCGTCGCGACCTCGCCGTCCACCCGGCGCGTGACCCCGGAGTTGGACAGTGATTCCACGATAAGGCTTCCGTCCTCCTGGTAGGACCTCTGGTAGGAATACTCGCCGCCGCGTCGCTCGACTATGAAGCTGTATTCCCGAAAGTCAAACGTCACCCTCGCTTGCCGTAGCTGGTTGCCGCCGTGGACTTCAATGGCCCTTTCGATGATACCTTGGGCAGAGGGAGCTGGCCGGCATGCCGTGATCAGCAGGAGTACGAACAGCGGAAGTCGAAGGGACATGGAGCAAGGCGGGCAGTGCGCCCCCAACAACGCGCGGCGGATCCACCTGTTGCCTCAGAAGCGAACCCCCAGGGGGGTAAACTGTATAGGAAAGTCCTGAGTGGATTAGGCCGGTAACGTCTAGTGAAAAAGTCAGAAGCCATTGATATCGTAGCCAGCAAGACGGGAATCACCAGGCTGGAAGCAAGATACGTTGTCGACGGGCTGATGGTTACCATCGCAGAGGCACTGGCCAGGGGAGAGGACGTGTCATTCAGCGGATTCGGAACCTTTCGCGTAAGGCACCGGGCGGCGCGCATGGCCCGGAATCCGAGCACTAATGAGCCGGTTGAAGTTGCCGCACGAAATGTGCCGGTTTTCAAGCCGTCGGCGAACCTTCGTGCGCTCGTAAACCGGGGGACCGAAGAGAATTCCTGATGAAGCGCCCGTCGTGCGAGGAATGTGGTGCCCGATTGGACAATGGTGCTGAACGGTGCACGTTGTGCGGTTGGCCCGTTTCTCCAGGTACAGCCGGGGCCGAATCTGCGCCGAGAATGAAGTCGGACGCTGCAGCCGCGAGGCTGTCAAGCGCACCCTGCCCTTCCTGCAACTGGAAGAATCCGCCCGTGGCGCGGTTTTGTTCGCAGTGCGGTAGCCCGCTACAACGCGAGGACACCGCTGCGCAGGCCCCGGATTCCCGTAGTGCCGTTCCGCGCCAGGTGGCCATCATGATGGGTGCGGCGCTCAGCCTGGTAATCGCGCTGTTTCTCGTCACGGCCGTAAGCAAGTCAGGAGAGCCTGCAGCCACGCAGCCTTCAACCGGCATTCCGGAACCTGTAGTCGCGCCGCCCGAGGGCACGCTGGCCGCTGAAGTAGCCGAACTGGACGAGCGGATCGCGCAGGCAGAGGGTACGGAAAGACTGCTCAGGCAACGGGAGAAGCTGCTGAGAATGCTGGAGGCCGATCGCACCGATCTGGCAGCGGTCGAACAGCAGCGCGTGGCAGAGAGCACGGGGAATGTTGGGGACTGGAAGCTGGCGGGTGACCTGTACTATGAAGCCATGAGGCTTGCCGATTCGGACCCGGTGCTGCTGCAGCAAATGGCTGGCCTGGCCGTTGCGGCGTATGAGCGCACGCTGGAACTTGATCCGGACAATCTGGATGTGAGGACAGACATGGCGACGGCCTATCTCAATACAGGCAATCCGATGAAGGGAGTCGACGAGATCAAGCGGGTGCTGGAACTTGATCCCGACCACCTGAATGCAAATCTGAATTACGGACTCATGCTCTACCACATCAACCGGGTGGACCAGGCTGTGGAGCAGCTGGAAAAAGTCGTCGGGCTGGCCGAGGTGGATTCGGAGCATTACCGGCGCGCACGGGCCGTTCTCGCGGATATTGGCGGCCGGCCGGGCCCTTGATGCGGCGCACTCTTCTCCTCGGTTGCCTGCTGGGGAGCTTGATGCCGGCGTGTGTGGCCGACGAAAGCCAGGAATTGGTTATGCTGGCCGCCGCGTCTGTTACAGATGCCGGAAGAGCACTTGCGGAATCCTTTGAGGAAGCGCACCCTGACTACCGGATTCTGCTCAGCGTCGGGCCTTCATCCATGCTGGCTCGGCAGATTGAGCTGGGTGTTCCAGCGGACGTTTTTCTGTCGGCAAACATCACCTGGCTGGACCACCTGTACCGGCACGGGAAAGTGGTTCTCGTTTCGGATCTGCCCATAGGCAATTCGCTGGTTGTGGCAGGAACCAGCCAACATCCGGAGCTGGGCGATCTGGCAGATCTTGTGGCCGCTGAACGCATCGCCATTGCCGATCCGACCCATGTGCCGGCCGGCATGTATGCGCGCACAGCGCTCGAATGCGCCGGGCTGTGGCACGTCCTCCGGGACAGGCTCCTGCCCGCGCTGGACGTGCGCGCCGCGCTTGCGGCCATGACCAGCGGTGCTGCGGATGTAGCCATTGTCTACGCTTCCGACGTGCAGCTTGCGCCTGAAGCGGGTATCCTGCTGACCTGGCCGGAAGAATGCGCCCCCGAAATCCGGTATGGCGCAGCGCTGGTATCCGGGGCTGCCGGCAGGCTTGGAGCACGCAGCCTGTTCACGTATGTCGCAGATACCCTGCATAGCGAGATGTGGCATGCATATGGCTTCACGCTCCGCGGCGATGAGGCCGGCGAAGACACATCCTCCATCCCTCTGGTGCCGTGATCCTCTCCAGCGAAGAGTGGCAGATACTGGCGCTTTCCGTGCGGATCGCTCTCGTCGCCGTGGCCGTGAGCCTGCCGTTCGGCATGGGAACGGCATTCTACCTCGCGCGCCGACGCAGCGGCCTGGCCTTCGCGGCCGAAAACCTGGTGCAACTCCCTTTGGTGCTGCCCCCGGTTGTCACGGGCTACGTGCTGCTGATTGCGCTGGGGCCGGCAGGGCCTGTGGGACGGTGGCTCGAGGAGTTTATGGGACTGCGCATCGCATTCTCCGGACTCGGGGCCGCGCTGGCTGCCGGTATTGTAGCATTTCCGCTGATGGTGCAGGCCATGCGCGTAGGCTTCGAGCAGATAGACCCGGAGTGGGAGGAGGCGGCCTACGTATACGGCGGTAGCCGGTGGCAGGCATTTCGCCACGTCACGCTACCCTTGGCCGCCCGGGGGGTCGCCGCCGGCCTCATTCTGGCGTTTGCGCGCGCCGTGGGAGAGTTTGGGGCTACCATCGTCATCGCCGGCAACCTGCCGGGACGCACCCAGACCATACCCCTTGCCATCTTTTCGAGTATCAATCAGGTAGGAGGAACACCGGCCGTTGTCCGGCTGGTGGCCGTGGCCCTGGTGCTTTCCCTGTCAAGCCTCGTGGCCTATGCCCTGCTCACGCGTCGTCTTCACCGCTTTCGGGGATCCGAATCGAAGTCCGGTTCGTAATCTCGCCTGCCATGAAGTATCCGTTGTCTGAAACCGACCTGTCGCAAATCCGGGACGCTGTCGCCGAGGCCGAAAGCCGTACCAGCGGAGAAATCGTTCCGTTTGTGGCACTGCGCAGTTCGAGTTACGAGATCGCCGTCTGGCGTGCCGCGACCGTTCTTGCGCTGGCGGCTTGCTCGATCGTGGTGCTGCTCGAATTTGTTTATCAGGGTTGGCGTCTGGCCTGGATGCAGGCACCCGTCAGCCAGGCACTGTTGGTAACTGCTGCCGGCTTGTGCGGTGCTGCCTTGGCCGCGTTCGTGCCGGGTGTCAGGCGCCTATTCGCTGGCAAGGCTCGACTGGCAGAAGGTGTGCGCCGCAGAGCCCACGAAGCATTTTTGGACAAGGAAGTATTTGCTACCAGGGACCGGACGGGAATCCTGCTGTTTGTGTCCCTGTTCGAGCGGCGCATTGAGGTACTTGGGGATTCGGGAATCAACCAGAAAGTGTCGCGCAGCGACTGGACTGCCATCGTCGACAGGATCAGGGAAGGAATCAAGGCCGGAAGGCTTGCAGAGGGCCTTGTTTCCGGCATTGCCATGTCCGGCTCCTTGCTGCAGCGAAGCGGCGTCGAAATTCGGCCGGACGACACGAACGAACTGGCAGACGACGTAAGCTTCGGCTAAGGCATTGGCGCCTGCAATTGCGGCATGCGGCGCTCAATTGCCCCGGTGCAGGCCCGTGATTACATGCCGGGGAAGGCGCGAGCCACGCTCGGCCGCAGTCGGAATCA
The DNA here is from genome assembly GCA_964639665.1 of uncultured Rhodothermaceae bacterium. GTDB lineage: Bacteria > Bacteroidota > Rhodothermia > Rhodothermales > Bin80 > CAZXEU01. The sequence continues at coordinate 7,559 of CAZXEU010000067.1, read as the reverse complement.
CGCTGGCGGCTCCTTTTCGGACGCGGCCCCCGGCCTGTGGAGACTTCGATACTTCGCGTTGCATTCGGGTATTTCACTGGGAGAGCACGCTGTAGTCGTACGCCGAAAGTAGTGTCCGGGGCCCGCAGTCCATGAAAAGCCTGGCTTGGTGCGCATTGGTAGTGGTGCTGGGAGCGGGGACGGCCCGCCTTGCGCACGCGCAGCAGGTACCAGTGAATTTGAACGAGCTTGGTCTGGTCAGCGATACCCTGAGTACGGCTGCGCCGCAGCCTTACCTTCTGAATCCCTTTGTCCGTCCGGGGTCGGTGGCCGTATTCGCGGGTGCAACGGCGCTCGATTCAGCGTACTACCGTGTGGACTACCGCAGCAGCCGGCTTTGGATCGATTCGCTATATGCGGACGAACCGCTGGTTGTCCGGTACAAAACATGGGAGTTGGGTCTTCGGCCCGTCTATCGGCGAGAATTCGTGGTCGCAGATTCGAGTTTTTCGACCGTTGTGGCGGATGAGGCAGGCGGACCGGATCCCGTGGCGACAGAGACGGGCAGCCTGCAGCGCAGTGGGTCAATCACGCGTGGCATTCTGGCCGGCAACCGGCGCGATGCCACCATTGAGTCCGGTCTTCGTCTTCAGCTGGCGGGGCAGGTAAGCGACGACGTCGGAGTACGGGCTGTGCTTACCGACGAAAGTACGCCCATACTTCCCGAAGGGACAACGCAGCGGCTGAGCGAAATCGACCGCGTATTCATCGAGATAGATGCGAGGCGGGCACGTGCGCAACTTGGCGACATCGACGTCGCATACGACGGCAGCGAGTTTGCACGGTTTTCCCGGAAAGTCCAGGGAGTGGGCGCGACCGGGCAGTCGGGTCCCGCCACGCTCCGGGTCATGGGTGCGACGGCCCGCGGCATTTACTGGTCGCAGGAGATCGAGGTTTTGGACGGCGTACAGGGGCCATACCGGCTGAGCGGAGAGCAGGGCGAACGCTTCATATTCATTGTCCCTGGCTCCGAAGTCGTCTACATCGACGGAGAACCGCTCGAGAGGGGAGAGACGAAGGATTATGTGATTGACTATGCGACCGGGGAGGTGACGTTTACGGCTACGCGCCTGGTGCGCGCCGACAACCGCGTCCGCGCAGAGTTCCAGTACCGCACTACGGAGTTTACCCGAACAGTCCTGGGCGCCGAAGCGGGAGTAGAAGTGGGCCGTCGCACGGAGGGCCCTCCGCGCCTTGTGCTGGCGGCTACCGTGCTAAGGGAGGCAGACGGACGCACTTTCGATCAGGAGCTGGGACTCACCGAAGCGGACCGCGGGTTGCTCAGCGTAGCGGGAGACTCGGCCGTGTTCAAGAGCGGAGCCTCGCAGGTGCCCTACGACGCCGAGGCTCCCTATGTGCAGTATGTTCGGCGCGACACGCTGATCGATGGGGCGGCCACTTCCTATCTTGTGCCTGTCACCTCGCCGCCGGAGGGCGCTGTTTACCGCGTCCGGTTTACTCCCGTCGGTTCGGGGCAGGGCTCCTACGTAAGGCAAGGCCAGACAGCAAACGGCATAGCCTACTCCTGGCGTGGTCCGGGAGGAGGAGACTACGAGCCTGTCCGCGTGCTGCCCAAGCCCAGAGAGCACCGGATGCTGGACGTTCGTGGTGTCTTTGCACCGGCCGCGGGGATAGAGATCTTTGGCGAATGGGCCCGATCCGCCCTTGATCTGAACCGGTTCTCGGGCCTGCATGGCGAAGATGATGCGGGCGCCGCCTACGTGGCAGGCTTTCGCATGCGGCCGCAACGGCTGGGGCCGGAGCCCTGGGGCACGCTTTCACTGGAGGCCCGTCGGCGGCGGGTGCGGCAGGGATTTGCGCCCTTCGACCGCATTCGGCCGGTAGAATTTGCAAGGCGCTGGAATCTGGATGGCCGGCGCTCATCCAATTTTCTGCGGGGAGACGAACTTTCGGACGAAGCGCGCCTGGACTGGGCCTTCGGCTCGACTTCGCAGGCCAGGGCTGAGATCGGGCGCATTGTGCTTGCCGACGGATTCGAGGGCACACGCAACGAGCTTAATCTTGAAGTCTCGGAGAGCCGCATCCCGCGCGCCTCCTACCGCCATGAATTCATCCGAAGCCGGGACCCCTTGCTGGCCGAAAACGGGGAGTGGGTGCGTCTCCGCGGCCTTCTGGAGCAGCCGATCCGGGCACTGGTGCCGGGATTCGAGATCGAGCGCGAGCGCCGCCACATGCGGGCGGAAGGCACGGGCAGCCTTACGGCCGCTTCTCATGCATTTACCGAACTGAGGCCACAGATTGCCTGGCAGCAGGATGAGCTGGCGCTTGGCGCGCAAATCGAGTTTCGCCGGGAGGACCGAGAAGGCAGCGATGCGCTGTCCGGTGCGGAGCGCGCACTCACCCTGGAATCGAACTTCGACGTGCGCCCGGTTCGGGCACTCAAAATGGAAGGCCGGGTGGGATGGCGATCCAGGGACCTCGCCGAGGGTGGACAGCAGAATTCCATCGTCCTGCGCTGGACCGGGAATTGGCTGCCGGGACAGAGGCTACTGAGGCTGAACTGGCATTACGAGGCACTGTCGGAAAGGACTCCGGTGCTGCAGGAAATCTACATCCGCACGGGCGCGGAAATCGGCGAGTTCGTGTGGCGGGACGACAATGCGGACGGCGTCGTGCAGATTGATGAATTCGTCCCGGAAACTACGCAGGACGAAGGGATGTACGTGCGGACCTTCCTGCCGTCGGACATGCTGCAAAATGTAACGGGCCTTCAGTCGCGCTTCAGCGTCGAATTCGCGCCGGGCAGGCGCTGGCGAAGTGCGGCAGAGACCTGGAAACGGCGCCTGTCCAACATATCCACGCGCACGTCCCTGCAGATACGGGAAAAAAGCGCGGCTGCGCGGCTCTCGGACGTGTACCTGATGCGGCTGTCCCGCTTCCGGAGCCCGGACCATACGCTCCGGGGACTGCTCAACTTCCGCCAGGATCTGTTCCTTTTTCGCAGTCAGACCGGGTACGGCGTCGACGCCTCGTTTCGCATACTGCGAAGTTTGAATGCGCTTGCCGCCGGCATCGAGACGCGGGAAGTGGATGTCTTCGGAGGGCAAGCCTGGGTGAGGCCTTCCTCGTCGTGGCAAGTGCGCCTGCGCGCCGAATCTGATCGCAAGAAGACGGACAGCGAGACCTTTTCTTCGCGGTCCTACGACATACGTAGCTGGACGGCCGAGCCGGAGCTGGTACTCAGTCCCAGCACGCGGTGGCGTCTTGCGCTCTCGGCTGTGGCCGCGAGAAAGAAGGCCAGAGAGGCCGACGTGTGGTCCTGGCGCTTTCCCCTTTCTTCGGCCTATTCCCTGGCCGGCAAAGCCAGCATTACCGCCCGGGTGGAGGGTGCCCGCGTGGCTATCAACGGCGCTGCTCCCGCGGGCATGGCCTACTACGAAATCACGGACGGCCGGGGGCAGGGTACTTCCTTTCTCTGGAACCTGACGGCATGGTACCAGCTAACCGCTGCGCTGCGAGCAAACCTTGCATACAACGGCCGAAGTCCGGAAGGGGCCCCCGTCATACACACGGTTCGCATGCAGCTCAGCGCCGCCTTCTAGCGGTTGCGAGTCAGAGGATATAGGGACTATCTTCGATTGTTGAAAACTCCGGCGCCTACGTTCGTCCAGGCATGCGCAAGCTGATCTACCTGCTGCCCACTGCGGCCCTATTCCTGCCACTGAAGGTGGAGGCACAAGAGCCGGCACCGCCCACGGAAGATCTGGAGGCATTGTACTGGCAGCGGCAGGAGGAGGCACGCTCCCGGTATGTGCAGGCGGAGGTGGACTTCATGATCGGCATGATTTCTCATCATGCTCAGGCACTGGTGATGTCTGCCCACGCAGAGCCCAACGGCGCGGGCCCGGCCGTCAGGGTGCTCGCCGCCCGGATCATCAATGCGCAGAAGGATGAGATTGCCCTGATGCAGAGCTGGCTGGACGCCCGTGGAGAGCCGGTACCGGTGGTACACGCAGGAGGCCACATGCCCGGCGCCGGCCACGCACACATGCCCGGCATGCTTACGCAGGATCAACTGGACGAACTGGAGATGGCCCGCGGAGCCGAATTCGACCGGCTGTTCCTCACGTACATGATCCAGCACCACGAAGGTGCAGTAACCATGGTGAGGGATCTCTTCAGGCACGACGGCGCGGGCCGCGACGAGGAAGCCTTCAAGCTGGCCTCGGCCATTCACGTAGACCAGATAACTGAAATCGAGCGAATGAAGCTGATGCTCAGACAGTAGAGCCGGCCCTCGCTCGCGCAGTGTAACCAAATCGATCAAGCCATGAATACGATAATGCGCATCCTTTCGGCCGCCCTGTTGCTGCTCATGATGGTGGTGGGGGCCTGTGCTCCAAGACCACTCACAGAGCAGCAAGATGCCATGCCCGCGGAAGAAATTGCTGCCGAGGTCATCGAGGTGGCGGGGGCCATCGTGACAGAGGTCATGCAGGAAATGTCCCAGGATCCACGTGTGGGACTGGGGGCCGGCCTGTTCGATGCGGAGGAAGCGATATGGAATCTCCGGCTCGTATCCGCCACGCGTCCGCCCGAAGCCTTTATTGGCGTAACGAATTCCGATCTGGCCTTCAAGGACAACTACGCCATCCAGGGCAACTACAACGGCATCATGGTCTGGGACATCACCGATCCCGCCTCTCCGTCTCTCGTCACGGAATACGTATGTCCCGCGTCGCAGAGCGACGTTTCCGTGTACGGCGATTTGCTATTCGTCTCGGGCGAAGGCATGGGGGGCAGGCTGGACTGCGGCACGGAAGGGGTGCAGGAGCGCGTCAGCCACCATCGGCTGCGCGGCATTCGCATCTTCGATATCGCCGACATTGAGAATCCCGACTATGTAGCCAATGTCCAGACCTGCCGCGGCTCTCACACACACAGCGTGCTCAAGCATCCGGACGACGACGAGAACGTCTACGTATACGTCTCCGGATCGGCACCTGTAAGGCCGGCGGAGGAACTGCCGGGCTGCTCGGGTCTGGCGCCCGACGAAGACCCGAATTCGGCGCTCTTCCGCATCGAAGTCATACAGGTACCGCTCGACGATCCTGGTTCGGCGGCCATTGCCAGCTCTCCGCGCATTTTTGAGGGGCTGACAGCCCCGCCGCAACATGGCCAGGCACCTGCCGATATCGCGGCCATCGAGGAGGCCAAGGCGGCCGGTGCCTTCACGGTCAGCTTCGTAGGCCAGGAGATCATACTGCCCGACCGCTACGTGGCTCAGCTGCTTGCGTCCTACCTCGAGGAGCAGGGCAAGGAAGGACCCGCCTCGGCAGCAGACTCCGCCGCATTCCGCGAAGCACTGCCGGACATCTTTGCGGAGGCCATGGGTGCCATGATTGGAGCTGGTGACGAGGAAGACGCGGGGCCGACCCAGTGCCATGACATCACGCTTTACCCCGAAATAGGACTAGCCGGCGGTGCCTGCGAAGGCTACGGACTGCTGCTGGACATATCCGATCCTCTGAATCCCACGCGCATTGACGCGGTAGCCGACTCGAACTTCGCCTACTGGCACAGCGCCACGTTCAACAATGACGGAAGCAAGATCCTGTTTACGGACGAGTGGGGCGGTGGCGGAGCTCCCAAGTGCCGCGCATCCGATCCTGTGGAGTGGGGCGCCAATGCCATCTTCACGCTGGAAGACGGCAAGATGGAGTTCAAGAGCTACTACAAGCTGCCGGCTCCCCAGACTCCAGAGGAAAATTGCGTAGCCCACAACGGATCCCTGATTCCGGTGCCGGATCGCGACATTTTCGTGCAGTCGTGGTACCAGGGCGGCATTTCGATCAGCGACTGGACGGACGCGTCCAATCCCATTGAAATAGCCTACCACGACCGCGGGCCTGTCAGCGCCGAGAGCATGCAAATGGGCGGAAGCTGGTCGGTCTACTGGTACAACGGCCTGATCGTAAGCAGCGAGATTGCCCGCGGGCTGGACATCTTTGAGCTGGTTCCGAGCGAGTACCTCACCGAAAACGAAATCGCGGCAGCCAACACGGTAGAGCTTGCTTACCTGAACGCCCAGGGACAGCCCACCTACGTCTGGCCCAACTCGTTTGCCCTTGCGCGCGCCTACACAGACCAGCTGGAGCGCTCGGGCGAACTGTCAGCCGAGCGCGTCGAACGTGTGCGGAGTACCCTGGCCAATGCCGAAGCCGCCGCGGATGCAGGCAGCATGGAGGCGCTGGGCAGAATGGGCTCCGCACTCATGGAAGGAGCGGACGCGTCGGGGAACGCCAAGATCAGAAAGCTCGCGGAAGTAGTAACCGCACTCGCCGGCTAAAGTAAATGGCAGGACAAACACACTGATTTCCAATATTCCCATACCGATATGAATGTCCTGCTGACGGCCAGGCTGAGCCTCATGATGTTTGTGCAGTATCTCATCTGGGGCGCCTGGGCTCCCACGCTCGGCAACTACATGCAAACCATACAAATGGGCGATGCCATATCGACGGCGTATGCGCTCGGACCCATTTGCGCCACCATCGCTCCATTCTTCCTGGGCATGGTGGCAGACCGGTTCTTCGATTCGGAGAAGGTACTCGGCGTATTATGCCTGGTGGCGGGAGTGGCCATGTGTGCCATGCCCAGCTTTGCCGGAACGGGCTACTTTCTGCCGCTCCTGTTTCTGCATGCGCTGTGCTATTTCCCGACGCTAGGCCTGACCGCTTCCCTGGCGTTTCACCACATGACGAACCAGGAAAAGGAATTTCCGGTTGTGCGCGTATTCGGCACGCTGGGCTGGGCCGTCATCGGTCTCTTCATGGGGTACGTTCTTCGCCAGGATGCTTCCAGCCTGCCGCTGTACATCGGCGGCGGCGCGGCCCTGTTTTTGGGACTCTACAGCTTTACGCTGCCGCTTACGCCACCGCCGTCCGCTGGCAAGCAGACGTCCTGGAAACAGATCCTGGGCGTGGACGCCTTTCGCGAGCTGAAGAGCCGGTCCTTCGTGGTATTCCTGGCTGCGGCGATGCTCATTTTCATCGCTTTTGGCACCTATTTCCCCTATGCCCCGGTCTATTTCAATGCGCTGCATCAAGAGCTGAACCTGTCGCACTTTGCCAATCCCAGCTTCGAGATGTCGTTCGGACAGTTGTCGGAGATCATCTTCATGCTGCTCATCCCGTTTTTCTTCGCCCGGCTGGGAGTCAAATGGATGCTGCTGCTCGGCATGCTGGCCTGGGTGGCACGGTTTACGCTGTTCTCGACCGCAGCGCTCAGCGGCACATTCTGGATCATCATGATCGGCATCCTGATCCACGGGATCTGCTACGACTTCTTCTTCGTCACGGGACAGATCTACATTGACAAGAAGACCACCAAGGAGATACGGGGGCAGGTTCAGGGATTATTGGTGCTCCTGACACAAGGCGTCGGATTCTTTCTCGGCACGCAGATATCAGGCGCCTTTGTCAACACGTTCGGCGTGAATGGCAACCTGGAGTTGCCGGAATGGCGGCTGTTCTGGGCGCTCTTTGCTGCGGGCACAC
>CAZXEU010000066.1:0-9238 GCA_964639665.1 uncultured Rhodothermaceae bacterium | reverse complement strand
ACGTTGGCCCCTGTCAGGCGGGACCAGACGCGAGAGCCTTCCGAATTCATGCGCATGCTGACCAGCGGCTGGTTGGTCGTCTGGTCAAAGTCGGCCCGTGCATCGGTGATGACCTCACCCGTAAGCTCCGGATTCATGTTTACGGCGAGGATCTGGTAGAATTCGATGCTCTCCCCGACGTTGGACGGATTGGCGTGGTAGAGCAGTTCGATGTCTCGCGGCAAATAGCGCTGGACCACAGGATCCTGCATAAGCGCGTTGAACGCTGCCGTATCCTGCTCCGAAACCTCGCCGAAGAGGACCGTGCCCTGCCCTGCCGGGCGCAGCACTTCCAGGAGTGCGTTGCCGGCCTCCAGGTCATCGTCCGCCGTAAGAAGCTGCGTCACGTCGAAGCTGGTGTCAGACGCCGCCGGGTCCGCGGTGGCCACATCCGCCGAGTCAGGCTCGCGGCTTTCGGCCACGTCCACCTCGAAATGATCAATCATGCGCTGCAGCGCTAGGTTCAGCTCGGCGGGATCCGCCATGAGCCGAAACTCCAGGCGGGCGGTCCCCTTGAGCAGCCTGCGCACGCGCTCCGGATCGTCAATGCCGGGCAGCTCCACCACGATGCGGCGGCTTCCCTGCCGCTGGATGGAAGGCTCCGTGACGCCGTAGCGGTCGACGCGGTTGCGAATCACTTCAATGGCGCGCGTGATGGCATCGTCCTCCTGCTGCCGCAGGTAGGCGACCACTTCGGCGTTACTCGAGCGCCGGGTGATTTCGTCGCTGCGGAAGTAGCGGGACAAACTGGCATTCGGATCCCTGCTCTCGAACTCCTCCACGAAGGCGTCTATGATGGAAATGTCCTCGGTGGCCGCGCGGCGGCTAGCAGCAGCGAGCACCTCATCGAATACCTCGTCGCGCCGCTCGTCTGCCAGCTGATGCAAGAGCTCGGCGAGGCCCACTTCCAGCGTGTTGTGCATGCCTCCCTGCAGGTCAAGACCCAGCTTCAGGGCTTTGTCCTTGACACGCTGCAGCAGGCCGTAATTCGTGTTTTCGAAGGTCTCACGCTCTTCCTGCGACAGTGCGCTTATCCTGTTGGAGAAGTAGAGCCCCTGCGCGGACGGGAAGAGGTACCACGCGGAAAGAGCCAGAAAGAAGATGACGGCTCCTATCTTGAATCCGTTTCCCTGCATGTTGAATGAATAGATCTGGGGTGGGGCAGTTTGTCAGCCAAGTGGTACGACAGCGGATGCGAAACGTGCCCATGCTGATCCAGAATTGTGGAAATTCGCGGCCGCTCGAAGCGCCGTGCCCTGAACGTACAGCACCGGGTAGACAGCGTTATCCTGCAGCCGGGGCGCCGCGATCATTTCCAATTCAATCCCGCCTGAGCAGGCAGCGCGCAGATTCCAGGCGCTGGAGGGCGTCCACAAGAATGGAATCAGACTGGACGGCTGCTTCGTAGCCTTGCTGAACTGTTCAGGTGCCATTGCATGTCGATGAGAGTCGAGCTGACCTTGGCGCAAGAACGAGCGCGCGGTATCGGTATGGAAGGACCCGCGGTTCTCCTCATCTCGGCTCTTCGCGGAAATACACCCGCTCTGGAAATTCGCGTCGCTCGCGACGCCCACGGTCGACCGGCGCAAGATGGATTGTCGAATCGCGCGGCGCCGATTAGGTCCTATAACTGGTAGATTCCCGCATCAGCGGGACGGAAGCCTCGATCCGCATCGCGCGCCAATTGCAACCGGACTGGACGGTAGTCTCTAAACCTGCCGCCACGGCGCTCGGCAGCCTCAAGGGTCATCCACCCGGCCGGCGCACTACTCCCCCCGTGTAGGTCTGCTTGTCAAAGTAGTCTCCTCTTCCCCGTACCCTGAGATCCCCGCTTGCCTGTAGCTCGTCGAAAAGCATATGCCAAAGCGCCCTCTTCGTGTCGGCGTAGGCAGGATCGAGCGCCAGGTTGCGCACCTGCTCCGGATCCGAGCGGAGATCATACAGCTCCTCGCCGGGCCGCTTGCCGTAAGCGAGGGCATACAGCGAGTCCGCACTCGCTACGGCATGCTTCGTGGGACTGTCATCGGTGTCTGAAAGCCAGGCGCCGCTGATGAATGCACGGTCCGCATGCGGCGTGCCGGCGGGCCAGCGCTCCGGATGGAAGTTGTAGATATACAGAAACTCCGAAGTGCGAACCGCCCGCATGGGATAGCCCCCCATGACCGGGGATTCCTGGGCGGGGGTGTGGCGCTCGCGGCCGAAAAACACGTGCGTACGCGTGCTGTCCACGTGCCCGCTGCCCTCCGCTCGCATGATGGGCATCAGACTGCGCCCTGTCATTACATCCGGCGGCTCAAGGCCCGCTGCCTCCAGAAACGTCGGCGCCAGGTCAGCCAGACTTACCGGGTCCACCGCCCTGCGGCCCGCAGGTATTGCGCCAGGCCAGCGCATCACCAGTGGCACGCGCGTACCCAGGTCATAGAGGTTGCCCTTGGCCCTGGGAAACGGCATGCCGTTGTCGCTGGTTACGACGACAAGCGTGTTGTGCGCCATGCCCCGGGCTTCTATCACTGCCAGGAGCTCTCCCAGCTCGCGATCCAGGCGCTCGATTTCGAAGTAGTAGTCCGCCATGTCGCTTCGGACCTCTGGCGTGTCGGGAAACACGCCGGGGACCGCGATGTCCTCCAGCGCCAGGCCGCTTGCCAGTCCGCTTCCCGGCTCGTAAACCCTGTGCGGGTCATACGTGCCAAACCAGAAGGCGAAGGGATCGTCACCCTCACGTGCGGCAAGGAAATCATCAAAGGACTCGTAGCGGTCGCCGGCAGGATTGCGCTCGCGCTCGCCCAGGCGCCCCGGAGCCCAGCCCTTGCGAGTGAATCCCACGTGGTAGCCCGCCTCTTCAAGGAGATCGGTATACACCGGGTGCGCCGGTGGAAGCGGCCCGTACAGGTTCGCTCCTGCCCCAAGGCGCCAGAAGTGCTGTCCCGCCACGATGGCGGCCCTGGACGGGGTGCACGAGGGCGACGACACATAGGCGTGCTCGAATACAACGCCTTCGCGCGCCAGCCGATCCAGATTGGGCGTTCGCACCACGGCGTCGCCGTACGTGCCGGCATGCAGCCAGCTCCAGTCATCGGCAATGAAGAACAGGATATTGGGTCCCTCGACAGGAGGCAACAGCAGGGTCAGAAGCAGGAGCATATGCGGCATTTGCTGGGAAGCGCAAGGTGTGTGGCTTTCCTGTCAAAACTGCATGCAGACCGGACAGGAGCCGAAAAAAGTTAGGCCGAGTACCTATATTCGCTCAATTAATATAGGTACCCCACCACCCAACCTACCAGAATCGATGAACGCGAATCCAAGCAATGGCAACACGGGAAACGGCAGCGCCTGCTGTGAGCACACCGGCGGCAGCAGCGGTTTCGAAGCCATGTACGGTGAGAATGCCTTTACGCTTAAAGAGATGAAAAAGCGCCTGCCGGAGGATGCCTACCAGAGCATGGTGGCAACCATAGAGCACGGCGCGGCACTGGATGCGGACGTAGCGGACACCGTGGCGAAGGCCATGCAGGAGTGGGCCCTGGAGCGGGGCGCGACCCACTATGCACACTGGTTCCATCCTCTGACGGGATCCACGGCCGAGAAGCACGACAGCTTCATGTCGCCATCGGGTCACGGCACGGCCACGATTGAGCTTCGCGGCAAGGATCTGATACAGGGCGAGCCCGACGCTTCGAGCTTTCCGGGCGGCGGGCTGCGCGCCACGTTCGAGGCCCGCGGCTATACGGCCTGGGATCCCACCTCGCCGGCGTTCATTGTCGAGAACGAAAACGGGTGCTACCTCGCGATTCCTACCGCATTTATTTCCTGGACGGGCGAATCGCTCGATCACAAGACTCCGCTACTCAGATCCATAGACGCACTGGACGAACAGGCGCGGCGCGTACTGGAACTCTTTGGCGATTCCGCCACCAGGGTATTTACCACGGTAGGCACCGAGCAGGAGTACTTCCTGATCGACGAGGGCTTCTACAACGAGCGTCCGGACCTGGTCATCTGCGGCCGCACCCTTCTTGGCGCCAAGCCCCCCAAGGGTCAGGAGCTCGACGACCATTATTTCGGGCGGATATCTACCAGGATTCTCGCCTGCATGCTCGATGCAGAGCAGCGGCTGTATCGCCTGGGCATCCCCATCAAGACGCGCCACAACGAGGTTGCGCCCAGCCAGTACGAAATCGCACCCACGTTCGCGGACTCCAACCTGGCCTCCGACCATCAGCAGCTCATCATGCACGTGCTGAGGGAAGCGGCCAGGGAGCATGGTCTCCGGTGCCTCTTGCACGAGAAGCCGTTCGCCGGCATCAACGGAAGCGGCAAGCACAACAACTGGTCCATGAGCACGGACACGGGAGTCAATCTCCTGGATCCCGGCGACACACCCCACGACAACGAGCGATTTCTGTTCTTCTGCGCGGCCGTAATCCTCGCCGTCTACCGGCACCAGGACCTGCTCCGCATCAGCGTGGCGTCCGCGGCCAATGATCACCGGCTGGGTGCCAACGAGGCTCCGCCCGCCATCCTGAGCGTGTTCCTCGGCGAAGAGCTCCGCTCCATTTTTGATGCCCTTGCCAAGGGTAACCGAGCCGTCGGCAAACAGGGCGGCATCATGGGTCTGGGATCCACCGTGCTGCCCAATCTGCTCCGCCATAGCGGCGACCGCAACCGGACCTCGCCGTTTGCCTTTACCGGCAACAAGTTCGAATTCCGGGCCGTGGGCTCGTCCCAATCGATATCGTTCCCGAACGTGGTGCTGAACCTGGCAGTGAGTGAGGCGCTTGACGATATGGCCGGCGAACTCGAGGAGCGCATGGCTGCCGGCGAGAGCCTTGATTCGGCCGCCCTTGCGATCGTGAGCAAGGTGGCTACCGGAGCGCACCCCATTCTTTTCGAGGGCGACAACTACACCGAAGAGTGGCACGAAGAAGCCGAAGGTCGCGGACTGCTCAACCTCCGCGACACGGTCGCTGCGCTGGCCAAGCTGTCCTCGCCCAAGAATGTCGCCCTTTTCCAGAAGTACGACGTATTCTCGGAGCGCGAGCTGAAGAGCCGCCAGGAGGTGATGCTGGAGCAGTACGAGACGCACATCGGCATCGAGGCGTCGACGCTGGAGACGCTTGCGCGAACAAAGGTGCTGCCCGCTGCAGTCCAGTACCTCAACGAACTCGTAGACACGGTGGAAAAAGGCGGCCGCTGGCTCGACCTCGTTGGCGTGCGCAGCACGGCAAGCGAGGTAAGCGCTACTATCGACAGCCTGGTCAAGGGAATCGAGGAGCTGAGCTCGCATGCGGACTGCCACGCGGACGACGTGGCGGAAGGCGCAGCGCACGCCAGGGACAAGGTCATACCGGCCATGGCCGTCGTGCGCGAGGCGGCGGACAGACTGGAGGAGCTGGTACCAGGCGATTACTGGTCGCTTCCGACCTACAGCGAAATGCTGTTCCTGCACTAGAGGCACCTGCAGAGAACTCTTCCCGCCTGGGTTGCAGCCAGGCTCGAGCGGGTAGGCGCAAAGTCGGCAATAGGAAGCGGAAGCAGAGGCTTGCGTTGCAGACGTCTGGAAGGCGGATTCTGCTGCCGGAAAGGCTTGAGGATGCGCACAGGGGTTGCTGCCGCGCCGCGGACTTTGTGGCCCGGTACGCAGACTCTTTCCTGCGCATACTGAATTTCGTGCGGCCAGCGCAGTGACGACCAGGTCAGCAATAGGCGTGCGGTGAGCGTGGCAGACAGGGCATCACTAAATTTTCACGGCTTCCGCCGCGCACGTATTCGTCAGTCTCGGATGCCAGCTTGTATTCGTCATGGCGGTCCGCACTGCGGTACAAATCCGGTGGCAATAACAGCAATCGATGCCTGAAAACCCGCCGCCGCGCCTCCGGCACGCGGTGAATATCGTCCTCGGTGTGGCACTTGGAAAGGGAGTCGAAGTGCCCCGATTGTCTGAATTGCCGGCCTGGCAAGCCATCGCTCACGTGTGAGATTCACGGAATGTCTAGACGCCAGCCGCAATTTGAAGGCTTTCCTTGCACGTTTTAGACGCAATACGTAGCTTTCTGTGGTGAAAATGGGTGGTATGCACGTGCCCAAGCGTCGGTCGCGGTCCTATTTCCCGGAGCCTTAAGGTGGCCTGCGGAAGATTGTTGGCGGCCTATAGAGTAGGCTCAATTAGGGTCGAGCCGGTTTTTCCGTTAGCTACCTTGCCCATTTCGAGTGTATTACTTAGAATAACGGCAATCCGTTGTAGCATGGCGGCGGTCGTCGCACGTCTGATGCGACAAACAGACACGCAGACAGCCTGAACAAGTATATCGAAACGCCTTGCGCAAACGAAAGCGGCAAGTCCGGGTCCCTGGAAAGCAGGAAACTGGTATTGCTGCCCACGGACTCTGTCTGCGGCCTTGCAGGCAGAACGGAGGATCTGTCCCCTCGTAACATTCGGTCGCAGGCCACGTACGGTGGCCTGCGATTTCTTCGTTCCTGATCTCTCGTAATCCAATACCACTCAGAGCCATGCGCCAGAGAACCCAATCCATGCTCGAGTCCCGCGTCCGCGTACCTAGCGTGCTTCGTCGCCACGCATTTTCCGTCTTCGCGCTCGCCGGACTGCTGACGCTGTTCGCCGCGCCGGCATTGGCGCAGCCCACGAACATAGGAACCATAACGCTCTCGCTAAGCAGGACAACGCTTACCGAGAACGCAGGCGATGACGTGCCATTGGACATAACGGCGACGATGACACAGAACGCGCCAGCTGGAGGCGTAGTGGTTACCGTCAACGTAACGGACCTTACTTCGGGGACAGACTACGTACGGTACACTCTTGATCCTGCCGGCCCTTATACCATCACTATCGCCGCGGGCACGCGGAGCGAGACTGTGAGCACAACCATCGACGTGGCGCCGGATTTATTGGTCAACAAGCATAATATCCTAACATTTGCGGGTACAGTGGACGCCAACTCTTTTACGGCAAACATCACTCCGGCTACGCTTCAGATTCGCAATGACGATGCGTTTGCGCAATTTCAATCGGCATCGGTTGACGGCGCTACGCTTACGGTCGCATTCAATAAGGTTATGAACGCCTTCCAGCCTTCCGGGAGCGAAAAGCATTTTCGCGTGCAGGTGGCAGGAGACACAAGAGACGTGAGCAGTGTCGGCCGCAATAGTGAGAATACAATGGCTGTGGACTTAACGCTCTCCGGTGCCGTGAAGGCAGGACAGGCGGTGACGGTTCGGTATGACTCCGAATCGCGCACAGACCAGGCGACTCCGACGCCGCTCCAGGATGAAGGCAATAACCCGGTGCCGTCCTTCGCCGTAACGACCGCTTCCAATGTAACGCCCATTCCTTCCGTTGCGATTACCGGGCCGGACGCGGTTACCGACGCAGCATTTACTATAACTGTTACGTTCAGTGAGGACGTGGACGGATTTGAACTGGGAGACATCAGAGTTACGAACGGCACTGCCAGCGGGACGCTGGACGATACGGAAGAAGATGAATTCACGGTCACTATAACTCCTACCAATGAAGGCACGATCACGGTCAACATCGGAGCGGGCATCGCCACGAGTACACGCACGGGTACGGAAAACAGCGCAGCGCCTGCCTTCTCGGTAAGAAGCGATCATACTCATCCCACGGTAAGGCTTTCTGCGCCGAGCGGCACCGTTCAGGGAACATTCACATTGACTATGACCTTCTCCGAGGATGTGGAAGGGGCCGAACTGATGGATCTAAGCACTAGCGGCGACTACGCGATCACCAATTTTGCCGCGGTCGGCACCTCCAAGCGCAGCTATACTGCGAGTGTTACGCCAAGCGCATCGGCAACATCAATCACGATCACATACCCGGCCAATACGGTAACGGACCTGGCGGGGAATCCAAACGAGACCGGAGCCGAGCTGACCCGGACCGTTAGCTTCCGAGCCCTTACCGTTTCGATTTCGACTACTGCTAGAGGGACTCAGACAAGTCCGTTTACTGGAGGTGAATTCACGGTAAGCTTCAGCTTCTCAAGCACGGTGCAAGATCTTACTACGAGTAGCGTATCTGCTACCGGCGGAGCAGTTGAAGAAGTAACAGGCAGCGGCAGAAGCTGGAGAGCCGTGATAAGACCGACCGGAGGGACGCCTGATAGCCCGGCCGAAGTAGTAGTCAGCCTCGCGAGCGCGTCGGATTTAGGCGGCAACCCTTACCCGACAGACGGCAGCGTCTCTGTGTGGTCCGCCGTTGGCCTTGCCGGTCCGACTGTTACCCCGCAAAGCCATGTTGCCGGCGAAACAACGGTGGATGTGGATATCGTCTTCGCCGCTAATGTGCGAAGCAACCTAACCACGAGCGGCCTGGTCGTAACCAATGGAAGGGCAACCCGCGTCGTTCCCAATCCAACCGGCTCCAGGACCAATTTCCTTGCCACAATAACCCCCAGTGAAGACGGTGACGGCACCGTCATGGTCCGCGCAAATGCCGTGCGCTCCGAAACCGGCAATTTCGGGAACCAGCGATCTAGTGCTGCTTCATTTACGGGTTATGTCGCATCGCCTGTAACGGTCACTGGACCTTCCGGAACCGTGAATGGCCCCTTTGGCGTCACGATTACATTTGCCGATGCAACGGTAAATGGATTCGACATGACAGATGTTGCCGTTAGCAGTAATGCGACGGTCGCTAGCCTCACGGGCACAGCCAGCGTCTATACTGCTACTATCGAACCCAGCGCCGATGGCCGCGTGACTGTAAGAATTCCAGCTGACGCGGCAACCGACGCAGGCGGCGTCGGCAACCTGGCCTCCAACACGTACTCGGTGAATGTCGACCGCTCGGTTCCTTCTGCCGGAAGAGTTCGCTTGGACGTGAGCCCAAGCAGCATTGCCGAAGATGCGGGAGCTACAACGGTGACCGTTACGGCAACAGTTCAAGGCGATCTGTACACTCAGCAGCGCGTCGTGACTGTCACTGCTACGGGATCCGGAAGATCAGGTGTCGTCGGTTTTGGCGGCGTTTCCACCATAAGCATCACGATTCCCGCCAGTCAACGCTTGGCTACCGGGTCGTTTGTGCTCACTCCCGTTAACAATACGGCGGCCGAGAGCAACGAGACAGTCACGGTTTCCGGACTCCTGGATAACAATGATGTCGTGACTTCCGCCACAATCCGCCTTGTAGATGACGATGGTGGTGGCGGTGGTGGCG
>CAZXEU010000065.1:0-15071 GCA_964639665.1 uncultured Rhodothermaceae bacterium | reverse complement strand
GTGTAATCGGGGTCCCGCGGGCTGATTAGCTGGTAATTCAGGAACTGGCGAACAAAGTCGAGGTCTGTCAGCTCCGCCACTCGCAATACCCGCTGCGATACTATGGCAGTCTGGGCCGGAGCAGCCGTCGGCAGCAGCAGCGCAAGCGCCAGAAATGCCAACAGGCCCCGAATCGGGCCATTGAGCAGCGCTCGGCATCCCGTGCCCGAGACACGCAATTTGCTAGCCTCCATACTGAAAGTGTAGTCTAGTTAATGTAGTTTCTTAGGAAGTGTTCCAGCCTGGACGTAGTTTTGTCAATCGTTGTCCAGGTATCCGCGAATGGCTGCACGAGCAATTGCTACCCGTTTGAAGCAGCCTGGCCATTGCGTGCAAATCCGACAGGCGACAATCCAGCCTCCGACACGCTCCGCTACGTGTCCAAACCGAGATCGGCGGCATCACGGGATTCGCGCCGGAAGAGCCATCCCCCGTAGCACAGCCCCGCAAAATATCGGCAAACAAGTCCCAGCCGGGCACGAGAGGAAATTTCGACTATCCGAGCCTCAGATACAAATGCAATGCCCGCGTTGATGCGACTGAAAAACCGGTCGTGCGCCTCGCCGGTTACGCCTCTCTGCCGCACGAAATCCTTCCACGCACCGTAGAGAAGCTCAAAGCGCAATGCGCCTTGCTCGCCATGCAGGTCGAACACAACCAGGTGGCCTCCTTCCTTTAGGCGAGAAGCTACGCCGCGAATCAGGTCCTCCTTGGCGCCGTCATCCGGCAGGAAGTGCATCACATTGATAATCGTTGCGGCATCGTAGGCGGGCAGTGCCGCCAGGTCATCTACGGTGCCGTGCACGAGCCGAGCGCGATCCTCGAGGTCCAGGGACTTGACCAGCGATGCGGAAGCCTCTATCATCCGGATGCTGGGATCTACACCCGTTACCGTCCATCCCGGCTCTGGCGGAGCAAATGTCTCGATTTCCCTGCCCGTGCCGCACCCTACTACCAGGAGTGCGGCTTCGCGGCCCAGCACGCCCCGCAGCACGGCCAGCGTCGCCTGGAAGAGCTGCGCATAGCCGGGAATGACGCGCACCACCAGCTCGTCATAGTCACGCCCGTAGTCAGCGTCAAAGTCGAACGCGCTCGTGTCGATCATGGCATCTTCGGCACGAAAAGTCACCGGGTCCGCTCCGCAGGACCTAGATCAAGACCCGGGTATTGTGAACGAATCGCGGCCGAAGTCCGTACAATTGTTACCCGCCGCTTTTGCAACTAACGATGGCCAATATAATCATTCCCGCGCCCTGGCAACTTCGCGAATGCCAAGCTTCAAGTCTGGGCGCTTACAAGAACCGGCGAGCATTTGTCAAGTCCTTGGGGCTGGGAACCATTGGCCTTGCAGCCTCGCTGCTCGGCTGCCGCAGCTCGGGAGCGCACGGAGGCCCGGATGGTCCTCTGGACACGATACCCGCCAATGCGCCGCGGGACGGACTGCCCGCGCCTCGCTCCGATGCCTTCACGGTACCCGAGCGGCCGGTCAGCGACCGGCTAATCGCGTCCTCCTACAACAATTTCTATGAATTCATAAACCAGGGTGACCTGAAGCGGGTCTGGCCCCTGACAGAGGCCTACGAACCCTTTCCGTGGTCGATTCAGGTACGCGGTCTGGTCGAGGACCGGCGGCTGGAGCTTGACGTGCCGGACCTGATCCGATCCATGGGTCTAGAAGAGCGGCTATACAGGTTCCGGTGCGTGGAAGCCTGGTCACTCACCGTACCATGGACGGGATTCCCGCTTGCAAAGCTGATAGAGCGCTGCAAGCCCCGGAGCGAAGCCACGCACGTTCGCTTCGTTTGCGTGGAAAGGAAGAACCAGCTTCCGGGCCAGGCCACGTCTCCGTGGTATCCCTGGCCCTACTTCGAAGGCCTGCGCATGGACGAGGCCATGAACGAACTGGCCTTTGTGGCCACGGGCATGTACGGCGAGCCCCTGCCCAAGCAAAACGGCTCCCCCCTCAGACTTGTGCTTCCGTGGAAGTACGGCTACAAGGGACCTAAAGCCATTGTACGCATGGAATTCGTCCGGCGGCAGCCCAGTACCTTCTGGAATGAGCTGCAACCCAACGAATACGGCTTCCTGTCGAATGTGAATCCCAATGTGCCACACCCGCGCTGGAGCCAGGCTACGGAACGGTTTCTGCCGAGGGAAGGTGTAGAAGAGCGCCTCCCCACGCAGCTGTTCAACGGCTACGATGAATGGGTGGGCAGCCTGTATCCGGACGAGCCGCGCGAGCCGACGGGTCCCGTCATACGGTAGTAGCTGCGGAACGAGTCAGTCAGCGGCCCGGTCCTGGCGTTTTCTTGCCAACACAAACGCTACGCCGAGAAACAGCAGGATGCCGGCCAGGCTCATGCCCGCGTTTGAGATCGCGATCCAGAAATGGGCTGGCATGATGGAGGCAATGACCACGTCCTGGGCTGCACCCTGCCGAACTTTAACTTCCACGGAGTCGACGCCCTCGAGACGCGGAAGCAGACTGTGCGGCAGGGACAACTTCTCTTCTTCCAGCCGCGTGCCGTCAGCTAGCGATACCACGAGGCCGACGTAACCGTAGGTGACATCGGCCCGATTCGAACGCTCGTAGGCCACCAGTTGCGCCGTTGCGCTCACTCCGTTTCGCCAGGTGCTGTTCAGATCCCAGGCAACCTTGGCCTGGTTTGCAGCCAGTCCGGCCAGCACTACGGGAATCAGCCAGGAAAGGCGAATAACACGGCCTGACATGCCCGCGTCAGTTCATGAACAGGTATGGCTTCCAAGTATCATCCAGGGTGCCGACATAGTCCCGGATAAACATGACGTGGCTCGGCCGAAAGGGGGAGCGCGTAAGCGCCATGCCCGCCTCATCCGGAGTACGATTGCCCTTCTTGTTGTTGCACCGGATGCAGGCCGCCACGAGATTCTTCCAGGTATGCTTCCCTCCGCGCGATTTTGGCAGCACGTGATCCACAGTCAAGCGCTCTCGCGTTCCGCAATACTGGCAGCAGTGTGCGTCTCGCCGCAGGATATTCTTGCGTGACAGCATGATGCCCCGGTATGGCACGCGGACGTAGTAGCGGAGCCGGACAATGCTGGGCCACGGCAGGGAAACACTGGTGGAGCGCATGCGACGGCTGGGCAGCGACGCTATCACGTCCGCCTTGTGCAGATGCACAAGCACCACCGCCCTTTGCACACTGCAGACGGTAAGGGCACTGAAATCCTGATTCAGAACCAGCACATGCGCATTCATGACCGCGAAATGTGCCGGTGAAACTGATCCCCTATGTGGAAGAAACGCTGCGGGAAGTCTGCAATCCGTCTGGGTTGGCCCAAATTTAAGGCACGCCACATTTATCCGAAACATGCCCTTCCGAGCACGGCGGCCTGGAGCAAACGCCTATTCCAGAACCTCGACACTGTCGCCGAGCCGGACTTCTCCGCGGGACTCCGGTACCAGATTCTGCCCGAAATAGACGCCGGAGCCTCGCTTGCGATACCTGCCAAGGGTCTTCAACGGCTCCTTCCCCTGCTCTCCCGTATCCTGGTCGATAGTTGTGACAACGCAGCGGTCGCATGGCTTCACCACGCGAAAACGCACGCCACCCACGCGAATCCTCCTCCAGTTGTCCTCTTCGTAGGGCCTGCTGCCGGCAATTACGACATTCGGCCGAAAGCGGGTCATTTCGACGGGCGTCTCCATGCGGGAATTCAGACTTTGCAAAGAAGCCTGTGTTGTCAAGAGCAGCGGATATCCGTCCGCAAAGCTCACGATTCCGGATGCAATGTCAGGATCCAGTCGCCTAAATGTCCTATCGGGCATATACGCCATCCGGCAGGGCCTTCCCAGGTAGGAGGTCATCCAGGCTTCGGCCTCCGGGGCTGCCACCGAGGCCTGCACCGTATCCTTCCAGATCTTCACGGGCACCGTCGGCGCATGCAGGGACGGCACGCGGACAACCGCGGCCCGCATGCCCGGCGCCTCCAGCACCAGGTCGCCCGATTCGAGCCCGACGCGCACCAGTGCAAGGCTTGGTACTTCTCGCTGACTCAGGAACCGGCCATCGGCATCTACCGCCATCCACCGTCTGTCATGCCGGAGTCCACGCTCCTCCACGCGGGCACTGGCCAGGACCACTCGCCTGGCTGCCTTCAGAGGATAAATGTAAATGCTGTGCAGTCGCACGAGGGCGCCCCTGCCATGTCCCGGCTAGAATACGCGGGCAAAGTGTCTGGTTTCCTGACGTAAGACGGGGCCCGGTAACTCGTTGCTGCGCTCGGCAGTGCTCGCATGCGGCGGTTGTCGCCAATTCAGGCAGATCCGCGCGCCGCTGGCATGCGCTTCCAGCCGGACGCCCTCGCCGCCGATGCCGTCCGGCGCTCGGACGGCACTTACGACTACAGAGAATCGGGAGAGAAAATCTGCGTCCAAATCGAACGGCTTGGCATGAATCGCAAAATGGCAATTTGATCGGCCCGCCGCTGGTATCCCGTGACCCGCATGCGCTCCAAAGCAGGGCGTCCGCAAGTCCATGCGCTCTGGACGGACGTGCTCCGCAAAGCCGGCCTCGGACCTGGGCCTATATCCTGCTGTTTGGATGTTCCCTCGCATTTCCGGACAAGAGCTAGATAGCTATGCCCAGACTATCCAACGCGCTGCGCTTCCTGGAGATTTCACCTGGCCTGTTGCACCAGGTATCCTCGAACAACTTAGAGCCAAATCTTGTCAGGCAGAACTGTTGGGCCATCCTCCAAGACTTCAGCAACCCGCCCATCTGATTCTTGGCCTTGTTGTCACGTTCGAACTGGTCCAAGCTGTCGTACTCCGTTCTTAGCCGCAGGGCCTCCCCCAAAATCGCATCGGCGGATATAAAGCAGCCGCAGACTGTGCTTAATTGTGAAAAGCGCAGGGACTCACTGTCGTTCAATGCCGGATGCGGGACACTTGCGTCTCGCTCCTGCGTTTGCCGTTGCCCTGCAAGCCTGTCGCCGGGATCGAGTTCTAGTCTGAAATTATGTGTAATGCGGGATGTGCCGGAGACCTCGAGCGTATCGCTAAAGGGTACATAGCCGCGGGCCACAGCCGTCAAGACGTACGTCCCGGCCTCGACGCCCAGGAGCTCATAATTTCCGTCGACCGTCGTAACCGCCACGCGGGGCAGCCCTATGAGATATACTGGAACGCCGCTAATGGCCTCCCCTACCTCGGCGTCCGTCACTGTACCTGAAATGCTGACAGTTTGCGCCGCAGCAGGAAGTGACAGTGCGCAAAGCGTCGACCACAGGACTATCCCCAGCAACCTGCCGCTCCACCGCATTCCAATGCACGAGCGTCTTGTATACAAACGCCGGCATTGGTAAACAGCGGCACCACAGACGGAGGCCAGATCAAAATGCCGGATGGCAGGATCGACTACCCCGGCCGATCCTGCCATCCGGCCATCATGCGCACGCAAGTTCAACTACTTGATCAGCGTCATCTTCCTCGTGGCCGTCGCACTCCCGGTAGTCAGCGTGTAGAGATACACGCCGCTCGCAACCCTGAATCCGGCGCTATTTGTGCCGTCCCATCGAACCTTGTACGTGCCGGCGGGGACCGACCCCCTGACCAGCTCTGACACAGGCTGACCCACCAGATTGTAGACGACGAGCCTGACATCAGATAGCTGGTCCACAGAGAATGTGATGTCCGTGGACGGATTGAACGGGTTTGGGTAGTTCTGCTCCAGCGAAAACGTGCTGGGCACGCCTTCCTCTTCCACATCCGTGTTTACAAATGGTATCCATCTTGGATCACCGACCGGACCGCCCGTGTCGCTGGCAGTGGCAGCCGGCGAATTGTAGGTATAGCGCAAGTCTTCGTGAATGGGCCATTCTACGTTTATGGGATCGTTGTCATGCTCGTATTGCCACCACTCGTCGAGGAACGTATCGTGCGCTTCATTGTCGCGGAAATCCTCTATCCGCGCAATGATTCGCGTGAGGTATTCGGGGTCCAGCAAAAGTGTCGCGGTCGTCTGGACATTGTCGTATTCCCTGATGGAGGGATCGGCCGCCATCAACGCCCGTGTCGAATCCCCGACGAATTGATTCTGGATTGCAAGAGCAAGCATCGTATCCTGACGCACTTCGACCTCACCGCTGTCATTTACTACTTCCCACTCCCAAGGTCCTGCCTGCCAGAAATCCAACACCTGCTCGTCATTAGCCCAGGCGTTGTTGTGCCACACTATGTTCCTGTTGAGATGATCCCAATGCCTGCCAGCCGCCATCGCGGCACTGTCCGGAGGTGGCTGATGATTTATGTCCATGACGCCCGATCCGCCGTCGATACTTCCCCATAAGCCGTAGTAGAAGGAGGACTGGCCGAAAATCTTCGTATTGTATACGAGGTTGTTCGAAAACGTAATGTTGTTGCCGCCCCGGTTGAAGATCGGACGCATAACCATGTTCACGAATGAGGTGTGGTCAATCAGTCCGTGGTCGACCTTCTCATAGATTACTATGCCCTCGCCCCAGAAATTCATGATGCTGCTGTTGGTGACCACCAAGGTATCGATGGTTCCCATCCACGATCCGCCTCCCCACGCAACTCCGTTGAAAAAGACGCCGCCCGGATATGAAGGGTTGGCCTTGATAATGGTGTTGTTGACCACAAAGTCGGAGTTGCTGCCAAAAGTCATGAGCGTTATTTGGTAGTCTGACCACACGTTATTATCTGCCTCCAGCCTCTGATTGCTGCCGTAGGCCACGGCTATGCACCATACATGCGTGCTTTGGTCCGCCATGGCACCGTTGAAAAGCAGGTTTTCAAGCTTCAGCGTTGCGCCGTCGCCCAACAGCTTGAAATGGGACCCCGGGGGCCACCCTGCATACCTTGAAACCCCGTCCGGGCCCGGCAGCGGCTGAATGGTGGCAGGCACATCTGCGGGATCCGCCGGGTCGTACATTTGGCCGCGCAGTGTGAAGCTACCATTGACGTCTATGGGCTCGATCTGCAGGTAAACCCGGCCTTTTTCCAGGATGTACACGTCGTGCGCCTGCATACCGTCCGCCGTCGTATCGGCGACAATGGTGGTCTCCAGTTCGCCCGGCATGCCGGTCCAAGGAATCGTCATTTCAGTCTGCGCAGCGGCTGAAGCGGGAAACATCGAAGCTAACAGCAGCGCAGTGGGAAGTGTTGGTAGCAAATTCTTCATGGCATCTTGCTCGGGAAAGTGAGTCCTACGGCTTAAGTGGATGGCAATGGAAACGCACTGACTACGCGGCCGGATGTTTTCCTGCAACGCCAGGGGCCGTAATACCCCGCCCCAGGATTGCCTTTATTCGGACCTGAAAGCTGCCCGTTTGCCCCATTGCAGGCCATAATGGCACATTGT
This sequence comes from uncultured Rhodothermaceae bacterium, assembly GCA_964639665.1. Classification (GTDB taxonomy): domain Bacteria; phylum Bacteroidota; class Rhodothermia; order Rhodothermales; family Bin80; genus CAZXEU01. The sequence continues at coordinate 7,668 of CAZXEU010000065.1, read as the reverse complement.
GCCCTATTTGTCAATACGCCGGAAGGGGTATGCCGTACGGCATCTGGTTATCGAGTCCGCAACGTGCGTGAATTTATGGCCAAGACACGGATAAGTCGTCGGCAGCATTGTGCCTTCGATTCAAGTGCGCTGAATCTATAGCCAGGCACCTGATCCCGACAACTCCTAAACATTTGCACGCCGGCCTTCTGAGGCACTATGCGGCTGCGAAGGCGAGGGCTGCCGCATCCGGCCAATCCTCGATGCCGGGGCAGTCGCGACATCGGTACTCGCTGGCAACTGGCAAGACCGGGTTGATGGATCAAGACTCGCAGGGCCGTCATCAATACGAGTCCGCATCCGAGGTTACAGGCACACAACATGTCTCTCGGCGGCAACTCTTTCCGACAAGCCATCCTGGCAGCGAAACGGGGCATCACTGCCGAGTGACGGGAGCGCTCTGCAAGTCACCGGCTGGAAGCATTCCTTTGCCTGCCGGGCACCTGGTTCCGAGCCTGTCGCGCGACGGACCGCCGGCAACTAGTACACGTATCGCAGTCCCAAGTCGATCGTCCTGCCGTAATTCTGCCTCAAGCCAATGGCCCGCGTCCGGTCTAGAAACCTGTTCAAGTCTTCGGATGCCGTCATGTTGCTGACGTTGAGATACACATCCAGCCCTCGTACAGGTAGCGTCTGTTTCAGTGAGAGATCCCATCGCCTGAATCCGTCGCTAGACTCTCTGAGTTCTGGCCAGAAATTCGACTTCCTGAATATGTCGGACCGATAGAGCATGGAGAACCTGGCTGAGAATCCTCTGTAGTCGTAACCGACGGCAAAATTCATGATCTGGTCAGGCTGATCAATCAAACGGTCCACGTAGAGCGTGTCCCTGTTTACGCTCGTCAAGCGAAGCGGAGGTCCGTAGTCTATTACAAATTCTATGATCGTTCGAGGGTACTGGACTTCTGAAGTAGTGACCGTGTAGTTGGCATTGAACACAAGCCCGCTCAAGAACCCTGGCAAGTACCAGAAGCGCGTCTGATAGTCGAACTCGAGGCCTCTCAGCAGCACCTCGTTCGGATTGTTGGCCGTATAGTTCTGAATGAATCCTTTCTCGATTTCTTCGGGCAGCCCATATGGTTTTGCGTCAACGATGTAACGCCGCCCGCTGGGAAAAACCAGATCCGTAATGCTCTTCTGAAAAAACCCTGCGCTGAAAAAGCCGATGTGATTCTGATTGACGGAGACGCTCACGTCAATGTTCTTGGAGAGCGCGGGCTTCAGGTACGGATTCCTGTATTCGACACTTCTGTTGGCGCCGTAAATGCTGTACAGCGGAAGGAGATCGGCGTAGTTCGGCCGAGCCAGGGTTCGGGTACGGGCAAATCGCAATTCGAGCCATGACACTGGCCTGTATCGCAGGAACAGTGCGGGAAGAAGGAATGCATTTTGTCGCTCGTGCACTACCTGCTCGTAACCCGCAAACGTGTAGCTCGGAATGACGTTCAGCCAGCCCTGCCACGAGTCATAGGCAGTCGAGTTGCGCTCCCAACGCACGCCAGCTACCAGATTGAACTTGGAGCCGACATCAACATCCGCCATCAAATAGGAAGCTATGTAGGTCTCCTCGCCGGAGTAGTCGAACAGGTTTGAATTGGTCTGGTGAAACGTATGTGCAATTTCCTCCCAGTAGGTAGCATATCCGAAGTACTCGCTCAGGTAATCCGAGACTTCCTCCATCAGGTCCAGATCCGCAAACGGGCCAAGAGCGAAATCACCATTTAGGAACTCGCTCGCCTCGTAGTCCTCGCCAAGGAATGCACTATATGGCAAGCGCCTCACCCCCGGGTATCCGTATGCGCCCAGACGGGGTATCGCAACCAGAAGCGAATCCATGGCAGGCTGCCACACGTAGTTCAGCCGGCCATACTCTACTCCCTTGTCATAGTCCCTTGCTTTTGTGCGGTACTTGCCCCCTGCCTTGACCGCACCGGACAGATACTTGAACACCCGGAAATCATATCCGAGATCAAGATCGAATGCCATTTCCGTTTCGTCATTGGCACCCCGGTCGATGGAATATCCGTCGGCATAGACCGGCGCAATGTCATCTTTCAGGAATTCCTGGACACGACTTACGGTCACGCCCAGAACCAATTGGGTAAATGCCAGGTCCTCGCGGAACCTCGCCACGAATGTATCGGAATCCTGCGTCGACGTGGACAGGGACGCCGACGCATCAATGTGGAATCTCGAAGAGAGCGTCTGGTTGTATTCCAGGATATGCGTACTTACTCCGGTTTTCCTCTGCCCCCAGCCTGAGTTGTACGTGCGCGCGCTCGTAGTCAGGACGTAAGCTTCCGAAAATGTGACCAAGTCCGAATTGATCGTGCTACGGAGAAAGCTGTAGCTGACATTGCCTTCGGGCAAATTGAAATCGGCAACCAGAAGGCTATTCAGGCGAGCGTTGTTGCGCGTAACGTCAAACAGCCCCAACCCGGTCGTCCGCAGTGCATTGACCGAGTCCAGCTGCGCGTTCGGGTTGTCGTACGACGCATTCAACTCATGTGAGCTACGGTTTCTGTCTTCCAGGTCCAGTAGGCCCAGAACGCCGAGACGATCCCCGAAAAACCTGTTGCTGACATCGACCACCAGCTTGTAATCTTTATACGATTGCCGCAGTCCGTTGTACATGCCTTGGGCGAGAGCACCGGCATGGAAACCCGGCTCGGCTCGCTTCAGCCTAAAGTTGACGGTCCCGCCCAATACGTCAGCATCCTGGTCTGGTGTACCAGCCTTGGTAACTTCAATTCCCCTGAGCATGTACTGGGAAACCATGCTAAGGTCTGTACTGCGATCCGAAGAATCGGTGGCAGCAAGTCGTACGCCGTTCACCGAAACGGCGTTATACTTCGGTGAGAGTCCCCTAACAACAACCTTGTTGCCTTCACCACCTTCTCGCTGCACCGTAACTCCCGGAATACGGGCCACAGATTCAGCAGCATTGGCATCGGGTAATTCCTCAATTCTGTCGGAAGATACGATGTTGACGTGCGACTTAGCCGCCAATTGCTGGTTGATCGCCTCCATTTGCCCCCTGGCCTGTGCAGTTACCAGCATTTCCTCACCCTCCAGCGTGGTGTAGTGGAGCTCAAAGTCTTTTTCGACAATATCCCCAACGGAAACAATCAGGGTATCGGTCTCCGGTGCATACCCGAGGTAGCCTGCCCTGATGATGTAAGTGCCGGGCCTTACATTCGGGATGATATAACGGCCTTCATCATCCGTTGCTGAACCCAATCCGGAACCAACCAAGATTACGGTTGCACCGGGCAACGTTTCTCCGTCCTGCGCATCCCGCACGACCCCCCTGATACTGGCAGACTGTCCATACACAAGATCCGCAGTGAGGAACGAGATCACCAAGACGGCAAAGCTCAAATAGAAGCGACGCAAAGCTCAATCTTAAGATTTAGTCAGTTCGCATAAACAAAGCGCAGCACCCCTGCTCAGCGCTGATTTGCACTAAAACCCCACCAAGAAACCCCAACAGGTGAAGACCGCCGACGGCTCAGCGCAAAAGGCGCACTATCAACTGAAAGCCCCATCAGGAATATAACACACTAACTTCAATCCGGCAATCCCGCCAACGACCGAGATCATTTCCGGCTATAACGCACCGCGGGCCGAATGGTGACCTATCACTGCCGCAAACCATTCCGCCGCATTCGCTTGAGTCACTGACTGGCGTGCAACGCCCGACTGGACCGCATCTACGCGCCGCTCAACGGGCACGCTGTACTACGCTCTGAGGTCACAAGCCCGCATGACCTGATCCAATAGCTGATACCGCAGTAGTTCAACTAACACATTCGTGACCTGGAAAGTCGTTGGAAATAAACAACGAAACGACGGAGAGTAGTTAAATCATTCCCAGTTCACAAGAATCGTTGACCAAGAATTTATCCAATCCAACTTTTTTCAATTTGGCCGATTTTTACTTGCATTAATGGTAGGTATTCCCCCGCCTACCCGGGAATGCGTGGGGTCTACTCCATCCCCTATACAGTTCAATACATTTCGGTTAAGTTTTATTCGAAACTCACCCCCGTTACCTCTGCGCTCATCAATCCCTAGCGCGAATGAGAAGATGCGATCCCAAGGACGTCACAATCCTATGTTCGGACCAGATTCGACGAAACATATAGCAGGATCTGCGCAAGTGAAATGGTACCATCTTCAAGTATCTCCAAGAGCCAGGAGCCCCGCACGTCCCAATAATGCCACAAACAGCATCCTAGACTATCCGTTGATTGGCGGCCGCTGCAGATGAAAGTTTGTGGCGCATTGAAAAGCACTCGCAAGTCGCAGCATATCGGCATCAGCATAAAGGGGACCAGCAAAAGTAATACTGCGAGGCTGGCGTCGTCGAGAGTCCGTGTCTGATTCCAGTGTATCAAACCCATTGGGTACTGTCACACATGGATGACCGGTCAAATTTGTGATTGCAAGTGTACGACCTCCAAAGGACGGAGACACAAAGACATCCACTTGCTCCATCGCGGTATTCATGCGCTGCATAAGGAGCCAGCGACACCTCGAAGCTTGCAAGAACTCAACCGCCGGCACGAAACGATTCACACGAAATTCGTGCGGCCATGTCCCTTCACCCTGTCGCACCATCTGATCAACCCTATTACTTAATGTCAATGTGTCAAATGCAGTTGCTGCTTCAACGCCTAAGGTAGTTAGCATGGCATCAATGGGCAGATCATCAGGAAGCTCAATTGGAATGAGCTCAATACCCATATTCCGTAAAACACCCAGAGTTGCCGAATCCCTCGCTTTTCCAGGATAATCAGACTCGAAAGCTTCCTGTACGTACCCCACCCTGAGAGCACTCACGTCCCTCTCCAATGAAAATGGAAAGGGGGCATTAACAGTAACCCCGTCTCTTGCATCTGCCCCACGGATAGCTTCAAACACTAGTGCACAGTCAAGTGCTGAGCGTGCCATGGGTCCAAGTTTGTCCATACTCCAGGACAACGTCATAGCCCCATGCCGACTTACTAGACCATAAGTTGGACGATGTCCGGTCACACCATTTCGCGTAGACGGCGAGACAATCGATCCCAACGTCTCCGACCCAATTGCAAACCCTACTAGTCCGGCAGCAACTGCTGCGCCGGGGCCTGCACTGGACCCACTAGAGCCCTGTTCAATGTTCCACGGATTTTTTGTTTTCCCTCCATACCAGACATCTCCCCATGCGAGTGCTCCGAGTGACAGCTTTGCAATCAGCACTGCACCGGCAGATTCCAAACGGTCTACAACAGCAGCATTCTCGTCAATTACCTGATCCTTGTACGGCGCGGCTCCCCAGGTCGTACGGTAGCCGCGAACGCTCAACAAATCCTTGGCACCCCATGGTATTCCATGCAGAGGACCACGCCACACACCAGCATCAAGTTCAACATCTGCGCGGGCAGCCTGCTCGTAGGCCAAGTCTTCGGTCAACGTAATCACAGCCTGCAGGACGTCATCATGGTGCTTCAAACGCCCAATGTACAGTTCAGTCAATTCTGTGGACGTGACGGCTCTTGATTTGAGTAAGTGAGCGAGCTCTGCAACCTGCATATATGCCATATCCTCGTCACTTGACGGGCGGTCCACAGGAACGGGCTCCCACCTAACCCCCTGTACACCGGACGGAGGACGTGTACCCGACATGCGCGGATCGAACATCAATGCAGGCGGCACATCGTTCGGGAGTGCTAGTTCGCGAACCGAGATGTAATTTTCCAAGTGTTGTTCCAGATCCTCTACTAGCTCGGTTCGCTGCTCTTCTGTAAGTGTGATGCCTGCGATTTCTTCCGCACATGCAATTGTTTCTGCCGTGATGGGGACACCAAGTTGATAAAGAGCATCCGGGAGCATTGTAGCCCCCGCCCCAACGGCAGAACAAGCGGCAATAAAATGGCGTCTACTTATTGGCATTCTGTTTCTGTTTCTGAAGACTGATCGCTTTCGTTTATGCGGTCTACTGCATAGTTTCTCAGACCAATCGCCCCGATATAACGTCCATCGTCAAATGGAATCCAATAAAGTCCATCAGCTTCTCCCGTCCGCATTTCCAGTGCTGCCAGCGTTCCCTCAGCATCTGCGGATGTTGAACCCTCCTGGGCCTCAAAAACAATTGTGAACCTGTAGCGGATACAATACTCGTTGAGATTTTGGAGCATGATCACCACACCATCATCATTCGTGTTCGCCTTGGAATAATAGATGTATCGAAAACGGAGCCCCTCGTGTTCAAGAAGTGGTTTCCAGGCCTCTTCGCCACTAAACTTCTGCGCAAAACCATCATATGTGGTCAGCATCATTCCACAAATGATCAGCCTGCGATACATTATCACATACCTGCTGCAACACTGCGTGCAACCTCAATTACTCGCTCCGTACTGAACCCGAACTGCTTGAACAGCACCGCGCCGGGTGCGGAAGCACCAAATTGATCCATGCTGATCATGTGACTCGCATATCGATCCCAGCCAAGTGATGTACCTGCTTCAACAGCAACACGAGCGGTGACTGCTCGCGGCAAAACCTCCTCCCTGTACGCCTCAGTCTCTGCAGCAAAAAGCTCCCAGGATGGCATGCTGACAACACGAGTCGGAATCCCTTCCGATTCAAGTACAGGTGCAGCTGCTATTGCGTACTGTAACTCGCTACCAGTCCCAATAAGGATCACCTGAGGTTCCGATGCACTTTCCTCAACTACAACATATCCCCCTCGGGTCACGTCCTTGAACTTGCCCGTGAGCGTTGGCAGCCCCTGTCGGGTCAATATAAGTGCAGTGGGTCCATCCTCTCTGGTTATCGCTTCCTTCCAAGCATATTGCGTCTCGTTTGCATCTGCTGGTCTGATAACCACAAGGTTGGGTATCGCTCGTAAGGACATAACCTGCTCCACACCTTGATGGGTCGGACCGTCTTCGCCGGTGCCAATAGAGTCGTGCGAGAACACAAAAATAACTGGAATCCCCATAATGGCACTGAGTCGCAGGGACGGGCGTAAATAATCACTGAACACCAGGAATGTGCCACAATACGGTCGCAAGCCACCGTGCAGCGCCAGACCGTTACTTATGGCCGCCATCGCGTGCTCCCTGACTCCGTAGCGCACATACGATCCAGAAAGATTGCTCCGCTGCATATCTACCTGCGTTCCACCACGTGTCTTGTTTGAGCCAGTCAGATCAGCTGATCCACCGATAAGGCCAGGGACCTTCTTCAGCAGAGCCCCCAATGCCTGTCCACTTGCGGCCCTGGTAGAGATCGGGTTATCTACCGGAAGATTCTCCAATTCCGCAGTCCAATCAGAGGAGAGTGCTCGATTGCAGAGAGCATCCAATTCCGCTGCTTCATCGGGATAAATCCTCTCATAGGCAGCTCGCAGGGAAATCCAGCCTGCCTGCTGTTCGGCCCCAAAGGTTCTACAGTCCATAGCTGACCGAACCTCGGTCGGTACATGAAAGGATAAATCCGTCCGCCAGCCTAGTGCCTTCTTCGTCAGCGCCACCTCTTCCGTACCCAACGGAGCCCCATGTGCGGCTGCTGTGTTTGCTTTGTTCGGACTGCCATGAGCAATCGTCGTGCGCACGCATAACAGCGACGGCTGATTCGTAC
>CAZXEU010000064.1:0-35020 GCA_964639665.1 uncultured Rhodothermaceae bacterium | reverse complement strand
CTTCCGTACCGGGCAGAAGCTGATTCTTGATCCGGATGTTGCCGAAGGTGCCGCGCATCATCACTTCGTGGTTGCCGCGGCGGGCCCCAAACGAATTGAAGTCCCTGAGGCCAACGGCCTGGGCCTTCAGGTACAACCCTGCCGGGCCGCCTGGCGCAATCGCCCCTGCAGGCGAAATATGATCCGTGGTCGTGGAGTCACCCGCCTTGATCAGGACGCGCGCGCCGCGAATGGGCGCGATCGCCGGGACCTCGCCGGTGAGGCCCACGAAGAAGGGAGGCTCGCGCACGTAGGTGGATTCGTCCGCCCAGGCAAACAGCGACCCCTCCGGGATCTCGATCGCGTTCCACGTCCGGTTGGACTCCTCAATGCCGGCGTACTCTTCCAGGAACATGGCAGGCGTAATGGCGCTATCTATGGCAGCCTGAATCTCGTCTGCGTCCGGCCAGATGTCGCGCAGATAGACGTCGCGGCCCGCAAGGTCCTTGCCGAGCGGATCATGCATGAGATCTATGTCCACCGTGCCGGCAAGCGCATACGCCACCACCAGCGGCGGAGACGCCAGGTAGTTGGCCTGCACAAGCGAATGGATGCGGCCTTCAAAGTTGCGGTTGCCGGACAGCACGCCCGCCACGATGAGATCGCCTTCGCGGACGGCTGCGGCCACAACCTCGGGCAGCGGCCCCGAATTGCCGATGCACGTCGTGCACCCGTACCCTACCAGGTTGAATCCCAGCTGATTGAGATACGGCAGTAGGCCCGCCTCGCGCAGGTAGCCCGTCACCACCTTGGATCCGGGGGCCAGGCTCGTCTTGACATAGGGCTTGACCGCGAGGCCGCGCTCCACCGCATTCTTCGCCACGAGCCCCGCGCCCATCATGACGCTCGGATTGCTCGTGTTGGTGCAGCTGGTGATGGCGGCAATGACTACGTCGCCGTGTCGGAGCGCGCCGCCTTCCATGGGCACCTCGGCAATTTCCGGGCTGCGGCCGAAGCCCTGGGGCCCGACGGGCCCCGATAGCGACGTCCGGAAGGAGGCTCCGAGCTCGGGCACCAGGATACGGTCCTGCGGCCGCTTCGGACCGGCAACGCTTGGGGCAACATCCGAGAGGTCAAGCTCCAGGACATCCAGAAAGTCGGGCTCCGGCGTGTTCTCGGTGTGGAAAATGCCCTGCTCCTTGGTGTAGCGCTCCACGAGTTCGACCAGCGCCTCTTCCCTGCCGGTGCGGCGCAAGTATCCGAGCGTCGTGTCGTCGATCGGGAAAAACCCCATGGTCGCCCCGTATTCCGGCGCCATATTGCTGATGGTGGCGCGGTCCGGCACGCTCAGTGAGCGCACGCCCGGGCCCATGAATTCGACGAAGCGGCCCACGACGCCGTAGCTGCGAAGAATCTCCGTAACCGTGAGCACCAGGTCTGTGGCGGTCGCGCCCTCCGGCAGCGCACCCACAAGGCGAAAACCCACCACCTCCGGCATGAGCATGTAGATGGGCTGGCCGAGCATGACAGCCTCGGCCTCAATGCCGCCCACACCCCAGCCCATGACGCCAAGGCCGTTGATCATGGTGGTGTGCGAATCCGTGCCGACGAGAGAGTCCGGGTATGCCACCTGCAGCCCGCCCTCAGGCCGGGTCCAGACGCAACGGGCGACATATTCGAGATTCACCTGGTGGCAGATGCCGCTGGCCGGGGGCACGACAAAGAAGTTGTCGAAGGCCGTCTGGCCCCAGCGAAGGAAGGCATAGCGCTCCCTGTTGCGCCGAAACTCGATTTCCGAGTTGAGGCGGAGCGCCTCCGAGATGCCGTAGTGGTCCACCTGCACGCTGTGATCGATGATCAGGTGGACCGGCACGCGCGGATTGATCGCTTCAGGGTCGCCCCCTGCGCGCGCCATCGCAGAGCGCATGGCGGCAAGATCCACTACCGCCGGCACGCCCGTAAAGTCCTGCAGAAGCACGCGCGCTGGTGAGAACGGGATCTCGATGCGCGCAGGAGCGCTGGCGTCGTATCGCGCGAGCGCGTCCACATCCTCCCTGGTAACCGTGAATCCGTCGCACCCGCGCAGGAGCGCCTCCAGCATGATGCGGATCGAAAACGGCAACCGATCGATTGCGTAGCCCTGCTTCTCCAGACGGTCCAGCCGGTAGAGATACGCGGGTCCGGAACCGGTCTCAAAGACCTCTCTCGCACCGAAGAGGTCCGCTTCGGAAGACGGTGAATTTGTCGCCATTTTGCATGCTTAATTGCCGGCTGCAGGTACTCCCCACGGGGGTTCTTGTTCAGGGACCCTCCCTATCCGAACAGGGTATCAGACGGCCCCGGGGGCTATAGCTCAGCTGGTAGAGCGCCTGAATCGCACTCAGGAGGTCAGCGGTTCGACTCCGCTTAGCTCCACTGAACGGAAGGCCGTCTCGGCACGCCATTGCGGGGGCATCGGCCTCCCCGCCGCTCCGGCATTGATTGTGATGCCGCTTGCACCGGCCGGATGGCGAACGCTGTCCGGAACGATACGGCAATGCGAAGGATCAGCAGGCTACCGGTCGGGCGACGTCGGAAGCGGCGATGCCGCGACGAATAGCGGCAGCGGTCTTGGGGAAACCCGGGAGTTGCGCGCCTGACGATCGGGGAGCGCCTGAGCCTCCTTGCTCACCGGTCAAGGCCTCGCAGTCCGCACCCTAGCGCCGCAGTGCGCGTCTGGAAGCTCCGCGGTGGAGATCTCCAGAGTCTGGCCACGCGGCGGAAGCGTTATTCGGATGCGGTGCGGAGTGCCGTTCCGAACCCGTCATAGCATGCTGATGAACAAAGTGGAGTTTCGCCGAGCCGCGACATGGATGCTCGCGAGCATGCCATCGCCTTAAGAACTGGCATTCCGACAAGCACCACAGCGGCTGCTCGGCCTGACCCGGCACAGCGTCAAGCCGAGCGCCTGATCTAGGTCGGCCCGAATTAGCTCTTCTGCCGTGCAGACCGCCTATCTGACTCAGCGCGCACCGAAGCGCCACTCCCTCCAGCCTTGAAGCATGGGAAAGTACAGCCCCAGGTGTATGGGTCTCGAATCCAGGTGCCGCAGCGCACGTGCGTACTTTTCCAGCTGATTCCGGTATCTGCGCTGCTCGTCGTCAAGGAAGCCACCAGGATTGCCACCGGTATGCGTTCCCGTCTTGTAATCGATTATCCAGCGCTTTCCTGCGTCCACGAAGGTCCTGTCCACGACAATCCTCCTGATGCTGCCATCGATTACGGTAGAGAGAGCATATTCACGCTCATCGCATTCGTGACGTGACAATATCCAGCTTCCACGCTTGTCTGCGATAGTGTTGCCTAGCGCCTCCCGGGCTCGGGCTACCGCTACATCGAGCGCGGCGCCATCCAGCCCTTCACATCGAAGCGCGGCGCGGAGTCTCTTGTCGCTAAAGCTCAGCTGGTCCGGAGCCCGGAGGTTCTGGAGCATCCGGTGCACCACCAGCCCAACGCGTCGCTGCAGGTCGGTGGCCCAGTCAAATCTCACCTGCACCTCAAGTTCGTCCACATCCAGCACGCCGGCTCGCGCTTCCCAGACAACATCGTGCGGCGGTTCGTCGGGGCTCCAGTCCACTGCAATGCGCCGGACGGGAACAACGGGTGAAATCGTCTCGCCTTGCAGTGCTCTATCGTCCTCGCTCATTTCGGCCTCCAGTGCCTCCATGAATACAGGTTTTGCCGTCTTCCAGAGTTGGGACAGAAGCGACCCCGCGGGGGGATTCCTCACTTCAGGCCCGCTATCGCTAGTCCTGGCGTGCCCCAGAAGGTGCAGTTCATTTCGGGCCCGGGTCGCCGCCACATACAGCAGGCGCGTGTTTTCATTGTGCCGCCTGGTCTTCTCAATTCGCCATAAGTATTGGTAAATCGCATCGTCCTTCCCTCCGGTTTCCTTGATCGGCGCAAGCACGAGTCGAGTCTTCTCTCCATCCATGAATTCACGCCAGAGCAGCAGCGGACTTTCCGATGCCCTTGGCGTGCGCCCGAGACCTGGCAGGATCACCGTATCGAATTCCAGCCCCTTGGCCTTGTGTATGGTCATCAGTTGCAGCCTATCGCCTGCCGCATCATCGCCGCCGGCGAACAGGCTTGATACATCTTCGGCAAACTGCCTTTCATCGCTGAGCTCCGCGCCTTCGGCGGAGCGCTCCAGAAGGTCCAGAAAGGCCTCTGCATCTGCCAGCCCATTGATGTTTTCGAGGCATGCCGGACCTGCCAGCGCAATCCAGGTACTCTCCACCCACCGCCGGACGGGCAGGCGTCCTCGCAAGGCAAGTGCTTCACGCAGCACCGGAATGAGGCGCCCGATGCGCTTTCTGCCGTCGGGCGACAAGCGCTCCTGGCTAGCCGGGTCCTGGAGCTGGTCCCAAAGGGCGACATCGGTATTGCCACCCACGAGCGCCTCCAGATCCGTGAGGCTGAGTCCGCACCAGGGAGCCCGGAGAACGGAGAGCCAGGCGACCCTGTCGCCAGCATGCATCAGAGCCAGCGTAAGCGACATCAGGTCACGCACCACAGAACGCTCACCCAGGGCATCAATCTCGACGGCGCGAAAGCTCCTCCCCGCCTTGCGGAGAGCCGCGACGATGCCGGGAAGATGCGTGCGGGCAAGCACGATCACGGCGATGGTACCGCCCGGCCGCCTTGATCGAGCCTCCTCAATGACCTCCACCACCCGCCGGGCTTCCATCTGCTGATCAGCGGAAAAAAAGGGGTGCACGCGGACCCCTCCCGCAGCATCCTCGCCCTTGGAGGCAACCGAAGGCTCGTAGGTCACAGCACCCGAGAGAATGTCTTCCGATTTTGGAAACGCCTCGGAAAGCGCACCATTTACCCACTGCACCACTGTTGCAGTGGAGCGGAAGTTCATTGCCAGCGAAAGCGGCTCAAGGCGCACGGGACCCATGCCGGCCGTCCGCGCTCGCAGGAACAGGCCTACTTCCGCCTCCCGAAAGCCGTATATGGACTGCATGGGATCTCCCACGGCAAATACGGTCCTACCGTCTCCCGGCCGCCAATCACTCACCAGCTGCGTCAGCAGATCGAACTGGGTCTGCGAGGTGTCCTGAAACTCGTCAATCAGGACATGCCGGATTGCGGGATCCGGCATCCCGGATTGTGTGGCCGGGCTACGACCCGGCTCGGTCGCTCTTCGCGCCGCAATTGCAATTTCTGTAAAGTCCACGCTCCCTTCTTCCCGAAACACCTGCCCAAGCTGATCCACGGCCACGGGCAAGAGGTGCATCAAGGCTGACAGCACATCCCACTGCACGTCAGCAAATCGCGTTGGCGGCAGTGCTCGCACTTCAGCCAATAGTGCAATTACTTCAGGAGGAAGCTCCACCTGCTCCCACCTGGACTTTGCGGCCTTTTCGGCTGCCGTATCGGCAGGAAAGCCTTTCCTCTTGTTTATAGAGAGGAGGCGTTTCCCCTTTGCAGTCAAGAACATCTCGGCGATACCCGACCAAACGCGCCGCGATGAAGTGGTGGCGTCCGGGAAATCTTCGATTTCGAAGCAGGCGGCCAGCGGATGACGGGGATTGGTTTGCCTGAGATTCCTCGCTGCGTAGCGGGCCAGCCATACAGTTTCGGCCTGGTACTCGCGCGGAAACGCGGCCTCGACGCGCTCAAGAGCCGGTACCACGATTCGCCCCAGCGCCGACTCAAGTCTCTCACGCGCCTCAGAGGAAGCGGCATCTTCACTGACATAACGCAGCCATTGGTCACGCTTGCCGAGCATCCCGCTTAGTAGCCGCTCGAACGTGGCCACGTTGTTGTCCAGATGACCGAGCAGGCGCGCGAGCGCCTGGCTCTTATCTGATGGCGTACCACGAGCATCCAGGAGAGCCACGGTTCGCCGAGTTGCCAACTGGTACAGATGTCCGGGTCTCTCGTGCGGCACAAGGACCGCCCCCATGCGGGACACCAGGGGCATCTGCCTCACGAGTGTAGCACAAAGCGAATCAATCGTCTGAATGCGCAGGCGGGCGGGATGCTCTTCCAGGCACCAGCCAAGTCTTGCGTCCTGCGCGGCAGCGTTCCTGGCAAGCGTCCATGTGTGCCGCTCGTGCGGAGTGTCGGGTTCGGTATCTGAAGCGCGGCGCAGCGCTTCGATTACTCTTTGCCGCATTTCTGCGGCAGCCTTGCGCGTGAACGTAATGGCAACGATCGCTTCGGGCCGGTCAACGTGCGCCAGAAGCGTCAGGAATCGCTGCACCAAGAGCTCCGTTTTCCCGGAACCGGCGGGTGCCTGGACTATGAACGACGTTCTGTGGTCAAGCGCATGCCTGCGCTGCGCCCGGTCGGCCACGTTTTCAGCCATCGCTTTCCTGCTGCTCCTTTTCGGTCTGGCCGATGCGGCAAAAACCGGGCAGTGCGCAATTTCGGCATGTCTGGTTGGGATCTTTCGGATCAACCACGGCCCTGCCCGCGAGAAACTCGCTGCCCAGACGCTCCAGCGCGTCCTGCCACTCGCCCATGACCTGCGATGGCAAGGGCGCATTACTCGGCCGCGGGAACGGAACTATGTCCGGCGCCTCGGCGATTCCCTTGAACCTGATTTCGCCGGGCTTCAGGCTGCCAAAGAACACCCCTGCCAGCGGAACCTCGCTCGTAACGGCATAAATCGGCAATTGCGGCTCATCGGGACGATGCCCCTGCCAGGCCCGAGTACTGCACTGTCCTGTCTTGTAATCGATGATCACGCATGATCCATCCTGGAGCCGGTCGATGCGATCCACGCGAATGCTGACGCCAAGGCCGCCTACCGTGACGCTTCGCTCTTCTTCCTGCTCAAGCGTCCTGAATGGCTCGCGCTTCTTCTCGAGTGCCAGCCATTCGGCGGCAATGCCTTCAAGCCGGGCCTGCTCAATCCGTGCATAGGCGCCGTTCTTCAGGATCCGGCGATGAGCGGAAAGAAGCTCCAGTTCCGAAACAACTCGCTCACGAACTACGGCCTCCAGTTCTTCATCTGACATGGACAGCAGCACCTCGGATGACTTCAAGTGATCCCAGATGCGCTCAAGAACCCGGTGAATCAGCTTGCCGCGATCAAGGGCGCTCAATCCCGGCCCAGGGGACTCCAGTGCCGCCGCTTCGAGGCGCAATTCTGCGAAAGCCTTGAAAGGGCAGGCAGCCTGCAACTTGAAAGGACTGATTCCTCCCTTTGCTACGGCCGCATCAAACGGTGGGCCGTCATGATCTTCCAGCCACTCTACAGGAGCCGTGCCACAGAGCGATTTCGCATGGCTGCCGGAAAGACTCTCACCCAGATCTTCCGGTGTCCGCTCCGGGAAGGCGCCAAACAGCGGACTGACATGCGTATCCGCATCGCCGTCCCGATTGGGGTAGCTCACCACAAGGGACGGAGCGCTTGAAACCAGGCGCGAAGTAAGGCCTTTTGCAAACTCCAGCTCCAACTCTGGAGTAGATCGAGACAGCCTCATTCTCCGGCGCAGCGGCTGAGGCACAAACGGATTGGATGCGGGAGCGGACGGCCATATGTTGTCGTGCATCCCCAAAAGCCACAGCCGACTGAATTCAAGGCCTGATGCCTCGTAATGGCCCATGATCTGGACAGGTGCCGGCAGCGATTCCGGCTGAAACAGCCTCGCAGCAGCCATCTTCCGCAGCAGCCCGATGGCCGATTTCAGGCGGACTCTCCCGCGAATGCCGTCCAGTCCCGCCAGGTCGGCCACCAGTTCTTGCCATGCATTCAGCGTTTGGTGTTCGTCGCTGTCCAACGCGCGGCTGCCGGGCCAACCGGCTGACCGCAGATGATCAGCGAGAGCATCGGCCCATTCGCTCGGCAGTGCATGGTCAGGAAGACCCTCGTAGCGCTTCTTCCACAGTGCAATCCGGTCTGCAAGAATGGGGCAGTAATGCTGCGTATCGGCCTTGCCGGAGAGATACCGGATGTCCGCCGCCGTTACGTAGTATTCTCCAAGGCTGCGCAACTCGGCATCCAGGAGCGCGCGTTTCGTGCATTCCTCGTCCGCTGCCGGCAAGAATGGAGAGCGAACAAGACGGCTCGCGACCGAAATCGGGATGCTTCGCGGGTTCGCCTCCAGAAGTAGAAATGCGGCCTTAACCAGGGGATAAGCACCAAGCGGCAATCCAAGCGAGATATTGAACAGCCGCTTTCCATCCTGATCGGGATGCAACTGCGAACGCGGATGGAATTCCTGACCAAAGATGCGCTCGATCCGGCTGCGCAGCTGGCTAAGGCCAGGAGCAATAATCCCAATGCTGAAATCAGGATTTGCGGCATCAGGATCGTCCTCCACCAAACTCCTCGACCATCTGGCCGCCGCCCGGACCTCGCGGTCGGTATCGGAAAATGCGACCCGCACGCCGGATGGTTTGTGAGCCGGAGGTGCGCGCTCGCCTATTCGCGTCCCGCGGCCTTCCAGTGCCTTGAACAGCCGGTTCTGGGCTGGAGTCGGGTCGAAGAATCCCGCCAGCTCTACGCGGCTCGGAACGGGCACTTCGCCCCCCGTAATCAACCCGGCGACTATCGCGGGAAGCTCGGCGCTCGAAAACCACCCGTTGTCCTGGCAGCGGCCGCGAAATTCCTGCGCCCAGGAATGAAATGCTACCGAGTCTTCAGAAAGATTCCACTCCGCAGCATCCAGCGGAATCCGGCCATCGCACACCTCCTTCCACGCGTCCTGGGCCAGCGCAGCCGTCGCTGCTACGTTCAGAAGCTGCCCTTCGGGCGCGGAGCGAATTATCTCCTCCCATACTATCTGCTCCTCAAACGGCCGAAGAAGCCGGTCTGGGGACTCGGCTCCGCCAGAATACAGCCACTCCGCCCAGATCTCAGAGAGCCACGCCCCCAGATACGAGACAGGAGCTCTCTGAAATGTGCGTTTGCCAGCCGCCATTTGTGCCCGCTCATACCTGCGAGTCAGGTCGCGGGCAAGCCGGTTCGTTGCTGTCAGCGTCAGCTGCCCCATGTACCCACTGCCGGATTCGCCTTCCATGGGCCGCGGATCGTACGGTCCCAGCGCGTGGCATTGGCCAACAGCGCCGCCAGCCTTCTGCGACGCGGGAGCCATCCGAGCGCATTCGCAAACGAGAAGGCGTGCTTCGCCAAGGCCGCTTCAGCTGCAGCCCCGCCAGAACTATAGCCGGAAAACCCTCTTTGGATCATGCGGCCATTTCAGCTGATTCTCCACTCCTGGTCCCCTCTCGGCCCATCCAATGGACTGTCAGGCGTTGGGTCTTTCTACGGAAGCCCGTTCAACGGGCCGCAGTAGAGTACAAAACGTTCTTAAGGATCCACACAAGGAACGGATTTTGTTGTATCCGTTACTAACGGTTCGCAGTAATAACATATCGTTCCAATCCATGATGCATGGTTCGCATGCGTCCCGCCTTGGAAAAGACATAGCAATCTCAACGGTTGGCGAAGCCGCGAAGGCCTGCGTGCCTCCACTAGTGCCTCCAGAGCCACCCGTTGATCTGGCGAGAATGTACGCCAAGATAGACAGGGCGACAAGCGCAGTCGGGCGCCTGGACGGCCTCGCGAACATCCTGCCGGACGCCGCCCCGTTCACGTACGCGTACGCTCGCAAGGAAGCGATTCTGTCTTGCCAGATTGAAGGATTACAGTCTTCCCTGCCGGCCTTGCTGCTGAATGAGGCTACGGGAGCCTCCGGTGTTTCTAAGGACGATGTCCTGGAAGCAGCCGGCTGTAGTGATGCACTGCGCCACGGCAGCCAGCGGATTAGCGGTGGATCTCCTGTAAGCCGGCGTTTGCTTTGCGAGCTCCATGCCATGCTGTTCGATTCGGGCCGAGACGGCACCAGGCTGCCTGGCGAGTTCAGGCGCTCGCAAAACTGGATAGGCGGGATGCAGCTGCAAGACGCGGTGTACGTCCCTCCACCTGCCCGTCTTGTACCGGACCTGGTGAGCGACCTTGAGCGGTTCATGCAAGCCAATGATCCGCAGCTGCCCATCCTCGTCAGGGCTGGCATGGCCCACGTCCAGTTTGAAACCATCCATCCATTCGTCGACGGCAATGGTCGAATCGGCAGGCTCCTCATCACGCTGCTTCTCTTGAGCAGCGGCATCCTGAGCCAACCGTTATTGTACCTTAGCCTTTTTCTGAAGGCCCACCGCTCCCGCTACTACGATTTGCTGCAGCGCGTTCGGACGCACGGTGACTGGGAAGCCTGGCTTGAGTTCTTCCTTGACGGCGTTATTGCTACGGCTTCCCACGCGGCGGAGACAGCTCGCGACATCCAGGAACTGCACAGGACCGACCGCGAAATGGTCAGCCAGCTGGGAAGACCTGCCGGGTCGGCGCTGCGCGTATACCGCCTGCTTCAGGAGCGCCCCATAATCACGGCTTCCGGCGCCGCGAAAGAACTCGGTATCTCACTGCCGACGGTATGGAGATCCCTTGGGCACCTGGAGCGACTGGGCGTGATACGGGAGATAACGGGAAAGCAGCGCGGCCGCGCGTTCGCCTACGAGGCATACCTTGACAGGCTAAGCCGCGGCATTGAACCCGTTGGACATGACCAGGGTTATTGTGGAACGACGGAAGCGCAGGGCGCCGCATCGCTCGCCATAGGCGCGCGAAATGCAACCGGGGCCTGAGAAGTCTGAGGCGCCGGATGCGGCAACAGCCCGCGAGACCGGGTCTGACCATGATTAGATTCTCCATTTGCGGCCTGGCATTCCTGGCAGGCCTTGTGTCTCAAATGGCGCCAGCGGATGATCTGCATGACGGCAGGGCGCCCAACATCATCTACATTCTGGCCGACGATCTTGGTTACGGCGATATAGGCGCTTTCGGTCAGGAGATCATCCAGACGCCCAGGCTCGACCAGATGGCTGCCGAGGGCATGCGCCTGACCCGGCATTACGCAGGCTCGACGGTCTGCGCCCCTTCGCGGGGCGTGCTGCTGACCGGCCTGCACACCGGGCACACGTTTGTGCGCTCCAACAGGCCTTTTCGGGAGGGGCAGTATCCCATGGCTGACTCCATGGTGACGGTGGCAGAAATCCTGCAGGATGCCGGCTACGCCACGGGCCTTGTCGGCAAGTGGGGCCTCGGCGCACCGGGAACGGAAAGCGTGCCCGGAACGCAGGGCTTCGACTACTTCTTTGGCTACAATGACCAGCGCAGGGCCCACGAATATTATCCGCCCTTCCTCTGGCGCAACGACGAGAGAGTGCAGCTTGCTGGCAACGCCGACGGGGCGCAGGGTTCATACAGTCATGACCTTATGACCCGTGAGGCGCTGGACTTCGTTCGAAGGCACAGGGAGCGGCCGTTCTTCCTGTACCTGGCCTACACGATCCCGCATGCCAGGCTGCAGGTACCGGCGGGAGAGCTGAAATCCTACGCGCACCTGGAGAGCGAGCGGCGACAGATAGCCGCCGGAATGATTTCCCGGCTGGACCGGGACGTGGGAAGGATCCTGCAGGAACTCAGGGACCTGAACCTGGCTGGCAACACGCTCGTAATCTTCACCAGTGACAACGGACCGCACAGTGCCGACGGGCACGATCCGACGTATTTCAACAGCTCCGGGGGGCTGCGCGGCAAGAAGCGCGACCTGTATGAGGGCGGCATCCGCGTGCCATTTATCGCCTGGTGGCCAGGCACCATAATGGCCGGGTCGGAGTCCGGGCATGTTTCTGCGTTCTGGGACTTTCTGCCCACTGCCGCTGAACTTGCCGGCGTACCGGCACCGGCTGGTCTTGACGGCATTTCCTACGTGCCCACATTATTGGGAGAGGGTACGCAAGCCGCGCATGAATACCTGTATTGGGAATTCTACGAGCGCGGCGGAAAGCAGGCCGTGCTGAAGGATAACTGGAAGGGCGTGCGACTCGGCGTCCACGCCAACCCCGATGCGCCGCTGGAACTGTACGATTTATCCGTCGACGAAAGGGAAACCCGCAATGTGGCGGATCAACATCCGGATATTGTCCTGGAGCTGGAATCTCTAATGGAGGCAGCACATGTCCCGTCGTCCGTATACCAATTCGAGTGGGAAAAATAGACCCGGGGTGCCTGCTGCCGGGGCCGGTGCCACGAGGCCGGGCATGAAAGCGGTGCTGCGCCAGCTTGCGCCGGCCGCGTTCCTGATGCTCTCCGGCAGCACGGCTGAATTCCCGCTGGCGCACTTCGCCGCTGCGATCTCGCAGCCCAACATCGTCCTGTTCTACATCGACGACCTGGGTTGGAAAGACGTGGGATTCAACGGTAGCCGCTACTACGAAACGCCACATATAGACCGGCTCGCAAGCGAGGGGATCATCTTTACCGATGCCTATGCCAACGCTCCGAACTGTGCGCCCAGCCGGGCCTCGCTGATGACGGGGCTATATACGCCGCGGCACAAGATCTACACGGTGGGCAGCTCGGCTCGGGGCAGAGCAGTAGACCGCCGGATGGTTCCGGTGGCCAATACCAGAGACCTATCGCTGGACTACGTGACGCTGGCCGAGGCACTAAAGGAAGCCGGCTACGCGACCGGGCATTTCGGGAAGTGGCACCTTGGCCGCACGGGCTTTCATCCCGAAAACCAGGGATTTGACGTGAATGTGGGAGGCTACTTCAGCGGAAGCCCCCGCGGCGGCCATTTTTCGCCGTACAACAACCCCGCCCTCGCGGACGGCCCGGAAGGCGAGTACCTGACCGACCGGCTGACCGATGAAGCGCTGGCGTTCATTTCCGCGCACGCGGAGCGTCCCTTTTTCCTGTATCTGGCGCACTATGCCGTGCATACACCCATTCAGGCAAAGGCGGACATCACCTCGAAATACACGGACAAGCCGCCGGACGGCGGGCAAGGAAATCCCGTGTACGCAGCCATGATCGAGAGCACCGACCAAAGCGTGGGGCGCGTGCTGGACCGGCTGGAAGCACTGGAGCTGGACGACAATACCGTCGTGATCTTTTATTCCGACAACGGCGGAGCCATGCAGGCTACGTCCAACGAGCCGCTCAGAGGCCACAAGGGCATGCTGTATGAAGGCGGCATACGCGTGCCTCTCGCTGTCAGGTGGCCGGCTCGGATCTCCCCGGGCCGCGTGGAAGACGCGCCGGTCATAGGCATCGACCTGTACCCGACCCTCGTGGACATTGCCGGCGCCGCGATGCCGCGTCGGGAGCTGGACGGTGTTAGCCTGTTGCCCCTCTTTACCGGCGCGGACAGTCTCTCGGGAAGGAACCTTTTTTGGCACTTTCCTGCGTATCTGGAAATGCCGAGGAGATTGGGTGGGCCGTGGCGCACGACTCCGGCCGGTGCCATTCGCCGCGGCGACTACAAGCTGATTGAGTTCTTCGAGGACGGCTCGCTGGAGCTTTACGACCTGGGAAACGACATGCAGGAAACCACCAACCTGGCCGAGAGCCTGCCGGACATAGCTGAAGCCCTGCGCGAGAGCCTCAAGGTGTGGCGCGCGAAAGTTGGGGCCGACATGCCGTCGCCGAAATAGGCGATCCGCTCTTTGGCAAGCGCCTGTATTCCAAGCGTGGCCGAGGCAGCGAATTGTGGGCATACAACCGCCTGCGGACAAAGCGCCGCGAATCATCCAGAGCGTGACGTGGCAGGCCAATTTGAAAAACAAGATTAGCCAAGATCTACAACCACCGGGCATTCAGGTCGAGCGCGTGTGCCTCTTTATCGGCCGATATCGGAGAAGAGGGGCGACCGGCAAGGTTCGAGGCCCCGTGCCTGACACACAGTTGGATGCGGTGAGGCAATTATCGAGCGGACTATAGCCGGCGCGTCCGCTTGAAGAAGCGGCCTGGACTGCGATCTCATTCCGACATTCACATCCACCAGGCCGCGCAATTGCAAATTTCGGAGCAGTTTGACGTTCCCGAGAGTTTATGGCGCCTTCCCAGGGCCGGATGGATTGGTGAGACGCCATACCAACGGGGCAAACTCCTGTGCGTAACACGCCGAGGATATCGGTCGGCCCGGGGCACCGCAGCGAAGTCACCCCACTTCTCATGTGAACAATCCATAGGACAGAACATGGTCGATTCTCTTGTCAGCATAAACGCCAGGACTTGCCAGCCGCGGAATCGAACCCTGGCCATCGGACTGGTTCTGATGCTGCTGATCGCCGCTTGCTCGCAGGAGGCCCCGGATTCGGTCTCGCTCGAAAACTTGCCAAGGTTTCAATTGACGGAAGTACTCTCGCTAGGCGATGAAGCAAGCCCGGATGGGGTTTTCTTCGGCGATATTGAAGGCCGCGTGGCGGCGCATCGGGATGGGCGCATTTTTGCCGGTGACCGGCAGGAATTCAGCATTTACGCCTTTTCTCCAGGCGGAGAGCTGTTGGCCACGATTGGAAGCGAGGGTGAGGGCCCCGGAGAATTCTCCTACCTCAGTGCCGTTCGCCTGGGTCCGGCCGACACGCTGTACGCCTACGACTACAGTTCGGAGAGGATTACCGCTTTCGAATCGGCTTCGTACGATTACCTATATGACATTACGATTGCCGCCGAAGATGCCGAAGGAAACTGGCCGGGAGATTTCATCGGCGCCGTACCTTCGGGCTTTCTCGTGACGTTCGAGGATCCGCACCTTATATCTCTAGAGGATTTTGAAGGAAATGTGAGGGCCAGATTGATCGATTGGCAGGGGCACATTGTGGATGGACTTGTGGTACAGTTACGAGCAACCAAGCGAATGGTTGTCCCCCTTCCTGGCGGAAGCTTACTGGCCACAAGAGTACCGTTCAATCGTACGCCCGTATTTCGTTCCGGGCCGGACGGACGATTGTATAGCGGAACGACGGATTCCATCAGCATAGAGATCCACGGCGCCGATGGCACTCAACGCGGCGGCGTATCGGTGAGCGTGGAGCCTGCTGCCGTAACACGAGGCGACATCGACGCATATCTGGAGAGATTCGAGGGAGACGAAGTAAGCCCGGTCCGCACCCACCCCCTGTTCGATGTGCACAACACCAAACCCGCCTACAGCACCTTTGTCGTGGATGACGCCTATCGCGTCTGGGTCCAAATGCCGCAGAGTGCAGCGGATTCCACCATGGTTCGGTGGATCCTCTTGGACGCCGAAAGCACGCCGATCGGAGAGGCGGCGCTCCCGGCCTCCGCTACCCTGGAAGCCGTCGTAGGGGACCGGGCTTATACCGTAGCCGTCGACGAAGCGGACGTGCAAACGCTGGTAGTCTATGAAATCGGCAACCCGTAGACAGCCGCTGCAGATGACGTAATGCCAACTGTCAACGGCACCAATCCGGGGACGTAGCGCGCAGACACCAACCGGAATAGCGCGGCACCTGTACCGCACTTTCGTTAAGACGCAAGGGGGAATTGCGCACCTTCGCAGTGGACGGAGTAGTACTTGCACACCCGTGCGGATTCCACCGTGACCCCACTCAGCCACAGCCCCTTGATTGCCTTCAGGACCCGGTCAACCTGTCCAACGCATAGAAAAGTGTCGCTGGCTGCCGCTGCTGCAGTTTATCTCCTGGTAGCATCGTGCGCGACTGAAGGAAATCGGGCGACGGGCATGACCGATACACCCGCGGTCGAGCTCGAAAGAATTCTGACGGTCGGTGCCGAGGACAATCCAAGCGGCATCCTGTTCGGCAGCATCAGCGGGCTGGTTGCCGTAGCCGCAAACGGCCCCATCTTTGTAGGCGACAGGCAGGATCCAAAGATTTATGCCTTCTCGCCCGATGGAGAGCTGTTGGCCATCATGGGATCCGAAGGCGCAGGCCCAGGGGAATTCACCGCACTCTCCGACATCCATGTCGGCCCGAGCGATACGCTGTATGCGTTTGACCTGCGGCTGAACCGGATTTCCGTCTTTGAGCCGGCATCCTTCGGCTTCGCCTACGACTTCGCAGTTGCGGATGATTCTGCGGGCAACTCGCCTCGCGCGCTTGTGGGCGTGCTGGATTCGGGGTTTGTCGTGACCTATGACGAGCCGCCCGTTCCCGGCACCGGTTTTGGCAGCGAGCGATACATGTATGCCAGGCTTATCACCCGAGACGGAGCGGCCAGGGAAAAACCGTTGGCTCGGCAGCCGTCTACGGAATGGCTGGGCATCCTGTCAGGCAATTCGCATTCGTTTTCCAGGAGACCCTATTCGGGCGATCCGATCTTTCGCTCGGGTCCGCAAGGCACCCTGTATGCTGGCAATACCCGTGGGCGGGAGATTGTGATAACCGGCGAAATAGGGGCGGAGCGTTCGACAATCGCGCACGCAATTGAAGCCGTACCGATAACGCAGCAGGAACTGGACGAAAACCTGGAGAGCTACTCACAAGACATGGCGAGTCGCTTGCGGCAAGCTGGCCTATACAGAACCAGACCCTTCTATTCCACTTTCAGGATCGACGATATGGGCAGAATATGGATCCGGCCAATACCGGCAGACCCGGAGGCCGAGTCTTCCCCGTGGCTGATCCTGAATTCGGAAGGCCGGGTTGTGGGGCAGGCAGAGCTGCCTGCTGACGTTTATCTGCAGCTGATACGGCAGGAGCTGGCTTACGCCATCGACAGGACCGATGGCGTGAGTCTTGCCGTTTACGAGATCAAGAGCTGATCGCAAAGGATTGAGTGCTGCAATCAAGTGGTGGCGTCATGCAACCAGTTTGAGACATCCGCCCGCGCAGCAGGAGAAACAGGAACAGGCCTCCGTAGAGGCCCCCCAGTAAACGTCCAAAGCAGTAGATGCGGGGCAGAGGAAGGCTACGTGCGGAGCCTCGAAAGCAGGGCTCGCTGGCCTGTCCGCACCACGAGCGACGCGGGCATGGGCTTCTCCGGTGCATCGCGCGCCACAACGCCTCGCAGCTACCGGGACATGGGCGGCTTTCCTGAACGCGCAGCAGCGAAGGCCACAGCCGCCCGGATGTCTTTGGGCTCCAGGTCCGGGAAATCCGTCAGGATCTCCGCTTCGGTCATCCCGGAAGCCAGGTAATCAAGTACATCATGCACCGTGATTCGAAGCCCGCGAATGCACGGCTTCCCGGCTTGCTTGCCCGGCTCCAGCGTAATTCGCTCCATATAGTCCATGCACAAATGTACTCGGAGCCCGGCGGGGTTTCAAATGTCGTCGATGCCCTGTTCCCTGAGGCAATGGACTCGGCTGGCACCGCGCGCAGCGAGATCGGCTCGCGCGGACATGGCAATTGCCCCTGGCGAAACGCGTAGTGCCGTATGCCGGCCTGTAATCCGCCGAAGGGCAGCGATCCGGAACGAACTGACGCCGTTCCGTGGACTAGCGCGGGTGGGCGGCCGCACAAGTGAACGCATGCCAGACCTATCGACGGCGTTACGGCAAACAGCCCATTCGGAAGATCGAGGCTGCTGTTCCTGACCGTCCAGTTTGGCATCCAGGGCAAACAGCTTGGTGGCAAGACTAGCCATGATATTGTCGGCTGCCATGTTCTGCAGTGTCGGTCACCGGTCAAGGCGTGCAATTCTCGGCTCGAGCCACTCTTTGAGGGCATCGTATTCCATGTTCCCCTCGGCTACGAGTATCAGCTTCCCGGAAAGTTCGCGGTCCGAGGCCTTTAGTCTGTAACCGCTTCGTTCCAGTAGCAGTTCGAGCAGAAACAGGGCTGTGCGCTTGTTGCCGTCAACGAACGCGTGGTTACGGATTACGGCATGCACCAGCGCCGCGGCCTTATCGTGGATGCGCGGATGGTAGCCATGGTACGGTCTGCCAAGAGCCGAAAGCAGATCGCTTTCCTTGATTACTCGCGACTCGGGACCCAGGGCCAGTTGGTTGCCTCTCAGTGCGTCCCGCAGTTCGACCTTGTAATGCTGCCTACCGATCCGCAAGAATCTTCAAGGCCTCCGCTCTGCGCTTTTTCACCTCCTGCAGAATGCGCTCGGACGTCGGGCTGACCTTGACGGTCTTGACGACAGCGCGGTCGGTGAACCGTGCGTCGTCATGCACGCGCACTTCGCGGGATTTTCCCTGCTGCGCTTTCATGGTATTGTTCGTGCTCTTGCACCGGCTGGAGTGGATATACGGCACGAGCCTGCCGCGAGTTCACCGCGCCTGGAGCGACGCCGTCCGCAAATCGAGCTTCGAGAGCGTGGGGTACCTGCTACAAACGTACGCCGCACGGCATTTGGATACCTATTGCGTGCAACAGCGATTTACCCAGCAAATGATGCAGCCAAGGCGCGCCTGCTCGTCGCCCGCGCGGGCAAGTTACCCAAACTGTTTCCTTCACCTCGTTCGCTCCGATTCCTGGCCTATGCGGCAACCCGCGCCTGGCGCAAGAAGTCCGCGGGCATGCGTTTCAGCACTCGCCAGGTTATGCTCATCGGGCGCTCCCCCTCGTGGCTCACATACTTGAGCGGTCCGAGGAATGTGTACGGGGCCGTCGCACCGTGTTCACTCTTTCTGTTCTGGCGCACGAAGAGAAGCGGTGTTACGCCAAGCTCTTCATGCTCTGTATGCCGCCGCCCCTTGACGGTCCCCGCGCGGGTTGTGCTCTGGGACTGCCAGTGAAAGAAGTCGGCAGATACGGCGTAGTCCTCGTACATCGTGCTCGGTGAGTAGTCCCGCTCCGACTTGTTGAGCGTTACGAATAGTAGGTTGAAGCGCGTTGGCTCGTGGAACACCACTCCTTCCCGGGGCTGGCGCAGAAGGCCCTTTCGCACATCGGCAAAGGCCGCCATGATCTCGTCGCGCGCGTAACTGCAGTGGAGGGCAAGTGGCACGTCTGGCGGCAAGTTGGCCTGTCGAGGCAAATGGCTTACGTTGGCGCGAAGCACGGCAAGTAGCTCAAGGAGCTCCTGGCAGATGGCCGGATGCTGTAGCAGCCGAGCATGCGTCCTGCGCAATGCGCCCGCCGCACTCGGTCCAAACAGCACGCACAACAGCATCATGAGCCTGCGGCGGCTACGCTCGTCCAGGGCATCCGGATCAAAGGACGGGTGCAGTACGCGTTCGCAGAATCGAATGCGATCCGGCTCGTCCACGTGCAGCAGCCGCCCGAGCGCCCTCCCCAGCCGATCTTCGTCCGGGCCGCTATTCGGCACGTCAAATCCGGCGGCGCGACGCAAATCAGAAAAGAAGCGGCCGCCTCGGTAGAGGTCGTGCCGTTCAATGCCGGCTTCGTGAAGGAAGGTCGCCAGGTCCGTATCGGGGCCGAGCCTGCCCAACTCGCTGACAAGGGCACCTCGACTAGCCCCCAGGGACTTCCTGATGTTCTGCAGCACCAGTTCCCTGCTCTGGCGATCCATCTGTATGACGCAGCCGGACGGCAAGAGCGGAAATCCGGCCCCGATTTGCCGCTCCAACCCCTTTCGAGTGGTCCCCAGGAGCGCCCGGTAACGGAGGTCAAACCGAAACTCCTTGCGCGCAGCCCCGATGAAATCCAGCACGGTCAGGCACTCCTTTTCCTCGTGCAGCCTGAGACCCCGGCCGAGCTGCTGCAGGAACACCGTGGCGCTCTCCGTGGGTCTGAGGAAAAGCACCGTGTCGACCTCAGCAATGTCGACGCCTTCGTTGAATAGATCCACCGTGAACAGCACGTTTAATTCCCGCCGCCGCAGCCGGCCGATGGCCTGGTCCCGCTCCTGGCGCGGCGTCGTGCCGGTAACGGCGAGCGCCGGTATGCCCCACTTCCGAAAGCGATCCGCCATGAAGCGCGCGTGCTCTACGCCGACGCAGAATCCGATAGCCCGCATGCGCAAGGGATCCGATATGCGATCGCGCAGGGCTTCCATGATCTTTCGGGCGCGCAGATCATCTCCGGTATAGAGCGCGGTCAACTCCCCGTCGTCGTAGCGTCCCCGCTTCCAGGTCAGCTGGGAAAGGTCCGTGTCGTCCCC
Organism: uncultured Rhodothermaceae bacterium; assembly: GCA_964639665.1. Taxonomy (GTDB): domain Bacteria; phylum Bacteroidota; class Rhodothermia; order Rhodothermales; family Bin80; genus CAZXEU01. The sequence continues at coordinate 15,192 of CAZXEU010000064.1, read as the reverse complement.
CGTCCCGAAGTACTGAAACGGCGCCAGGAGCCCCCGGTCGATCGCATCCCACAGGCGCAGCTCCGCCGCCATACGGCCATCGAACCAGTGGAGTATGCTCTGCCCGTCGGCGCGCTCCGGGGTCGCCGTGAGTCCCAGAAGGATCTCCGGCCGGAAGTGCCGCAGCAGCCGCCTGTAGGTGGGAGCCTCAGCGTGGTGGAATTCGTCAATAATGAGCACGTCATAGGCCTTCGGGTTCAGCGAAGCCAAATCCCGTCGGCTCAGCGACTGCACGGAAGCAAAGACGTGCGTGCCGCTCTCAGGCCTCTTCCCCTCCACGTACAGCTCCCCGAAGCTTGCCTCGCGCATCACCTGCCGAAATACCTGGCGGCTCTGCGTCAGGATTTCCTTGCGGTGCGCCACAAACAGGAGCGTGCGCGGGCTGCGCTCGGCGCACAGTCGCCGGTAGTCAAGCGCGGCGACTACCGTCTTTCCTGTGCCGGTTGCCGCCACGACCAGGTTTCTGGTTCGCTGGTGTACGGTGCGCTCGACAGCAAGCCTCTCCAGGATTTCCTGCTGAAAGGGATAGGGCCGAATGTCAAAGAATGCGAGCGAATCGGAGTCCTGGACGCCAGTTTCTCTACCGAGTGCGCGATCGAGACGCGTGCGCTCTTCCTGCGCGCCCGTATACGGCACGAATTCGGGGTCAAGCCAGTAGGTATCGAACGTCGCCTCGAACTTCCGCACGATGCCTGGGGCATGAGTGGCGCTTGCACGCACATTCCACTCCAGGCCGTCCAGCTGCGCGGCGGCAGACAGATTTGACGATCCGATGTAGGCGGTCGAAAACCCCGTCTCGCGGTGGAAAAGCCACGCCTTGGCGTGCAGGCGGGTGCGCCGGGTATCATAGGAAATCCGGACCTGGGCACCTAGACGGGACAGCGTATCCAGCGCACGCCGGTCCGTGGCTCCCATGTATACCGTCGTTATGACGCGCAGCTCGCCCCCTGCCTCCAGAAACCGCTTCAGACTGTCGATGAGCAGCCTGAGTCCCGACCATTTGATGAAAGAGCACAAGAGATCGATCCGGTCCGCCGAGCGAATCTCCCGCTCCAGCTCGCGGCCGATGCGGTATTCTCCGCGGGCATTGACGAGAAGCTCGCTCTGCGCGAGCGGAATGCCCGGGCGCCGCGGCGGGCCGGCTTTGCCCAGGTACTCGTTGCGGGTCGAATACAGGGCCTTCAGCACTTCGGAGGTGGCATGGTCGCCGCTTGATAGCACGCCGGGTACCTCGGCAGCCAGGACATCCACGATGCGGTTTACCAGAGCAACTTGCTGCGCGCTTCGGTCTTCGCGCGGGAATGCGCGCAGCACCGCACCTACCAGAGCCGACAGGTACTGAATAAGCAGATAATGCCCGTCATCCGGATCAAGCCCTTCCTTGTCCGCACACATTCCCTCCAGTTTCTCGAGGATCTGTCCAAGCTCCACAGAGAGGACATTTTCATATAGGCCCGCCTTTGGCAAGTGCTGGATTCTCTGGGGCATAGCTCGGCTTCGGGACAGGGGCCAGGGAAGCTACGCGAACTTGAGCCCGTGAGTCAATCCGCTTGTCACACTGCAATTCCGGGTGACTATATTGGGCAGCAGTTACGCGCCGCGGCACGGCTCAGGGCTAACAATTCGCATCCGCTCCACCACGCACACGACTCCAAAGATGAGCAGTAGCGGGAAGTCGCTCGCCAGCCGGCTCGATGCCATTTACGAGTTCGACCGGGAGCCCGTATCGGAGCGACGGCTGCAGGGCCCCGGCAACTTTGTCGGACTCTACGCCGGGGAGCACGTAGCCGGCACCGAATTCGTAATCGGCCCCCTGTTCGTGGCCCACGGCGTAGCGGCAGGCGATCTCATCCTGGGCCTCCTCGTAGGCAACCTCCTCGCGGTGCTCTCCTGGGCCTTTATCTGCGCGCCCATCGCCACGCGCACGCGGCTCAACCTGTACTGGAAGCTCCGCAAGATCGCCGGCCCAAACCTGCTCTTCGTTTACAATATTGTAAACGCCCTCATGTTCTGCTTCCTGGCCGGCTCCATGATTTCGGTGGCCGCCACAGCAGTCGGCATCCCGTTCGATATGGCCATGCCTGGCCTGAGCGACCTCTATCCCAACAGCGTCGGCTGGGTCGTGACTGTCCTAGCAGTGGGAAGTGTGGTGACGGTGCTCGCCATTCTCGGCTTCGAGAAGATTGCCTACTTCTCGAAGGTCGCGGCTCCGTGGATGTTTCTCGTGTTCGTGGCCTGCGGCCTCGCTGCTCTACCCCAGCTGGGCGTGACGGGAGTCGGCGACTTCTGGCAGGTGGCCAACGAGAAGATCTGGACGGGCGTGCCCATGGAGGGCCGCATCCGCTTCACGTTCTGGCACGTGACGTTCTTTGCGTGGTTTACGAACATGGCCATGCACATCGGCATGGCGGATATGACGATACTGCGCTACGCCAAGAAATGGCAGTACGGCTTCGCCAGCGCCTGCGGCATGTACCTGGGACACTTCATCGCATGGGTAGCTTCGGGCATCCTCGTGGCCCTGGCGCTGCAGACGGGATCTGAAGTGGCGCCGGGCCCCATCGCATTCCTGGGTGCAGGCGTGGCAGGACTTGCGGCGGTCGTGATAGCCGGCTGGACTACAGCCAACCCCACGATCTATCGCGCAGGCCTCGCCATGCAGACGATTACGCCCAACTGGAAGCGCTGGAAGGTAACGCTCGCCGTGGGCGCCGTGACATCCATCGCCGCGCTCTTCCCGGCGCTCATGATGCGACTCCTTGACTTTGTGGCGCTCTACGGGCTGCTTCTCATGCCCATGGGTGCCGTTATCTTCGCGGATTTCTGGCTCCTGCCGAAATTGGGCCTCCGACAGGACTACGCCGAGTGGAAGCGGCTGCTGGTCAGCTGGCCGGCGGCGGCCTCCTGGCTGGTAACACTTGGTGCCTGCCTCGGGCTGAATCTGGTCTGGGAGGTGCAGATCTTTTTCCTGGGCCTGCCCGGCTGGTTTATTGCGACCGGTCTCTATGTTGGCCTTTCTCTTGCGCAGCAGCGCTCGACCCGGAAGCAGGAGCTAACCGCAAGCGTGCCGTCATGAAACACGTGCTGAAGATTGCGGCCATTGCAGGACTTGGCCTGACGGTCGTGCCCGCGTGCTTCGTATTTGCAGGGGCGCTCAGCTGGCGTATCCATGCCGTGCTGATGGCTGTCGGCACGGTTGTCTGGTTTGCTGCTGCCCCGTTCTGGATGCGCAAAAAAGCGGACTGACTGGCGCCGGCGATGCCCTAACGAGTGCCTGCCTGCCACGCAGCAATGATCCCATGTTGAATCATCACCCCTCCCATGCTGGCCGGTCGGATGCGCACGACCGCGACCTGCAGCACCTGGGGAGCCAGCTGGCGCGGCAAAGCATCGACCTGGATGCGGTCATGGCGAGCGTGCGGCAATTTGAGGTGGCCATCCCTTCCTGGGCACTGGGCACCGGCGGAACGCGCTTCGGCCGGTTTCCGCGCCCGGGCGAGCCGCGAGACGTCTACGAAAAAATGCAGGATGCCGCCGAAGTCCACCGGTTGAGCGGCGCCACGCCACGCGTTTCGCTGCACCTGCCATGGGATGAGCCGGAGGATGCAAGAGCGCTTCGCGAGTATGCGGCCGGGCTAGGCCTCGGCTTTGATGCGGTCAACTCCAATACTTTTCAGGACCAGCCCGGCCAGGAGTACAGCTACAAGTTCGGTTCACTTTGCCACACAGACAGGGCTGTCCGTGAGCAGGCCGTTCGCCACAACCGTCACGTGATCGAAGTCGGAAAGGTGCTTGGCTCGGATGCCCTCACCATCTGGCTCGCGGACGGCAGCAATTTTCCGGGCCAGATGCACCTCCGAGGCAGCTTCGAACGCGTGCTTGGCTCGCTGCACGAGATTTATGGCGCCCTGCCGGCAAGCTGGCGCCTCTTTACGGAGCACAAGCCCTTCGAGCCGGCCTTCTATGCCACGGTCGTGCAGGACTGGGGAAGCTCGCTGATGTTGGCGCAGGCGCTGGGCGAGCGGGCGCTCTGCCTGGTGGACCTGGGGCATCACCTGCCGCATGCGAACGTCGAACAGGTGGTCGCGCGGCTTATAGCGGCAGGCAAGCTGGGAGGCTTCCATTTCAACGACTCCAGCTACGGCGACGACGACCTGACATCCGGGTCCATCCGGCCGTACCAACTCTTCCTGGTCTTTGCGGAGCTCGTCGACGCCGCCGAAGAGGGCGTGCTCCGAAGCGATATTTCCTACATGATCGACCAGAGCCACAACGTCAAGGATCCTGCCGAGGCGCTGCTCATGACGGTGGACCAGCTGCAGCAAGCCTTTGCCAAGGCGCTACTCGTACGTCGCGACGTACTGGCGGGGTTCCAGGAGAGCAATGACGTGGTAATGGCGGAAAGAACGCTTCGCGAAGCCTACGAGACGGATGTCCGTCCGCTCGTTGCCGAGGCGCGGCGGCAAAGCGGCGGCGCACTCGATCCGATTTCCGCGTTCAGGGCTTCCGGCTACCGCGCAGCCAAGGCGAAAGAGCGTGCGGGGCACGCATACGTGCCACCGCAGAGTCTTTAGGCGAGTCGGGGCATACCGGCTACTGAGCGGAATAGCCGGCCAATCGGTACCGGCTGGCAGCCGCTTCTTCCCGAATGCGGCACGTAGATCTCGGCAAGGGGGAATTCACGCAGTCATGCGTGCGGCGAGGCCCTGCGATTGAAAGTGCAGCCCGGAACGGCACACCTGCTTCCGCCGGGACTACTTGCTCTTTGGACGCCGCCTTCAAGACCCATTCTTCTGCGATTCGTATCGGCAGCGTCCCATCCGGCCGAGTGCGTCCGCGTAGAGTGATTCGGACAGTGAGCGCCCATGCCCCTGCAGCAGCTATCTGAGCACAGCCGGCCCGCTCGGTCGGCCGAAGGCCCGGATCGACGGGTCCGCCAGATAACCGTGGCGGCCAGCCACCAGGAATACGACACGCTGAAGAAAAAGGCCGCAGCGAGAGGGAAGAGGCTCGGGCCCTATTTGCGCGCCGCAGGACTGGAGCAACGCACCGGCTTGAGTCCGTATGCCGAGCTCGCCAGGGAAGTGCTTGCCATTGGGCATGCTGTCATGGCCGCCTCGCAGGAACAGAGCGAAGAGCATGAGCGGCTGCTCTCATTCATAAGGCCCGTTGTGAATCGAATCACCGGCCACCTGCCGTGATTGCCAGCGTCAATACCTGCCGCAGCTTCCAGAAGCTCGCAAGATACCTGGAGTGCGCCAAGGCCGGGCGCGAAGACATGGTGCGCGTGGACTGGATCGAACCGCGCTTCCTCGTCCTGGCGGAAGACTTGCGGGAGGCCGCTTTGGAGATGAGCATAGTGGCCAGCGGCAACGACCGTGTCCAAAGCCCCGTCCTGCACGCTTCCATTTCCTGGGCGCCGGCAGACGACCCGACCCGCGAACAGATGCAGGAGGTCGCGGACGGACTGCTGGATACGCTCGGCATGAAGGATCACCAGGCCATCTACGTCGCGCACGCGGACGAGGATTACGCGCACCTCCATATCCTGGCCAATCGCGTGCACCCGCAGACAAGAAAGGCCGCCCCAATGCGTCTCTCCTGGCGACGGACTGAAGAATACCTGCGCCGCGCCGAGCGCCGGATGGGCTTTCGGGAGGTGCCCGGCCATCTTTTCCAGTTGGAGGGACAGAAAAGGCCCGAGCGAAGCCAGTCCCTGTCCAAGGGTGCGTACAAAGGCGTAATGCGCGATGGTGTGCTGCCGTTTCAGATGATTGTGCGGCGCGCTGCAGGAGAGGATTTCGAGAAGGCACAAAGCTGGGAGGACCTTACACGACGCTTGCGGAGATACAGACTTGAACTAAAGGCGCATGGCAGAGGCCTCGTGGTAACGGACAGCGTGGAATACACCAAGTGCAGCAGCGTGATGCCCGGCGTTTCGGCTCGGAAGCTTGCCGACAGATTTGGTGAATCGTTTGCCGAGTACGAGCGCCGCGTGAGGGCTCCCGTGCTGGAGCTGAAGCGCGCACACGAGGCACGGCTTGATCGCGGGCCCCTGGAACCTGAAAAACCGTTATTGGAGGAGGACCACAAGCTCGCGCGCAGCTTTTTGCGACTGAAGGCCGAGGGCCGTGCCCCTGAACTGCGCCGTGCGCTTGGCGAACGTGCCTACGACGAACTTTCCCGGCTGGCGGTGCGCAGTGCGCGTGGGCGTGAGCGATAGCGTAGAGACTCCGCTTCGGAGCCGCCTTGCCGAGGTAGAGGCAGCGGAGGCCCGTCGCCAGATCGAGCCGCTGCCAAGGGAGCTTGCGTCTGCGGCGCATTCCATCCGGCGGAGCGCACGCGATGCGGAGCGCGCCGCGGCTGCGGCCAGGCGCAGCCAGTTCGGCCGCCCACTCGTCATGTTCGCGCTTGGAGCGCTGATTGCAGCCAGCGCCCTTGCGCTGGTGCCCGGGTCGTGGAAGGCAGGTTCTTCGGCCCGGAGATACCAGGCCCTCGGACAGCGCCTTGAACTTGTCTGGCCGTCGCTTGAGGACGAGAAGAAGGAGGAGCTGCGCACGCTCCTTGGCCTTTCGAGAAAGGTCGAACAGGAGGAGTAGCCTAGCGACCCGGTACGGCTCCAGATGGCGCATCCCAACCGCATGAACGCTGCCCGTGGCAGCCCGCACTCAGCATTAGCGGGTCTCTGCCGACGGCAAACACACTCGTGCCACCGCTGCAATCAATTCCAGCGCTTCCCGGCTGCCGTCCGCCTCTCCCTTTTCAAAGTCGCCCTCCTTTCTGGCCATCTCGTTAGTCACGTGCGCAAAGCACACAACGGGCTTTGCGCGGGCCTCGGCAAACGCATACAGCGCAGCGGCCTCCATCTCCACGGCCAGAATGCCCTTATTTCTAGCTCCGGCTATGGAGCGCTCGGTCTCCCGAAACGGCGCGTCCGTGGTCCAGCTACTTCCGCGGAACACCTGCGCCGAAAGTGACGAAAACGCATCCGTCATCCTGTCCTTCAGTGCCGGGCGAAGGTAGCTGTAATCCGAAGCAGGCAAGTAGTGGTAGCTGCAGCCTTCGTCGCGGAGCGCGCGCTCTATGAGCACGAAATAGGGCGGCTCGCCCCAGGCCACAATCTGGCCCGCCGACGTCACGCTGACAAGAAGCCCGCAGCCTGACACAAACAGCTGCTCGGCAACCAGTACGGCAAAGGAGGCTCCCACGGCGCAACCGATGATCCCGTAGAGCGCGCTCCCGTACTCAAACTCGTATAGCTCTGTATGATAGCACGCCCAGTGCGGACTAAGGCGAGCCCGTTCCGCAGCCTTGAGGTGGCGGACAATATCGCCGTCCGGATCGAGAATGCAGACCTCGGGTACGTTTCCGTCCGGAATCCCTCGTTGTCGCCGGGCCTCCCGCAGGAGGTTCTCCGGGTGGAAGGCCGAAGGATGATCATAGTCCTTGTGCCTCAAAATGGGCGGCTGTCCACCCCTGTTCGTGTTCGGCCCCATGCTGTAGTTGTCCGGCTCTATGTCTGCAGTCGTGAATGCCGATCGAGCGCCTCACGGCTGAGCTGAAATGCCGGGGTCTGGCCCAGGCGCGCATCCCCTGGCCAGCATGTCACGGACCGCCCGTGTTCCTCGGATTTGCCCATTGCCGTGCTTCGCTCCACAACCCCGATTTGCGCCCCTGCGCAGCCCATCGTGCTTGAACTACACACGGCGAGCTTTAGCCAAAGGACCTCCACTCGTTCCCTGGCTGCTAAGAAGGCCAAAGCTGCCCGTCTGGCGTAGTTGCCAAAGCGCCGCGCGCATTAATCGCACGCTGCGGACAGAGCTCTGAAGACTGCCTCTGGCCCGCCTGGCACACGCATTACGGATCCGGCCGGCCCGTGACGTGCCGACTTGCAAGTGCTCACACTTTCCAGGGACCACGCATCTTGCGCGTTACGAGCGCCGACGCCTCCTCGTCGCCGATAAAGTCCTCGTTGACCGGGTCCCACTTGAGGGACCGCCCCAGGAGTATGGAGATTTCGCTCGTGAGGCAGGCCACATTCGAGCTGTGTCCGATCTCCACGTCGCAGATCGGCCGCGTGCGCGTCTTGACGCAGTTCAGGAAATCGCGGCGATGGTCGTCACTACGCACAAGGTGCGTGTCACTGGGCTTGAGCTCCAAGGTCAGCAGATTCTCGTCGGAAGCCCAGATGTCGCCCCGGCTTACGCCGACCCAGCCATCCGTGCCAACAAACTGCACCATGCCTTCGTGCGGACCTTCTTTCTTGATGACCGGGATTCCGCTCTCGTATATGAGCGTCAATTCGTTTTCCTCTCCGTCCTCTGCTGACAGGATCTCGACCGGACCGCTGCCGTCCACGCCCAGGCCCCACTGGGCAATATCGTAGTTGTGTGCGCCCCAGTCGGCGATGTGGCCGGCAGAATACGGACGCCAGGCGCGCCAGGCGCCGGTCTCCGTATTGTAGGCACCGCTGACACGTTCCGGATGATACGGGGCATCCGGTGCATTCCCGAGCCACATTTCATAAAGGAAGCCGTCCGGCACTTCCTCTCCGCCCAGCGGACACGGTTTCGATATGCCTCCGACGCGCGCATACACCTTCTGCAAGTCGCCTAGGTAGCCGTTTCGCGCCAGTTCACAGGCATGCCGGAATTGCGCGCCCGAACGCTGCTGACTTCCGGTCTGGAAAACGCGGTCGTACTTGCGGACGGCATTCACCATCTGGCGACCCTCGTAAATGGTTCTCGCGAGCGGCTTTTCACTGTACATGTCCTTGCCCGCCTTCGCGGCCGCGATCGCCATATAGGCGTGCCAGTGATCCGGAAGGGCAAGGCATACCGCATCGATGTCGCTGCGCTGCAATACCTGCCAGAAGAATTCGTAGGTGTCGCACCCCTCGTAGGATACAGTCTCCGCCCGTTCAGCGTAATACTGTTCCACAAGCTGGCGCGAGGGCTCACGACCCTTCAAGCCTCCTCTGCCGGCGTAGTTGTCACCGGACCGATTTACGTCGCACACAGCCAGCACCTGCACGTCCGGCTTCTCTATGAATCCGCGCAGGTTATTCATTCCCATGCTGCCCATTCCGATAAAGCCCATGGTGATACGGTCACTGGGCGCGGGAATGGGGCCCCGGCCCATGGCTGAGGCGGGAATAATCGACGGCAGCACAGCAGCGGCCGCCATCTGTTTCACAAAAGAGCGTCTGGTAATCATAGTCCTGTTCTTTAGCCTATGTTCGGACGGACACACAATATACGCCCTTCAATCCCGAGTTGGAGACGGATCCGCTGCAGGCCTGCTTGATGCTTCAGATAAGAGTTTATCCGAGATTAATTGATACCGCGGCGCCGCCCGCGCATTGGACCGCCCTACGAGCTGCCAGACTCGTGCAAGAAATCTTGCCGCTGCTTTCCAGCCCCAGGCTGGTCTTTTCCGCCGCCCGCTACCGGTGGATTGCTTTTGCGGGCTCTATCGAGTCACAACCGGAGCGCACTTGCCGTCCATGATGCCCCACAATTCCAATTACCCCGGCCTACTGAAGGCCGCTCGCCGAACAAGGCTGCGCCGGACTTGACCACGGCCCCTGTATCCATGCGACGCGCGCTGCGCCGCATCGACGCATGACCAGAATGACGTGATGCGAGGCGGCTGCCGGTCGCTCGGATTATGGCCCGGGATCCAGCGCGTGTACTCCCCGAAACTCTCCAGGGCTTTTGGAACCATAAATATTTCATCGACCGACTCCGCTCGAAACTCAATACTTACGACCCGAACGGTAACGCGGCCAGTTTCAGCTCTGTTTTCATTCGAAATCCGGTTTTCCTGGTCCCCAGTCCTGGTCGGTATGCCGCTTGTCAGGGCACCGAAGGCGAACTGCCCGCCGACAAGCCCGACGAGCCTGATTTCAGGACCCGCCAGGATTGGACCGGTCGGCTATTGCCGGACCCCGTGGCCTCATCTTCAGCCTTGTGGTCGCCAATCTGTTTTCCCGCTGTGACTATATCGTTTTCTCTTGAGACGCCAACAGCTCCCCAGGCCATGGATGGACCGGGATAGAGCCGAAAACGAGCAGGAATCAGGACTTACCCTTCCTATTAGCCGCAACCAGGACCTGGCAGCGGGCTTTCGACGCTCGGCCCCTCCCGCCGCTCAGTTGGCTAGCTATTCGGACTACTCCAAGAATGTGACCATGGCCGCGCCTCCGACCATGAACACGACACCCACGAGTTTGATAAGCGTAATGGGCTGCACCTCGGAACCAAGCCACCCAAATTGCGACAGCACCATGCCGGTAATGGCCTGGCCTGCCAAAAGGGAAATAAAGACCGGGCCGGCACCCATCCTCGGAATCAGTAGTCCAACGGAAAAAACAAGCACCGCACCCAGTATACCGGCAGTAAGCAGCAGCGGGTTGACGTCGGCTAACGGCGCAAGTGCTCCCGGTTTCCAGCCAATCAGACCAATAACCAGGGCTGTGACGGTGCCAATACAAAAGAAGACCGCATTGGCAACCGGCAAATTTCCTATGGCCTCGCCCACCTTGCCGTTCATCGCAAGGTGTATGGCGAGAATTACGCCTAGAAGCAGGGTTAGAATGAAGAGTTGGATTTTCATGATACAGTTTGTGGTTGTTGCCGTTTGTCGGACGGGTGCGTATTTGCAGCTGCTTGGGACAATCCAGCGGTTCTGCCGGCACCCTTGCAGGATGGCGTCACGCTACCGGAATTGGCGGTTGTCTACCTCAAAGGTAGAAACCAGCACGTCGTCCTGTGCAGCCCCCGAATCGAGGGTCTGATGGAACGTGCGGGAGCACGGTTTGAAGAGGTCCGGATTATCTTTGGCATGGCCGCCGGGATAAGTCACGAGTCCCCGTGCCAGCTGTCCAATCAGGGGAGGGCCGCGCACAAAGAGTTCGCACGGTCAGTCATCGAGACCCAACCAAGGCCGATTGGGCCGTTCGCTGTCCCACGCCGCAGGGCCACCGGTGGCCGCTATCTCGTCGCGCAGCGTATTCTTGTGCCCGGCCGTCACCTGCGACATCCAAGGCATGCCGTGTGCGCCAATTTCGAAATGCAAGCGGACACAACTCATGTCGCGGGTCATAACAGGCACGGGCCACAGTGTGTACCTGTAAGCCTGCTTCCTGAATTAGGTCTCGATTTCAGCCGCCGGCGCAAGGAATGCACCGCTTGCTGGTCGATAAGGACCGTTTGCACCCGCAATCCTGTCACGGATAGCCCGAGATTCATCGCGTACGTGCAGATTCTGGAGACAGCCCCAAGTGCATCCCCTCCTGTGCCAAGCGCTCTCCAGTTGATGTCCGTAATTGTAAAGGAGCCAGTGCTGTGCGCCGCGACCCTGGCCGGAAAGGATCTTGCCGAGCTTCCCTTTCCAGATGTGATCTCGAGGATCCCGGTTTAGCGAATAGGGCAGGATATGGAAGCAAAGGACAGCATGAAGTCACGTGGTTTCGGCCAATACCACGAGCTCTGAAGGAACTACAGCAAATCGAGGTTGGCTGCCGTACAAGTGCTTGTGCGCCGCGTACACTCTTGCGCATTTTATGCGCCCCGGGCCCCCGAGTGAGCAGGCAAGAACTGACCTCAAATGCGTAACTGTTGGTCACCGCATCAAACGGCATTTTCTACGTCGGCACGCGCACGGGCCATACAATTCAAGCGATGATTCAAGCAAACACGATCCGATGCGTCCAGGCATGGCCGAGCCTGGGAATCTGCAAAGGCCGCCCCCTGATTAACCATTCCTCCTGCATTTTCAAACTTCGGACCTATTGAACCCATGAAGACTGCCTCGTTTGCAATACTCGCCATTCTACTAGTACTCGCCTGCATAGCTGCGTACGAGCAACCTACCGTTGAAGAGACGTGTCCTGCCGGCACAGACCGGTTCGTGGAGTACCGACTCTTCTTCGGGCGCAGTACCGCCGATGGGGAAGTATCTGAAGAGGAGTGGCGTGGTTTCCTGGCCAGCGAAATCACGAGCAGATTTCCGGAAGGACTAACTGTTCTGGATGCCTATGGGCAGTGGCGGAGCGGCACTGAGGAATTGCTCCGCGAACAGAGCAAGCTAGTGCTGATACTGGCGCCGCCGGGAGACAGACCCCTTGAGCAGACAATGGCAATTGCCGAGGCATACAAAAGCCAATTTGAGCAGGAATCCGTGCTTCGAGTGGTAACCGATGCCTGTGCGGCATTCTAGGATTGCACCTTCGGCAGTAGTGCAATCAGCAGGCCGGCCGATCCCGGTAACAATCTCATGCATACGGCGCGGTTCGGTCCTCCGCGTAAGTTGTCCATAAAAGCACACTGAAACCGCTTAAATCATACGATTCTGCGGAGTGATCACGCCGGAATGGCCGATCCCCGCGGAACCGGGTGCCGCTTCCGGCTCGCCCAAGATTGTTACTCAGAAGCAGCGTGTGTTCGCTGTCACCATCTTGCCTCGGCACAACAGCCTGCTTACCTTGACCGCACAACACCTCCCTACATGTTATGCCAAATCCCTGGACAGGCATCGGTAACCCGTATACGCGTGCGGAAGTCGTCGAACGCCTGCATGCCGCGCTTGACAGGGGCGAGCCCATCATCGCCGCCGGCGCTGGCACAGGCATCAGTGCCAAGTTCATCGAAAAGGGCGGAGCGGACCTGCTCATTATTTATAATTCTGGGCGGTTTCGGATGTCGGGCCATGGTTCGACTGCCGGTCTCATGGCCTACGGGGACGCCAACGCCGTTGCCATGGAGATTGGCGAGTTCGAGGTCCTGCCGGTCGTTGAGGAAATCCCTGTCATTTGCGGCGTACATGCCTCGGATCCGCGCCGCCGCATGTGGCACCACCTGCTGAAGGTGAAAGACATGGGATTCAGCGGCATCAACAACTTTCCGACCCATGCCATCGTGGACGGGCTGTTTCGCCAGGTGCTGGAAGAGACCGGCATGAGCGTGCAGCACGAAATCGACATGGTGGCGCTGGCGCAGAAGGAAGGCATAGACCTCTTCTCCATTGTCTACGTGGCAACTCCCGAAGAAAGCCGGATGATGGCCGAAGCAGGCGCGGATGCCATAATTGCCCATGTAGGCACGACTATCGGAGGCTCCATTGGTGTGACCGGTGCCACCTGCACGATCGAGGAAGCCGCAACGCGGACTCAGGCGATCATAGAGGCTGCGCGCTCGGTGAGAGAGGATCTCATCTTTCTCAGCCACGGTGGTCCCATCAGCTCGCCGGCCGATGCGGCCTACATCAACGAGCATACGGACGCCGTAGGCTTTGTCGGAGCTTCCAGCCTCGAGCGGATGGGCGTCGAGCAGTCGCTGATTGACCTGACGCGGGAATTCAAGGCCATTCCGTGCCCGGCCGCACGCAGACGATAGGGATCATGCGATACTTTTTTCCCAAGGCCGCTTTCCGCAACGAAGCTGTCCCGCAGGGCAAGAACGAGTGGATCAACTACCCGGAATTCGACCAGGACGTGCCGGGCCTTCTCGCCGCACGTGCCACGATCAAGCCGGGCATGGGACACGACTTTCACCTGCATCCCGGACGAGAGGAGATCATCTACGTCCTGAAGGGCGAAATCGATCAGTGGGTGGACAGGGATTGCTGCCGACTGGCTGAAGGTGACGCCGTTATCATACCGGCGGACCGCGTGCACGCCTCATTCAACGCCGGAGCCGAAGACGCCGTGCTGTTCGTGGTCCTTACGCCCGCAAAGAGCGATGCCCCGCTGGGCATTGATGTTTCCGGCCAAGAGCCCTGGAATACCCTGCGCAAGACCGCTCCCTGAAACCTGCAAGACCCATGCGCCACCTCTGGATTCTTTTTCTCTTCGGCTGCGCCCACCAGTCACCCCTGCAGTACTTCGCCGCCAACAATGATTTCGTGGACGTGGATGTGCAGGTGCCGCTTTCTGCCGAAGAAAGCACCGACCGTCTCATCGTGCCGGAAGGCTTCAATGCACGCCTTTATGCCTCGGACCCGGACATTGTCAATCCCATCGCGCTCACGTGGGACGAGCGCGGCCGGCTCTGGGTGGTTGAATCCACCAACTATCCGCATGACCACGTCGGGGAGGAATCCGGCACGGATCGCATCACCATCTGTGAAGACACGGACGGCGACGGACGGGCGGACCATTTCATCCGCTTTGCGGAAGACCAGCCGCTGACGACCGCCATCGCCATCGTCAAGGGAGGAGCCATCGTGGGTCAGGCCCCCGACATCGTCTTCCTGGAGGATACGGACGGCGACGACAGATTCGACGAGAAGCACGTTGTCATTGACGACGCCTTCGGTACGTACGACACGCACGCCGTGATGAACAATTTCAAGGTGGGCATTGACAACCACATATGGAGCGCGGTTGGATACAGCGGCATGTACCGCCCCGGAGAGGCACCCAATCCAGAGGCTCGCATACTGGGCCGCGGCGTGTTCCGCTTCAGCCGCGACGGCAGTGTGCTGGACGCCGTAGGCGAGTTCAATAACAACACGTGGGGACTGGGCATCGGCGAAGACAACACGATCTTCGGCTCCACCGCCAACAACAACCACGCTGTTGTGGTCGGTATCCCGATGCGCTATGAATCAGAGGCAAACGTGGCAAACGTGCAGAGCCACTACCTCGTCCTGCACAGCTCCGAGCGCCAGTTGCAGCAGGTCGATTTCCGGGACGGCTACACGGCCGCGGCCGGCGCCTTTGTCTATGCGGGGAGGCGTTATCCGGCCAAGTACCACGGCGCGCTCCTGGTCACCGAGCCGACGGCCCATGTACTGCATCCCGCGTTTCTCGAGGCTGACGGCAGCGTCTACCGCGAGGTGGAAGGCGCGGTGGAAAACCTCCTGGCCAGTTCGGACGAGTGGGTGGCACCCGTTTTTGCGGATATCGGACCCGACGAGCAGGTGTGGGTGGCCGACTGGTACAACCCGGTCATCCAGCACAATCCGGACCGGCGCGGAATGGTGAACCAGATCTGGAGCCCATTGGTCGGACCCGGGAACGCGCATCTCAATCCGCTGCGCGACCGCGAGCATGGCCGCGTCTACGTGATCGACTACGAGGGCCGGGCAGCGGACGATATCCGGAGCCTTTCGTCCGATGATCCGGAAGGTCTGCTGCGAGGCCTCAGG
>CAZXEU010000063.1:0-19254 GCA_964639665.1 uncultured Rhodothermaceae bacterium | reverse complement strand
GTACAGGATTGTACAGAAAGTCCCGCCAGAGACGTCTGGCAATCGCCTTGCCTGCCCTCGACCGGATACGCATCAATCCTTCAGAGCTCCGCTGCGCTGCGCCCAATCCGCGCAAACGGGTGAACCGTATCCGCATACCTAGGAATTGATGCCGCCGGTATCCTGGACGCTATGGGCTATTGCAAACGTTTCCACTGTTGAGATCCGCCTCAAGCATCCATTTCCGCGCTCCGCGCTTTCGTCAAGGCCGAAGACAAAAGGCCCGTAGGAACGGAAATCACGGCGACCCCGATCAACAGCAATAGCGACGTGAAAATCTTGCCGCCCACGGTCACCGGGTAGACGTCCCCGTAACCTACCGTGGTCAGCGTGGATACAGCCCACCAGAGTCCGTGAAAGATGGACGCAAATGCTTCGGGTTGCCTTGGATTCTCGAAGAAATAAATACCCGAGCCCGCAAAAAGAAGCAGAATTCCGGTGACGAAGAAGAACAGGACGAGCTCCTCCCTGACCAGCAAGAATGCATTGTGAAACCGATGCACGGCCCTCCTGAAATGGACCAGCTGGAGCGCCCGGAATATGAGGAGCAATCGAAGAGACCTGACTGCGCGCAGATCAAGGCCGGTAGTTACGTAGAACGGCAGGATGGCCAGAAGATCTATAATGCCGAAGAAGCTGGTTATGAACCTGAGCTTGCTGTCGGCCACAGCAATGCGGAGAATGTATTCGATCGTGAAGATGCCGATCGTCGCCACATTGACGAACTGAAGAACACTGCGGGTCGTGGCTGAGAGATTGGGCAGGGTTTGAACTACAAAGCAGGTAATGGATAGCACGATCAGGATCTGGATCACGAGATCAAACGCTCGACCTTCAATAGTCGCGTTGTCCTCAATTACTTCCTTAATCCCTGGCATCCCATTTCCAGCAATCGTTGGCGAGGCCCCGGCGATCACGGCGCGCCGGAAGTTTGGCGCGCGCAATATTATCGTCAATATGCCCTCGAGAATCAGCCCACATATATTGAAATGTACATAAAAGCAGAAACAGTTCGCCTGGAGACTATCACATCCGGCAGGGCGTCCAACGGGCACCTCCAGTCACCGTCCAGCCAAAGCAAGCGTCCGGGCTAGCCGCAGCCGGCGATGCCACCATTGCGCCCGGGGGCCGTGCCCCGCGCGCCAGGCCGAAAAAAAAGGCGCCACCCCCGATGCTCGAAGGTGGCGCCTTTCGTGAGGTCAGGTTCAGGTCCTACTGCGCATCCCACCACATGCGGGTGGTGAATTCGTCCGGACCCTGGTTGCTGACCGCCTTGCCGTAGTTCTCGGGGTTGGCCACCTGCTCCTGAGCGCGGTAGCGAAGCCGCCGGGGAACCTGGCCGCCGGCCACGTTGCCGGAAAAATTCACAGGCGTAATGGCAGGGTAGCCCGTACGCCGGTAGTTGGCATACGCCTCATATTCGTTGAGCAGCACGGCCGCCCAGAGCTGCGTATTGATCTGCTCCATGGCATTTCCGGCGTCGTACGGATTGGCCGCCAGGTAGGCATCTATGTCGGCATCGGCAATGGCCCCGCCGGCACCATACATGGACAGGTACTGCATGGCCGCGCGCACGCCGTTGGCATAGTGCGTTGCCGGGTCTCCGCTGTGCCATCCGCGAACGGCGGCTTCTGCCTTGAGGAATTCCACCTCGGCGTACGTCATGAAGAACATGGGGTCGTCGTCGCCCTTGATCAGATCATTGGGCACCATGTAGACATCCATGCCGCACGGCTCCGCGCCGCTGTCACAGGAAATCCAGCTTGGATGATTCTCGATGCCGTAGTCCGGATCCGAACCACCGGTCACCCTGCCGTTGGGCATGCCCACTGGAGGTGCTCCGGCAACGGGAATCGTGCCGTATACTTCCAGGCGGGGATCGCCGCGCTCCACCATCCAGTTGACGAAGAACTCGGAGAGACGCGGGCTACGATCGACCCTGAACACCAGGCCGTTCCCGTTTTTCCACCCGGACGGGTCGTTGTGCGGCACTGCGGCGATGTCGTCGTTGCTGGTCATGGTACCGCCCGAGATCGCCTTCTGGACCCAGCTCTGGGCCATGCCGGGATCCACCTTGACGAGGCGCATGCCAAGACGGAGCATAAGGGAGTTGGCGAACTTGCGCCATTTCTCCACGTCGCCCCCGTAGATGAGGTCGCCGCCGCCGAAGGATGCGCCGGAGCCGCTCAGCGAAGAGGCCGCCTGCTCCAGCTTGGCAAGCATATCCGCATAAATGGCAGACTGCGAGTCATAGGCCGGCTGCGTAATGCCATCGATAAAGCCGCGGCCTGCCTCACTGTAAGGAATATCCCCGTAAAGATCCGTCAGACGATGGTACATGACTACCCGCATGACCTGCGTGATGTGATGCATGTTGGCCATTTCCGGATCTTCGGCCGTCTGGATCAGGAGGTCCTCCACGTTCTTGGAGATATTGGGATAGTAGCGGTCCCACATGGCGGCGGAATAGGAGCCGATGTAGGTGTACTTGTCGCCCGCCCAGTAGCCGGGCAACGTAGCGAAGTGCTGAATCATCACCGAGCTGTAGATCAGGTTGGTGCGCCAGTTTTCGTAGCGCTCACCTGATACCCTCAGCTGGATGTTGGTCAGCTTGAAGTTCGGGTCAATTTCGCTGGCCTGCGTCGGGTTGACGTTCATCTCCTCAAAGCCTGCGTCGCAGGATGCAAAGAGGAGCACACAAGTAGCCAGCGCAAATGCCGAACCGATGTTCTTGAGCAAATTTTTCATGGGAATGTGCATGGTTGTAGTCCGGTTACGTAGTGAGTCACGCATCCTCATTAGAGGCGCACGTTCAGATTGAAGCCGATGCTTCGCGTCTGAGGCACCCCGGAGTGCTCAAGACCAATGCCCCGGTGAGTGTTGTTGAAGATGGACTCCGGATCGATGTTGTCCACGTTGCTGTAGAGCAGCCAGAGGTTCCGAGCCACCAGCGACAGCGTGGCCACCTTGACAGGCGTCCGCGCGAGCACGCGCGCAGGCAGCCTGTAGCTGAGCTGGAGTTCCCGCAGCTTGACAAAGCTCGCATCGTACACGAATTCCTCGCCGATAAAGCCGCCGCCGATGCGTCCCCAGTAGTCCTGCGGGTCCGCCTGCACGGTGTTGGCGCCGCCGTCCTGGTTTACGCCGTCGCCCACTATGTAGCCTTCCGCGCGGCCCTGCAGGGTGTTCATGTGAAGGCCGTTGTCATACGCAGCGCTGTTAGTAACGGAGAAGATGTCGCCTCCGAAGCGCAAGTCGAGAAGCAGATTCAACGTGAGGTTCTTGTAACGCAGCGTATTGGCAATGCCGCCAAGCACATCGGGGCTCCCGTTGCCGATCACGCACAGGTCGGACGTCCGCATGGGAAGTCCGTCCGCGTCGTGGACAATGGCTCCGGTGGCGTCACAGTCGGAGCCGTCCGCAGGGACGTTCTGCCTCAGGTACTTCCGTCCCTTGATGGACCCGTAGGGCTCGCCCACGTCCGCCGTAACGAAGTTTCCGCGATGCCGGCTCTCGGCAAGCACCAGCGAAGTTTGTCCCTCCACCAGCTCCACTACCTCGTTGGTATTCCGGGAGATGTTGAAGTCAAGGCTCCAGCGCATATCGGCGGTCCGGTAAGGCGTCGTCGTAAGCAAGAGCTCCACGCCGGTATTCTTGATCTCCCCGGCATTGATGACCTGGCTTCCGAAGCCGGACGCACTCGAAATCGTCGTAGACAGAATCTGGTCCGTCGCGGACTGGGTGTACCAGGTGAAATCGACGCCGAAGCGGTTTTCCATGAAGCGCACGTCCAACCCTCCTTCGATACCCACACTGGAAGAAGGCTTCAGCGAGGCCAACGGAATCTGGCCCTGGGCAATGGCACCTCTCGGCTGCCCGAGGTGACTCCCCTGCAGGCTGTACGTAAGCGCCAAGGAGTATGGATTGGTGTCGCCCCCGACTTCCGCCCATGAAGCCCGGACCTTGCCAAAGCTTATCCAGGATGGCACCCTGAGCGCGTCCGAGAACACGAAACTGCCGCTGATCGACGGATAGAAATACGAATTATTCTCTATGGGAAGCGTGGAAGACCAGTCGTTGCGTGCTGTGAAGTTCAGGAAGAAAATATCGTTGTAGGACAGCTCCGCAGAACCATAAAGCGAGTTGATCTGCTTCTCGTTGTAGCCGTAGCCGTGCGAGCGCGTGTTCTGGTTCGTGACCACCTCTAGCCCGGGCACGTTGAAGCCCCCGCCTCCACTGAGCGTGAGATTCTCCCGCTCGCGATACAGAAGGTTGCCGCCGAAATTGGCCTGGATGCCAATGGAGCTGACCTGCCTCTCGGCTGCCAGCAGGAAATCAGTGTTTATTTCCGTGATCCTGAATTCCTGTTCGTTCTGGCCTCCAAGCGGCGAATAGGCCGTGCCATAGGGAGTGATGCCCGTCCGCCGCGTAGCGTAGGTGTCGCCGCCGAAGCGACCCATGAGCGAGAGCCAGTCCGTGAATTCATAGGTCAGCGAGGCAAATCCGATAATGCGCCGGTCCTCGTCGCTGCTCTTGAACTGGTAGGCGGCCCAGTAAGGGTTCTGCGTGTAGATGCTGCCAAACAATCCTCGATGCAGCTCGGTGCCGTCGATATCCGTGCCGGGTTCGGTACAGGCCGAATCCTCCGGAGGACACTCGAGCGTCGTGACATCCACGTTTTGTGCAAGCTGATATACCGAGTAGTTGGCATTGCCGGGCGAGTCGGAAAGCCTGGGCCGGTTGACCACGTATTCGCGCACGAAATTCAGTTTCGCATCCGCGCTCAGGCGAGAGCCGAAGCTGGATGTGCCCCGCATGGAGAAGGATGTCCTCTGCAAGCCGGAATTGGGCGCAATCCCGCTGTTCTCCAGGTGAGACATGCCGATCCGCATGGACGATGTCTGCGTCGACGTAGTAAGCGCCAGGGAGTTCGTGGACGTTATTCCGGTGTTGTAGAAGGACTGCACCGCGTCGGAAGCCAGGGCGTAGGGCTGCATGGTGCCGTCCCAGCTGATGACGTCCGAGCCGTCCAGGGGCGCTCCCCAGGAGAAGTCGGCCGTACTAAGCGCGTCGTCCACCGAGACCGGTTTCGTTCCGCGCGTGCCCTGGCCGTACTCCTGCTGCCAGTCCGTCTTGACCAGCACATCCTCGAACGTGGTGTTACTGCTGAATTCCACGCCGAGCCCTAGCCCGGGCGTCGCCCGCTTGGTCGTGATCAAAATCACGCCATTCTTGGCACGCGTGCCGTAAAGCGCAGCGGCCGATGGCCCCTTGAGCACGGTGACTTTCTCGATGTCATCCGCGTTGACCGACGAAATCCCGTCGCCGCCGTCCGAGCCGCCCCACATGCCGGCCGAGCCCAGCGTCGAGTTGTCAATCGGAATACCGTCCACGACATAGAGCGGCTGGCTGTCCTCTCCAAGTGAAGAGGCGCCGCGAATGATGACGCGGCTGGAGCCCGCGGGGCCCGTCGCCGGCTTGGTAACCAGCACACCGGCCACCTTGCCTGCCAGTGCATTGGCGACGTTGTTCTCGCGCACTTCGCGCAGATCCTCGCCGCTGACCTCCGTGACCGCATACCCGATGGCGCGCTCCTTGCGCTCAATGCCGCCGGCCGTCACCACGACTTCCTCCAGGAGCGCGACATCCTCCTGGAGCGAAACGGTCAGGTTGTTCTGCCCTTCCAGGGCCACGGTCTGGGATACAAACCCGACAAATGAAATGTTGAGGCTGGCATTCGGGCTTGCCACGGTAAGGGCAAACGTGCCGTCGACGTCCGTAGCCGTGCCATTCAGCGTGCCGACTTCCACGACGTTTACCGCGGGAAGCGGCAAATTGTCCGAGGCGGACAGGACGGTGCCCCGCACGGTGTGCGTCTGCGCCGCTGCCTGGGCCGCCCCGAGGACAAGCAAAAGGCACAGCGCCGATGTACGGGCAAGGTGCGGCAGGAGCCGGTGAGATTGAAGCGCTCTCTTCATAGCGTTCGATGTTTGAGTTGAAAAAAGGCAATAATATGGCGGGCCCGGGAGCCTTGTTCGAAACGCAAGCCCGACGCTTTAGTCAGCAGAGAAATATACGCCGTGCCGGGATTTCAATCAAGCATCCGGCCCCGCGGATCCGGCGCTCGGCCTACCTGCGCATGCTGTAATTCGGCGACTCCTTGGTGATGTGCACATCGTGCGGATGGCTTTCCCGCAGGCCGGCGTCCGTTATCCGGACAAAGCGCGCATCGGAGCGAAATTCTTCCACGGAAGCACAGCCGCAGTAGCCCATGGCGGCACGCAGGCCGCCGATCATCTGGTAGACCACCTCGCTCAGATTGCCGCTATACGGCACGCGCCCCTCAATGCCCTCCGGCACCAGCTTGCTGATGTCATCCTCCGCGTCCTGGAAGTAGCGGTCCTTGCTTCCGGACTCCATGGCTCCCAGCGAGCCCATGCCGCGGTAGCTCTTGTACTTGCGGCCTTCGTACAGGATGGTCTCGCCCGGACTTTCCTCCACGGCGGCGAACAGGCTGCCGATCATCACGCTGTGCGCGCCCGCGGCGAGCGCCTTTGCCACGTCGCCCGTCTGCTTGACGCCGCCATCGGCGATGACGGGCACGCCGTGCTTCTTGCCCGCGGCAGCACACTCCATGATGGCCGTTAGCTGGGGCACGCCCACGCCGGCTACCACGCGCGTCGTGCAGATGGAGCCGGGGCCGATGCCCACCTTGACCGCGTCCGCGCCGGCAGCAATCAGATCTTCCGTACCCTCGCGCGTGGCCACGTTTCCGGCCACGACTTCCAGTTCCGGCCTCTGCTCCTTGACACGCGTGACGGCGCGGAGCACGCCTTCCGAGTGCCCATGCGCCGTGTCCACTACCACAAAGTCCGCGCCGGCTTCCGCTAGCGCGGCAACGCGGTCATCAAGGTCCGCGGTAACGCCCACGGCAGCCCCCACGCGCAGGCGCCCGTGTTCGTCCTTGCACGCCAGCGGATGGCGCCGCTTTTTCTCGATGTCCTTGAACGTGATGAGCCCCTTCAGGTAGCCGCGATCGTCCACTACGGGCAGCTTTTCGATCTTGTACCGCTGCAGCGTCGCTTCGGCCTGCTGCAGTGTCGTTCCCATGGGCACGGTCACCAGCCTGCCTGTCGTCATGATATCGCTGAGCGGCGCATCGTCGTCCGCCTGGAACCGCAAATCGCGGTTGGTGACGATGCCGACCAGCCGGCCGGCGTCATCCACGATGGGGATGCCCCCGATCGAGTAGCGTGCCATGAGAGAGCGCGCATCCCGGACCCGGCGGTCAGGCCCCAGCGTGATGGGATCCATGATCATGCCGCTTTCCGAGCGCTTCACCCGGCGGACCTCTCCGGCCTGCGATTCGGCATCCATGTTCTTGTGCAGGACCCCGACGCCGCCCTCGCGCGCCATGGCAATCGCCAGGCGGGATTCCGTGACCGTATCCATGGCTGCGGACAGCAGCGGCACGTTCAGATTGATACGGCGGGTAAGGCGCGTGGCGATGTTAACGTCCCGCGGCATGACGCGCGACTTTCGCGGAACCAGCAGCACGTCGTCGTACGTCAGCCCTTCATGGCGAAGCTTGCCTTCCAGGATTACCTTCAGCGCCTCGGACTGCCTTGCGTGGGTCATAGCTACCTGAGTCTTACGAGTCTTCTTATGCGCCGGACTTCGGCATCGGTGAGCCTGCGCCAACGGCCGCGCCGCACTCCGCGTGCCGTAAGGCCCGCATACGCCGCACGGTCAAGCCCGGCCACCTCGTGTCCAAGGGCCTCAAACATCCGGCGTACCTGCCGATTGCGCCCGGTGTGGATCTCCAGCGCAACGCGGTGCGGGTCCTCCGGGCGCACCAGGAGGGCCATGTCGGCGGCCGCGGGGCCGTCCTCCAGCTCAACGCCGCTTCTGAGGCGGGAAAGATCGCGCTCCGACACGGGACTCCGGGTGCGCACCACGTAGCGCTTGGCCACCTCGTAGCTCGGATGCATGAGACGGTGGGCCAGGTCTCCGTCCGACGTCAAAAGAAGAACGCCGGTAGTATCCTTGTCGAGCCGGCCCACGGGAAACATGGCACTAGTCGGGGCGCCGTCCACCAGGTCCATCACGGTGCGCCTGCCTCGCTCGTCCGAGGCTGACGTGATGATGCCGGCCGGCTTGTTGAGCAGCAGATAACCGAACGGGCGGGGAGAGATCACCCGACCATTTACTTCCACCGTGTCCGACGCACTGACGGCATGCCAGTACTCGGACACGACGTGCCCGTTGACCTTGACTTTGCCCTCGTCTATCAGCCTGTCGGCGCTCCGGCGCGAGCAAACTCCTGCACGGGCCACGTACCGGTTGAGCCTGCCGGACTGCAGAACGGCTCTGCTGTCGTCCTCGTGGCCCCTGCGCCTTGCCATGTGCCCCGGCTCCGTGCTCTACAAATGACAAAGGCACGGCTTGGCGCCGTGCCCCGGTTCAGCTGTCCCCGGACGCAGCATCCGGCTCCGCATCAAGTCCCTTTAGCATCAGAAGCCGCGCCCGTTCGTGGCTGAATGAAGGATCTTGTAGTAACTCTTCTATTTCGCGAAGGTTCGGCAACTGCTCCAGGCCCGCGAGCCCGAATTCTTCCAGGAACCGCCGCGTGGTGCCGTACAGGATCGGGCGGCCCACAGAATCCGCACGGCCCACGATATCGACGAGCCCCAGCTCCAGAAGCTTTCTGAGGGCATAGTCGGAGTCGACACCGCGAACATGATCTGCCTCCGGCTTGGTAACCGGCTGCCGGTAGGCCACGATAGCCAGCGTCTCCATGAGCGGACGCGTCAGGTGCCGCGCCTGCTCGCTGCGAAAAAAGGCCTTGAGTGCTCCGGCTACGTCGGGCGTGGTGGTCATCCTGAGGCCCCCCGCCCAGTTTCTGAGTCGCAGTACGCTGCCCGTTTGTTCGTACCGGTTGTTGACCAGGTCGACGGCCTGCTGCACCAGATCTTCGGCCGGCCGTTCTGCGCCGTATACCTCCGAGAATATGGCGGCAATCTGGGCCGTCTGAATCGGCTCGTCCGCACCGAAGACCAGGGCCTCGACGGTGCGCGCAAGCTCGGCCAGTTGCGACGATTCGTCCACGCTTTCCTCCGTTACTGGCGTTCCACCCGAAAATCGTCCGCCCGGTCCGTGATCGCAACCGTTACCACGCCTTGCTGAGCCATTTCGAGGATGGCCAGGAACGTGGCAATAATAAACGGCTTGCTGCCGCCCGCCACGAGCCGGGAAAAGGGCTGAACCGGCTGCCGCCCCAGCGAGGCAAGCACAAACGCGCGCTGCTCTGCTACGGAATAGTCTGCGCCGCGCACCTGAAGCCCGGGCTCCTCGCGCACCTCCGTCAGCACTTTGCGGAGCGCCCCCACCAGGTCATAGATGGTCGTATTGACCAGCTTCTCGGGCAGTGCCGCCTCGAACTGGGGCGCGGACGCCCTGCCGCGGGTAAAGAGCATCGACCGGTCCTGCGCCAGTTCGTCCAGCTTGCCCGCCGCTTCCTTGTAGCGCGCATACTCGAGGAGCCGTTCGACAAGCTCCAGCCGCGGATCCTCCGGCTCGCCCTCCTCCTCTGGCTCCGGCTGAGGAAGCAGCATCCGTGCCTTGATGGCAATCAGCATGGCAGCCATGTAGATGAAGTCCGCGACGCCGTCCAGGTCGATGTCCTCCAGGACCTGGACGTAGGAAAGGTACTCCTCCGTAATGGTGGCAATGGGAATGTCGAAGATGTCAAGCTCATCCCGCCGGATGAAGAAGAGAAGCAGGTCCAGCGGACCCTCAAAATCCTTGAGCTGGATCCGGTACATAGGAGTATACTACCGCATTCGGGCGGCAAACCAGGCGGCCGTAAGCCGAAGGCCCTCCCCGATATCCGTCTCTGGGCTCCAGCCCAGAAGCCGCGCAGCTTCGGCCGTATCAAGCACGCTTCGCCGCTGCTCGCCTTTCTTCGCCGGACCGTAAACCTCGGGCACGTCCACGCCCAGCGCGGCACGCAGGCTGCGAAAGATGGTGACCACGTCCGTCTCGTGCCCCGTTCCGATGTTGCACACCAGGGAATTGCCTGCATGGTCCAGCGCCGCCACGTTCGCCGCCGCCACGTCGCTGACATAGACATAGTCCCTTGTCTGCCTGCCGTCGCCGTTGATGACAGGATGCTCGCCGCGCAGCATGCGGTTCAGAAAGATGGCCACCACGCCGGCCTCTCCGTGCGGATTCTGGCGCGGCCCGTATACGTTGCCGTAGCGCAGGGCCGCGCAGCGGATACCGTACTGCGCGCCGTACCAGAAGAGGTACCTTTCCGCCGCCAGCTTGGAAAGTCCGTAAGGAGACACGGGCTGCAAGACGTGCGATTCCGCCTGCGGAACCTGACGAGGCTCCCCGTAAATGGCGCCGCCCGTGGAGGCAAAGACCACCCTGCGCACATCCGCGCGACGGCAGGCTTCGAGCAGGTTGAGGAAACCCGCAATGTTGACGTCCGCATCGAAGACGGGCTCGGCTACGCTCTTTCGCACGTCCATCTGGGCCGCATGGTGGACCAGCGCACCGAACGTGCCGCCTGCGACCAGCTGTGCCGCCGCAGGGCTGCGTATGTCGAGTTTGTGCAGCGGTACGCCTTCCGGCAGGTTTGCGCGTCGACCGGTGGACAGATCGTCCAGGACCTCTACCTCGTGCCCGCAACCCAGGAGCGCGTCAACCACATGGGAGCCGATAAACCCCGCGCCGCCGGTCACCAGGACTTTCATGCCTTCCCGTTCTGCGGGACCACCACCACGCTTGAGAAAGCCTTTTCGTCGAACAGCTCGCGGGCTACATCCTGCACAGCCGCGGCTTCGACCTGGTCCACCTCTTCCAGCACGGCGTCCAGCGTGATGTAGCCACCCAGGAGCAGTTCCTGCCTCGCAATGCGCATCATGCGGTTGCTCATGCTCTCAAGGCCGAGCATGATGTGTCCCTTGACCTGGCTCTTGGCCTGGCTCAGCGTCCGGCTCCCGACCGGCTTTTGGCACAGGCGATCGAGCTCCCGGAAGATGAGCTTCGTGGCGTGCCGGATACGCGACGGATCGGTGCC
The DNA here is from genome assembly GCA_964639665.1 of uncultured Rhodothermaceae bacterium. GTDB lineage: Bacteria > Bacteroidota > Rhodothermia > Rhodothermales > Bin80 > CAZXEU01. The sequence goes on along the minus strand of CAZXEU010000063.1, from coordinate 8,129 downwards.
CATGTACACGCCGAGATCGCCCGAGTCCGAGTGCATGTTCGCGAATGAGGATACGTGGTAGCAATAGCCGTATTTCTCGCGGATGTTCTGGTTCAGGCGGCTCGACATGCCGCCTCCCAGGAGCGTATTGAGAATGGAAAGCGCCGTGCGTTTCGAATGCTGTATGCCCAGCCCGCGCCGGCCCAGAATAAGGTGGGCCTGCTGAATGGGCTTCTGCTCCCTGACCCGCTGAGGCTCGTAGTCGCCGACCGGCTCGCGGCTCCAGCCGCTGCTCTGGCTAGCGGCATCGCCAAATATTCTCGAGGCAATGCGCACGACACGCTCATGCGTGGCGTTGCCGGCTACCGCCAGGATCATGCGATCCGGGATGTAGTGTGCCTCCATGTAGTCGAGAAGATCCTGCCGGGTCAGTTTGCCCACCGTTTCCGGAAACCCCACAATCGGCAGCCCCAGCGGATGCCTGGCGTAGACGGCCCGCTCGAACCGGTCAAAGACCACGTCCTCTGCCGAGTCCTCGTACATCTTCATTTCCTCGAGGACGACGGCCTTTTCCTTCAGGAGCTCCTTCTCCGGGAAGACGGGATGCAGCACGAGGTCCGCAATGGTATCGACTGCCCGGTCCAGGTGCTCATCCAGCGCGCGCGCATAGAAGCAGGTGTACTCCTTGCCGGTGAACGCATTGAGATAACCGCCCACCGATTCCAGGCGGCGGGCGATCTGGTGCATCCGGCGCTTAGCCGTGCCCTTGAACACCATGTGTTCGATGAAGTGGCTGACGCCCGCCTTCGAACCCGGCTCGTCCCGGCTTCCGGTGTGTACCCAGATGCCGGCGGATATGGAGCGCACCGAAGGAATGTGCTCCGTAACAACCCGCACTCCGCCGGGCAGTCGCGTCTTATGGTACACGTGCTGCGCGCTTCAGGCAGCCGTTAGCGGGGGCGGCCTCTGCCCCCTCCGCGGCCGCGATGATCTCTGCCTCGGCTCCTGTCCCCGCGCGGCCTTGGCCCGTGGCCCCGCCTGGGCGGCCTTTCCGCCCGGTGACCTTCCGGTCTGGGAAGCAGAGCCTTGCGGCTGAGACGAATCTTGCCCCCGTCCCGGATCTCGATGACCCGTACGCGCACCTTGTCTCCAACCTGCACGTGCGCGGCAATGTCCTCCACGTAGCCGTAATCGAATTCGGATACGTGGAGCAGGCCCTCTTTGCCGGGAAGAATCTCAAGGACGGCGCCAAAGCCCAGGAGGCTGCGCACCGTGCCTTCGTAGTCGTCGCCCACTTCAGGCACCGTCACGATGCTTCTTATCATCTCGATGGCTGCGTCGGCACTCTCCTCGGTCGTGGCCGCAACCGTCACGAAGCCCTTGCCGTCGCGCTCATCTATATCGATGCTCGCGCCCGTATCCGCCTGGATGCCCTTGATGACCTTGCCTCCCGGTCCTATGAGGGCACCAATCAGATCGGCGTCAATAGAGATATGGGTCAGTCTCGGTGCATACGGCGACATGGTGGGTGCCGGCGCGCCTATCTCCAGCTCCATCCTGTCCAGTATGTGATGCCGGGCGTCTCTTGCCTGGTGCAGCGCCTCCAGCATCAGCTCACGCGATAGTCCGCCGATCTTGATATCCATCTGGCAGGCCGTAATGCCCTCGCGGGTACCGGTCACCTTGAAGTCCATGTCTCCCAGGTGGTCCTCCGTTCCCAGGATGTCCGTGAGCACGACCGTCCGCTCGCCGTCCGAGATGAGTCCCATGGCCACGCCCGCCACGGGCTGTGTGACCGGCACGCCGGCATCCATCAGCGCCATGCTCCCGGCGCACACGCTGGCCATCGACGACGAGCCGTTGGACTCCAGGACGTCCGCGTTAATGCGCACTGTGTAGGGAAAGCTCTCGGCATCCGGCATCAACCCCTGCAAGGCGCGCTCGGCCAAGAAGCCGTGCCCGATCTCGCGGCGGCTTGCGCCGCGGAGCATCTTGACTTCCCCGGTGGAATACGGCGGAAACTCGTAATGCAGGAAGAAGCGCTTGTCCTCCTGGCTGAATACCTGGTCGACGGCCTGTACGTCCCTTGTCGTGCCAAGCGTGACCGAGGCCAGCACCTGGGTCTCTCCCCGGGTAAAGATGGCCGATCCGTGCACGCGGGGCAGATAGCCGGTCTCGCACCAGATGGAGCGGACCTCGGCGGGCCCGCGTCCGTCGATGCGCCGCCGGTCCGCCAGCACCATCTCCCGCATTAGATCCTTTTCGACAGCCGATGCCGCCGCCTTGACGTCGGCCGGTTCGTATCCGCTTCCGGGATCCATGAGCGCAGCCAGGCCCTGCTCCCGCAAATCGCGGAGGCCGCCGTAAAACGACGCCTTGTCGTACGGGGCGCGAATATGCGCCGAAACACGTTCGCCGATCAGGCGCCGGACCTCTTCCACCAGGCTTTCCTCCGGAGCAACCGTCGAGTATTCGAACGGCGCCGCAGCGCCGGCCTGCTCTACCAGCTCCAGCTGCATCTCGCAGAGCTTCCTGATGGCGGTATGCGCGACTTCGAGGGCCTCCACCATCTCCTCCTCGCTTACCTCGTCCATTTCGCCTTCCACCATCACGATGGAATCAAGCTTGCCTGCGACGACCAGGTTGAAGTCGCTGCGTTCGACCTCCTCCAGCGTGGGATCAATCACGAACGTGCCGTCAAGACGGCCCACGCGGACTTCAGCGATCGGCCCGTCAAACGGCGCGCCCGCCAGCAGCAGGGCGGCCGAGGCGCCCACTCCGAAGAGCATGTCGCCGTTGTTTTCGTCATCGGCCGAGATAACGGAGCCGATGATCTGCACCTCGTTGCGGAATCCGTCGGGAAACAGCGGGCGAATGGCCCGGTCTACCAGCCGGGACGTGAGTATCTCCTTGTCATTGGATCGGCCTTCCCGCTTGATGAATCCGCCCGGGATGCGTCCCCCTGACGAAAACTTCTCACGATAGTCCACCACGAGCGGGAAATAGCTCTGGCCTTCCCGCACCGACGGCGACAGTACCGCGGTGCAGAGCACCATGGTGTCACCAAGCCGTACTACCACGGCTCCTCCGGCCTGTTTTGCGAGTTTGCCCGTTTCAAGTGACAACGTTCTTCCCGGGCCCACCTCGCGGCTTAGGCCAGTTGCTTCAGGTTGCATTGTTTATCCTTTCAATTATTAGTGGCGGCCTGGGCATCTCCTACTTGCGGAGCCCCAGTTCCCTTGTAATTCGCCTGTAACGATCTATGTCGGAACTGATCAAATAATTCAGCAACCTGCGTCTTTTTCCCACCAGCTTCAACAGTCCTCTCCTCGTGGCGTGATCCTTCGGATTGGATTTGAGGTGTGCGGTCAAGTCACGTATACGTGCGGAAAAAATGGCTATCTGTACTTCAGCCGTCCCGGTATCCTGGGCATTATTGCCGAACTTCTCAACAAGCTCGAGCTTCTTGTCCTTGGCTATCATGTCGCTACTTGCACATTCTGGCCTTCTTTCGATATCGCCTCCGCTCCACAGGGACTTCCGCGCCAAGGCCGGGGCACGCGCCCATGACCGGTGGAGCCGAAACGAATCAACGCGCGGTCAACCCTCTACGCGGTGGGCGGTTCCGGCGCCATGGCAGTGCCCTCCAGGATCGTTCTGCACCGGATCTCATCGGCCGCCAGCTGCCGCTTGAGCTGGGCCGGCCCTTCGAACGCCACCTCGTCGCGCACCCGGTCCACGAATGCCACGGCAACCTGGCTGCCATAGAGGGAAGCGTCAAAGTCGAACAGGTGCACCTCGAGATGTACGGCATCCTGGGCCTCGAACGTGGGGCGGCGGCCGATATTCATCATGCCGCCATGCCACCTTCCGCACGCATGCACCCTTACCGCGTATACGCCGAGACCCGGCACCACCTTTTGCGCGTGGCGCAGCTGGAGGTTGGCCGTGGCGAAGCCCATGGTCCGGCCCCGGCCGCGTCCGCGCACGACCGTCGCCCCCAGGCTGTAGGGGCGCCCCAGAAGCTCCCCCGCTGCCCGGACATCGCCCGCAATAAGGCGCCGTCTGACAGCGCTGGACGAGACGACGCTCGAATCCACCATCTGCGCGCCGATCACGTCGACGCCGAATCCCAGCTCGCGGCCCATTTCCCTGAGCAGGCCCGTGTCTCCGCGCCTTCCCCGGCCAAAGCCGTGGTCGTAGCCCACGATGATCTCCTGCAGCCCGATCGTCTCCACCAGTACCTGCCGCACGAAATCTTCCGCGGACAGCCGTGAGAATTCGCGCGTGAACTCCAGGACAATGAAGCGATCCAGTCCGAAGCCTTCAAACAGCTCGGCCCGTTCCTCGATCGTAGTAAGCAGCGGCATGGGCTCGCCCTCGAGGACTTCGCGGGGATGCGGCTCAAAGGAAACGACGACGCTTTTGGCAGCGAGCCTGCCGGCCCGCCCAACGAGATAGGAAAGGATCTGCTGATGCCCCAGGTGCACGCCGTCGAACGAGCCGACCGTGACCAGCGACGCCGCATCGCGGCGGATATTGTCCAGCCCGAATTCGCGCTTCATGCGGCCACGGTTTGCAGCTCTTCCAGCGTCCATGCGCGCTCGACGCAATACGGCCCAATGGCCGTGCGCCTCAGCGCCACCAAATGGGCACCCACACCCAGCTTGTCGCCGAAGTCGTGCGCCAGCGTCCGCACGTAGGTTCCCCTGGAGCACTCCAGCTCGAAGGAGACGTCCGCACCGCGGCGCCCCGTCAGTTCGAACCGGTAGATGTGCACCGGGCTCGCACCGCGCTCCACAATTTCTCCCCTTCGGGCCTTGCGGTACAGCCGCTCCCCCCCTACGCGCCGGGCCGAGTACATGGGGGGAATCTGGCTGACAGCCCCCTGAAAGGTGCGCCGGGCACCTGCCAGGTCGCTGCCGGTGATGTGGTCCCATTCCGCGCGCCGGCTGATTGGCGTTTCCGCATCGTAGGACGGTGTGACTTCTCCCAGTCGGAGCGTTCCGGCATACACCTTGCGCAGCTCCATGAAAGCCTGCATGCGCCGGGTTGCCCCGCGTCCCAGAAGGCAGATCAAGAGTCCCGTCGCCATGGGATCCAGCGTACCTGCGTGCCCGATCTTTCGCACGGCAAACAGGCGGCGAAGCGCCCGGATGACATCGAACGACGTGCAGCCCTTCGGCTTGTCCACCAGTAGAACAGCATCGCCGAGGTCAGCGGGCAAACGGCCCCTTTCGAATATGCGCGCATCGGATTCGGACATCTGGCCGGACGCGCTACTCGGCGCTTTGCTCATCTTGCCGGATACGCGCCAGGAGCTCATCCATGCGCCGCACATCTTCTTGTGACTCGTCCAGAAAGAACCTCAGCTCCGGCACGGCCCTCAGCTGGTGGCGAAGCCTGCGCGCCACGGCCGCGCGCACACGGGACGTCTGGGCCTGCAGGTGCAAAAACGAGGCCTGCCTCTCCTCAAGTGTCCGGCCCAGCACACTGACATGCACGTAGGCAATCGACAAATCGCGTGTAACGCGCACATGCGTGACGGTCGTCAGCAGAGACTGCCCAAAATCGCGGCTCAGTATGTCTGCTACGTCGCGCTGCAGCAGCTTTGCGACGCGTTCGGTACGAATGCTCATGGCTTCCAGGGCGGCGGCTAGACATCCAGCGTTCGCTTCATTTCGACTATCTCGTAGGCCTCGACCTGGTCACCCACCTTCAGGTCGTTGAAGTTTCCAATGCCGACGCCGCATTCGTAACCGCTGGCCACCTCGCGCGCATCCTCCTTGAACCGCTTCAGTGACGTGACGCGGCTCTCGTAGATAACCACGCCTTCCCGGACCACGCGCACGCGGTCGTTGCGGCGAATCTTGCCCTCCACCACGTAGGAGCCCGCGATAACGCCTACCTTGGGTACGCGGAACAGCTCCCTGACGTCGACGACGGCCGTGACCGTTTCGGTTTCCTCGGGCGAGAGCAGCCCTTCCAGGGCATCGCGCACATCTTCCAGCGCGTCGTAGATGATGGAGTAGGTCCGAATGTCGATTTCCTCGCGTTCGGCCGCAGTTCTTGCACCGGCGGTCGGCCTTACCTGGAAGCCGATAATGACGGCATCGGAGGCCGAGGCCAGCATCACGTCGCTGTCGTTGATGGCGCCCACGCCGCTGTGAATGATGTTGACCGCGACTTCGTCGGTGGACAGTTTCTGCAGCGAATCACTGATGGCTTCCACGGAGCCGCCCACGTCTGCCTTGATGATGAGGTTGAGCTCGCTCAAATCCCCGAGAGCCATCCGCCTTCCCACGTCCTCCAGGCGCACGTGCTTGTACTGGCGCATCCGCTGCTCGCGCCAGATCTGGTGCCGCCGCTGCGAAATGTCACGCGCCTCGCTCTCGTCCTCCACCCCGAAGAACTGGTCCCCCACATTGGGCTGTCCGGGCAGGCCCAGCACCAGCGCCGGCTCGGACGGGCCCGCCGCCTGGATGCGCTGATCCCATTCGTCAAACATGGCGCGCACCTTGCCGCCGTAAATGCCTGCCACGAACGGATCGCCCACGCGCAGCGTGCCATTCTGGACCAGAATCGTTGCCACGTTGCCGCGCCCGCGGTCGAGGCGGCTTTCGATCACGATGCCGAGAGCGCGCCGGTCCGGATTGCTCTTGAGCTCCATCAGGTCGGACTCCAGCAGCACCTTTTCCAGGAGCTCGTTTACCCCCTCGCCGGTCTTGGCGGAGACCTCCTGGCACTGGATCGTGCCCCCGTACTGCTCCACGAGCACGCCGTAATCGGACAGCTGCTGCATGACGCGAGGCGCGTTGGCATCCGGCAGGTCACACTTGTTGATAGCAACGACGATGGCCACTTCGGCAGCACGCGCGTGGTTTATGGCCTCGACGGTCTGGGGCATTACCGCATCGTCCGCGGCCACCACCAGTATGACCAGGTCCGTAACCTTGGCGCCTCGCGCGCGCATGGCGGTAAAGGCTTCGTGGCCCGGCGTGTCCAGGAACGTCACCTGCCGGTCACCAGGCAGCTCGACCTGGTAGGCTCCGATGTGCTGCGTGATGCCGCCGGATTCCTCCACGGCGACATTCGCGTTGCGTATGTAGTCGAGCAGCGAGGTCTTGCCATGATCGACATGGCCCATCACCGTCACCACGGGGGCCCGGCCGGTCAGATCTTCCGGGTCGTCCTCCTCGATCTCGATGTCCTCCGTGCCGAATTCGGTAATGAACTCGACCTCGTAGCCGAAGTCATCCGCCACGTAGGAAATCGTGTCCGCATCCAGGCGCTGGTTGATCGACACCATCATGCCTGCGCCGAAAAGCATGCCGATGACATCTGTCACAGGGATGCCCATGAGCGCGGCCAGCTCGCCCGTAGATACGAACTCGGTGACGCGAATGTGCTTTTCCTGTTCTGCTCTTTCTTCCTTTTCGGTCCTCCGCTCCTCTGCGCGCTGCTGCCTGCGCGCCCGCCGGCGCCGCTGGCGAACGCGGGCAGCTCCCTGCTCCATTCCCTGGCGGGTCTCCTGTACCTTCTGGTCGACTTCCGGCTTGTCGGGCTGTGATTTCTTCTTCCTGGCTTTCCGGCGGGAGGACCTTGCGCCCGGCTTGTCCGAAATGATCACCGGCGTGGTCGCCGTAACCACCGGGGTCTTCCGCTTGCGCTTGCGCTTGCGCTTTTCCGGTGCCGGCTTCTTTTCCTCGACCTTGTTAAGGTCAATCGTACCCAGCACGGTCGTGCCCTGGAGCTTGTACCGCGCGGCACTGAGTACATCGCCGTCTTCGTCCGTCGGCTGCGCCTGGTCCGCCTCTGCCGCTGCGGGATCTGGCGTGGGCTCGCTCTCAGGCTGCTCCGCTTCGGGAGCCTCCTCCTCGGGCGCTGGCACGGCGTCCTCCGCCGCTTCGGGCGGCTGCTCGTCGGCGGCTTCGACGCCCGCCGGCACGCCCGCGGCATCTTGCGCCGGAGCATCAGCCTGCACTTCTTCCGGAGCAGGCTCTGCTTCTTCTTCTGCCGGCAAAGCCACAGCTTCCGCATCCGGCGTTGCATCCGCATCGCCGTCATCGACGGCAGAATCCGGTGCAGCCCCGTCCGGTGCCTCGACTTCCGTGGCCGCGGCCACGGAAGTCGAGGCACCGGACGGGGCT
>CAZXEU010000062.1:0-15204 GCA_964639665.1 uncultured Rhodothermaceae bacterium | reverse complement strand
GCTCGCATTCGCTCCTCCTGGAATTAGCATTGGCCGCCCAAAGTACGCACTAGCGGTACTCCGCAAAGTGCTCCAAACTTGTCCTCCACGTACTGCAGCCACGGCCCGGCTGAAAGCCCCTGGCCGGTGGCACGCACGAGTAATTCCTCAGCCGTCATTTTTCGTCCGTACGCATGCACATTCTTCCGCAGCCACCGAAGCAGCGGCGAGAATTCCCCTCGCGCCACGGCATCCTCCAATGCTGGAATGTCGGCTTTCGCCTTCGCATACAGTTGAGCCGCCATCAGATTTCCCAGTGCATACGTCGGAAAATAGCCAAAGGCACCAAGGGCCCAGTGAATATCCTGCAAAACGCCCAGCGCATCGGTCTCCGGCCTTATCCCGAGATAGTCTTCCATGGCCGCGTTCCAAGCTTCGGGCAATTCCTCCACGGTAATCCGCTCCTCGATTAGGTCCAGCTCCAGCTCGAAGCGCAGCATGACGTGCAGGTTGTAGGTCACCTCATCGGCCTCTACCCTGACAAGAGAAGGAGACACCCTGTTGATGGCCCGATAAAACGTCTCTCGCGGCACGTGACCCAGTTGCGGCTTGAAGCGGGCTTGCAATCTGCTGTAGTAATGGCCCCAGAACGCGCGGCTTCTGCCTACCTGGTTCTCCCAGAGCCTTGACTGGGATTCGTGCATGCCAAGCGACGTGCCGGAGGCCAGCGCCGTTCCTTCGAGCGCGGGGTCTATGCCCTGTTCGTAAAGCGCATGACCTGCCTCGTGGAGGCTGCTGAATAGCGCAGACGGCAGGTAGCACTCGTCCAGGCGCGTTGTTATGCGCACATCCGTGATCGAAAACGCCGTACTGAATGGATGCGCTGAAACATCCTGGCGGCCGCGCCGGAAGTCATATCCGATGTCCTTCAGCACCTCCATCCCGAAGTCCCACTGGGCACCGCTGGGATACGCCTCGCCGAGAAAGGCGTCGCCCGGAGCGTCTTCTGCCGTGAGCTCCCGGACAAACGGCACAAGTTTATCCCGCAGTTCCTTGAAGATAGTCTTCACCCGCGCCGTGGTCATTCCGGGCTCATACTCATCCAGCAGCGCGTCATAGCGGCACGACGCGTAGCCCAGCGCCTCAGCCTTCCGGATGCAAAGGTCCACGATGCGCCGCAGGTGCGGCGCGAATAGCACATAGTCGTCCTGTTCCCGGGCCCGGCGCCATGCCGCCCGGGCATGCGCGCTCACCTCTGCCATCTCTGCTACAAGAGCCGCAGGCAGGCGCACAGCCCGGCTAAAGTCGCGCCGGGCAACGCGTACCAGGGACGCCTCAAAGGAGAGCGGATCGTCAAAGGCAGACGCAAGCGAATCCAACAGCTCTCCCGTGCTGTCCTGTGCAAAGCGGTCGTGGGCAAGTTTCTTCAGCGTGGCGAGCTGGCGTCCCCGCGCTTCTGCCCCTTCCTCGGGCATGAACGTCTCCTGGTCCCACTCCAGGAGCTCGGCCGCCGATTCCAGGTCATGGATTTCGCGCAAGAGTCGAAGCAGTTCCTCGAACTGGCCAGCACGCCCGTCCATGAACAGTGCGGTTACAAATGGGATAGATGGGTGCTCACGGCAGCAGTGGCCTCTCAGCCACGCGAGCGCAACAAACGCGGCATGTTCGATAGGTTCCTGGCCCCCGGGCCGCTTCGGCAGTTGCAGTTCCCACACGCCCCGGCGCCTACGTTCAGTCCACCTTGCAGCGCCGTGTTTCCCCCGGATCAATCCTTACCGGCCGACGTAATCCGCCATCCGCCGCCAATGTAGCTCAGCTGGTAGAGCAGCTCACTCGTAATGAGCAGGTCAGCGGTTCGAGTCGGCTCATTGGCTCCATCCAGGTCGGCACCGCTCCAGTCCTGCCGAGACATGCCTGTCGCATGCTTGGCACCGGCCCGCAGCCCCTTCTGGTCCTTGGACATGGAGAGCAGGATTGCGCAGGAATGCTCTGCTGGCGGGCGCCAGGCCGGACGGGAATTGAGTGACAGCCGGCATTTACGGGCGCTCGAGAGCGGCTCCAGCATGTGCAGAGCAAGGGCCCTAGGGGATGCACCGGGAAGGCAGCCATCCGAAGCGCGGGACACAGATTCGGACCCGGGCATCATAGCCGAACGTACCGCGCGTTGCGATCTTCGGCGCCAGGGCACCCGCCGCTCGGTAGGCGGCCGGTCTGATCCTCTTCATCCCTATCGTTCGCTGATGAAGACGGCCGTTCCAAACCGCGAGGCCGTCAAAATGTCAGCCAGCCCGTCCTGGTTCAGGTCGGCCGTTATCATGTCCGTCCCCACCCCCGTATGATTATTGACCAGTTCTGGCTCGAACCAAACCTGACCATCCTCCCGGATTAGGCGGAACCAGTAAATCACGGGAGGACCGAAGGCGTCAGGATCGGAAGGATTCTCCCCAAAGTGTGCCCACCACCGCTTGCCCGTGACAATGTCTTTAAGGCCATCCCCGTCTACGTCCGCCAGTGACAGCGCGTGCAGGGCGGCAAATACCACCCCATTATTCGGATGCCGGAAATCATCCATGATCGTGTGCTTCTCAAACGTGATGATGCCGTCGGCTGATCTATGCTGCTCAAACCAGGCCAGGCCGAAACCGTGCGCCTCCAGACTGGTCACCACATCGTTCAGGCCGTCACCATTCACATCGTAGACAAAAGCCCGGCCGCCGCCAGGACCGCCCTGCTGCATTCCCCAGCGTCCGAAGACCTGCGGGTGATAGGTCCACGGCACAGCCGTCGGATCGGCTGGCTGTTTCCACCAGCCATAGGCTTGAACAAGGTCCTTGCGCCCATCGCCGTCGACGTCGCCCGAACCCAGTCCGTGGGCGTACATGGCCCCCCACGGGCCCTGTTCCGTGACCTTGTGAAACGTCCACATGGCGGTAGGGTCCGGACCGGGCTCGGCATAGCCCAGGAATCCCCCGTCTCCGTAGACGTATTCCAGCGCTCCGTCACCGTCGATATCGTCCAGGAAAGCAGTTTCATTGTCTACCGAAGGAATAACCATGAACTTGTCCCACCGGCGCGCCTCTGCGCCCGGGTTGACATAGAGAAACCCGGGGCGCCCGGGCTCTCCCGTGCTCAGCAGATCCGGATATCCATCGCCCGTCAGGTCTCCGGCAGACGATAGCAGAGGATCGGGATAGGACGTCGCCGAATACACGCGCGGCACGTAGACTTCCTGCCGCACTGAAAAATCGGGTCCCATAAAGATGTTCGGCCCGGAGATAACATCAAGATGGCCATCCAGGTCAACGTCGGCCGCCGTTACAGCTTCGCTATAAAACATGGCCTCCAATTCCTGCTTCCTGAATCTGGAAGCCGTTACCTCCTTTGGCAATGCCTTTTTCCTGTCCATGGGCTTTAGCCCTACCTCCTGAAAGCGAATCTCGGTTCCCGGTTCGGCGGATACGTAAAGCCCAACCAGACCAGAGCCGGTAACTGAAACAGCCTCAAGGCCGGCCTCGGGCCCGGATGCCCCGTTGGCGAGCCCGCGAAGCGAATTGCCCACCAGGTGTACTTCCAGGCGATTCCACCGTCCGTCCACATTGATCGGCGTAATGTCGCGGCGCGCGCCAAGCTCTGCCGAGTAGAGCATTCCGAGCCCCGGATACTCGGCCCTGAACCCCAACATGCTTGCTGGATACGGTGACGGGCTGCGCCTGAGCGTATCCCGTCCGGTTACCCGGCCGCCGGCATCCAGTGTGAGCCTGAAGGCGCCCAGAGCCGCTTCGCCGAACGAATAAAGGATGCCGGAGGTCACGTCCCCTGAATTACTTGATCGAACCAGGATACCCGGGCTGCATCGCTGGCTGCACCTGAACGTGGCCGTTACAGACAGATCCTGGTGCAAACCCGGAAGCTGCAGCAGCGCGTTTCCGCTTTCGCCGACCGCACCAATGTATGTTTCGCCCTCCGCGCGCCAGCTTCCGCTTCGCACAATAGCGCCATCGAATTCGGCTCGGCCAAACGTCCTTTCGGGCTCGAATGAATGAAGATCGGCTGCGACAAAGGATGGCACCCGGGCGTCAGCGGGCGAGACCTGTACCGGTTCCTGTGCAACTGCAGGCCGGCTGCCCGGCCAGGAAATTGCCAACGCGAACGCGCAAGCTGCTAATGAGAGGCTTCGAAACATTCTTCCTTTGCTTTGAGCACTACTTAGGACCCACCCGGCCGGCCCCAGAAAACGAACGTACCGCGTGTTCCGGCGGTCACGATATCGAGCTCGCCGTCGGCATTCAGGTCCACGACCTTGACTTCGGAGCCCACGCCGGACTTGTTGTGGATCAGCTCGGGCATGAATTCGACGCCTCCCGGAGCCCCCGCATTGCGGACGGTACGGTACCAGTAGATTACCGCCTCGCCGTTCGGGTCAGGATCGGCGTAGGAATCCAGGTGGGACCAGTGGCGCTTCCCCGTTACGAAATCCACCAGCCCGTCGCGGTCAATATCCGCCAGCGTTGCGCCGGAATGCAGCTGGGAAAATGTCACTCCTCCGGCGTTTGCCGAAGAAAAGTCGCTCATGATCACGTGTTCGACGAAAGAGATGGAACCGTCGCCGGCGCGCTGCTGCTCGTACCAGGCGAGGCCCCATCCGTGTGCACTCAGGCTCGTCACCACGTCATTAAGTCCGTCACCGTTGAAATCATTCACCGCGATTTCTGCCCCGCCTGGATGCTGCGGGGGACGCGTAAGCCGGCCGAACCAGTCATCGTGGTAGATCCACAGCCCGTCGCGCGGCCCCGCGGCAGGCTGCTCCCACCATCCACGCGCCTGCAAGATGTCGACACGTCCGTCCCCGTTTACGTCACCGGCGCCCACTCCGTGCGCGTTGCAGCCGGACACTACGGGCTCGGAAACCTTGTGTACACGCCACGGTCCGCGCGGATTTGCGGGGTCGGGCTCGCCATAGGCCATGCGCCCATCAGCGCCAACGTAGATTATCTCCGGCTGCCCGTCGCCGTCGATGTCCGCGCTCACGGCCGTTTCGCTGCACACCTCCGGCAGTGCATCCACCTGATCCCAGTAGCGCTTGGCTCCCTGGGGATTTACGAGGAGTACCAGCGGACGGCGCTCGGTCCGGAGAATGTCCACCCAACCGTCTCCGGTCCAGTCGTACGCGAAAGTCAACATGTCATTCACGTATTCCTCGCCGGGGTTGAATACGCGGGCCGGATAGAATTCCCGTCGGGCCAGAAAATCCGGACCCAGGTAGTAGAAAGGGCCGGAAACCACGTCGAGGACTCCATCGCGATCTATGTCGGCAACATCCGCACCCCAGGCATAGGTGAATTCGTCCAGCCGCTGTAAACGAAAGCGGTCCGACAGGTACTCGGGTTGTACGCGATGGCCCAGAAGATTCTTGACCGAGAAGTCGGAGAATTCTGCGCGGCCCGAACGGATATAGATTCCGACTCTGCCGTACCCGAATCGGGCCGTGTCCGTCGGCACGACCGGACCTGTCGAAAGTGGCGCAGGAGGAACGGAATTCACGGCCGCCGCCCGGGGAAGCGCGTTCCTGACGCCATTCACGTGGCTGGAAACAGTATTGGCATCCGCGAAGATCTCGATGCTGTTCCAATCGCCGGGACGGATCCGTACAGGGGCCGAAAGAGCAGCATTGGCGGTTGCAAGGACGCCGCTCAAGGCTGTCCCTTGGCCGGACTCCTGACTGCCTTGCGGCCTCTCAAGCGCAAGCTCCCGGAAGACCACCCGGCCGTTGTTGTCCAGCCGAACACGGAACGGTGCGACTTCGTCCCCTTGCATCGCAATGAGGATGCCTGCCAAACCCCCGGCGGCTTCCGCTACCCGAATGAGCAATCCCGCGTCACATTCCTGGCTGCATCGGAAGCGGCTGTAGACGGCAAGATTTTCGAAAGTGTCATCGAGCAGCAGTACCCCCCCGCCACTGTCAGGCGCCGCCTCTACCGAAATTACCCCCTGGTCTGCCTCCCAGACGGCGGATCCGGCGGCATGCCATCCGTCCAGATGCGATCCGGTGAACGTGAAATCTGGGACAAAGTCCGGTGCGGGACTCTGCTGAGCGCACACCCGTGCCGCAGCCAGCGGCATGCTCCAGACCGCAATCGCGCAGGCCAATAGCCGGCCACGCAGGAGGCTGCCCGGCCGCAGAAAAGCCATCGCCGCCCTGAAGCCGGATTTGCGGTGCCCATGCACGATCCGTGGCTGCCCGCCTGTATCCTGAAGAGCGTGTGGTTCAGGGCGCATCATCAGGCGCTGGAAGCGCGAAGGCCACGTAAGCCTCGGTTACTTCGGCTACGAATTCCGGGGGCGGCCACGGACTGGCACCGGTTGCCGATACGGCGATGTACTGGCGCCCGTCCACCTCGTAAACGGCCGGAATTCCGTCTGAATGCGCTAGCAGCGAGCCGGCCCAGAGTTCCGCCCCGGAATCACTGTCATAGGCAATCAGCCGGTCACCGGCGCTCTGGAAGATCAGGCCACCGGCCGTAATGGCGGGGCCTCCCCGCAACCAGTCCGCCGAGCCAGTATCCGCAATACCCTGCCCGGCGAGATGCGGCACCCATCCGACAGGTACCTGCCACTTGATCGTGCCTTCGTTAAGGTCGTACGCCGTGAGCCTGAACCAGGGAGGTTTGGCCAGAGGCAAGCCATTGCGATCCAACACGTGTCTCCATTCGCTCTGGTACCGTACGGTACCCTTCGCGGTCTCGGCATTGCCAGACATTGGTTCACCCTCCGTAAGCGCCAGTTCCGGATTTGCCAGGTAGAGCCAGAGCGCGTCCGTGTCTGCTTCGCTCAATTGCGGAAGCGGGGGCATGATGCCGCGACCTGAGCGTATCACCTCTTCTAAGTCTTCCCGCTGCATCCGCTCCGTGTAGCCTTCCAGCGAGGCAATGCCCGCTTCCGGCTGCCCTGCCAGACTGGCACCGTGGCAGAGCTGGCATTGCTGCTGGTACACGCGTTGCCCCCGGTCGATCGACGAGGCCCCGGTACCGGTCGCTCCCGCGACGATGGGCACGAGGTGCAACACCGACGGCATGTTGTAGCTAAGTACGTAGAACATTCCGTTGCGGGGATCTCCGGCGGATGATCCCCAGTTGGCTCCTCCCCTGTTGCCCGGTACCTGGAGCGTCGGGCGCGCCGCCGGCGGCGTAAAGATGCCTTCATAGTGCATGTTGCGCACCATGTCGATCAGCGAGTCCCGATCAGCGGGATCCAGATAGGGATTCAGGTCCCGGGAAAGGTCAAAACTTTGAGGTACGAACGGTTCGGGCAGAACCGGAACCGGCTGTGTCGGCCACGCCTGCTCGCCCGGCATGAGCGAAGACGGAACGCTCCGCTCCTCAATTGGCCACAGTGGCTCTCCCGTTTCGCGGTCAAGCACGAATACAAAGCCCAGCTTGGTGGCCTGTACCACAACGTCCACGAACCTGCCTTCGTGCCGCACCGTCAACAGCACCGGAGTCGCGGCAAGGTCATAGTCCCAGAGATCGTGGTGGACAGTCTGGAAATGCCAGATCCGCTCGCCCGTGCGCGCATTCAACGCGACCAGGGAATTGGAAAACAGGTTTTCTCCGGGGCGATCAATGCCGTAGAAATCGTAGTTGGAAGAGCCTAGAGGTGCGTAAACCATCGCACGGTCCTCGTCCACGCTTATCCCGCCCCAGGCATTGGCTCCTCCCGAGATCCCGTCGTCCGAACGTCCCTCGGGCCAGGTATCGTAGCCATACTCTCCCGGTCGGGGCAGCGTGTGAAATATCCAGCGCTGGCGGCCCGAGCGCACGTCGAATGCGCGAACATGCCCGGGAGCCGCTACGTATCCCTCGCCGGTTCGGGATCCAACAATGATCAGATCCTCAAAGACTGCTCCCGGGCTGGGCGACGTGGCATGGATCACATGCTCGGGCTCTACTCCCAGACCGTTGCGCAGGTCAACAATGCCGCCTTCGCCGAAAGATGCGACCGGCTCTCCCGTTGCGGCATCGATCGCTAACATGTGGTAGGCACCCTTCTGAAAGATCAGGCGGCGATCCGCGCGGTCCGGACTCTCCCAGTAGCTGAATCCATGCGCACGTATGGGACCGAATACGGAACTCGTATGTGACCACAGCGGTCGCCCGGATGCAGCATGAAGGGCTACAACGGCATTGCCTTCGCCCACGACGTACATGACGGAGTCGACGACAAGCGGATTGATATCGCTGGCGCCCGGCGTTTGGTATATCCATGCTACTTCCAGCCGGTCTACATTGGAGCGGTTTATCTGGTCCAAGACAGAAAAGCTGGTAGCGCCGGGCTCGCCCTCGTAGCGCATCCAGGTCGAGAAATGGCCAGGAGCCGGAGACGCGTCCTTGTCCGCGCCCGCGCAGCCAATCCAGGCATTGAGCGCCACTGCAGCTGCGACCGTCAGCGTACGCGCAGGAATTGTCACTGTAATTCCCTTCCAGGTGTTCGCGAGTCCGCACAATATAGGCAAGGGCCGATGCCGGGGTTCAGGCCATTACGGCGCGCAGCTCCGTGCGGATTGCTTCCGGTGCGCATGGCTGCGCCCACTTGAAGAATATGGACTATCTTCTGCCTGTGGCGCCTGAATGCAATACAGTTTGATTCCAGACCTGCGGAGAATCATGAAATACACCCGTATGTCCCCTACAGAACTCGTCCAGGTTCTGCAGGGCCCTGCAAGCAAGGTTTTTATGCGCGGCGCAATGCGCATTGCCGGTGCGCTCGCCTTCGCCGCGCTAGTAGCCGGATGCAGCCCGGAGAGTGAGAATGCTTCGGTGCCCGAATCTGCCGGCACGCCTGAATTCGTTTCGATTTTCAATGGAGAAGACCTCACCGGATGGCACCTGGATCGGGTGGCAGTCGACGACTCTCTGGCGCAGACTGTATTCAGTATCGAAAACGGAGAATTGGTCCTGGATACTCCCGGCACGGAGGAGTATGTCTGGCTAACGTACGACCGACCATTGACGGACTTCGCGCTTAGGCTCAAGTTCATGGCCTTCGAGGACGCCGTCGGAAACTGCGGCATTCAATTCCGGGATACATGGGAACCGGACAACTTTCCCAGGCATGGATTCGATCTGGCCTCCAATGTCCCACAGTCTACCGGGTTCATCTGGGACTTCACGGAATACTGGCTTCCGTATCCCATGCAAGGCTATCAGGCCGAGAATTTCGAGCCATACCTGCCTGAAGACTGGACGTACAAGTGGAGCACGGACGAAGACCCCTGGAACGAATTCGAAATTAGCGTAGTGGGCTCCCGAGTCAAGTCCGTGCTAAACGGAAAGACGATAATCGATTGGGACGGTGGGGAGAAAATACAGCCCTCGGGCAGCATATCGATCGAGGTGCACCGCCGCCAGGTGTTCAGATTCCGATTCAAGGACATCGAGTTGGCAGACCTTTCTGCATAGGAAGTCCGGCATCAGGGGGAGCGGCACCGCGTATCTTGTTGTGGCTGGCCCGATGCCGTTTGCCTGGAGACACGCTGCATTTGGTCACTAGCCGTACTGCAGGGACTGCACCCGGTTGATTGACCGGCAAACGTCAATACCCGGGCCGGATGACGCACTGCGGTGCTCCGACGCGATTTTGCAGCGCCTACCGGAGAATGCAGGCGAGATTCTGCTGGACCCGCTCGGGCCGCGCCCGGTCGGCGCGTCTGCCGTCCGGGATGCCGCTGTCGCCGGTGGCGCCCGAGGCCCCGACAACTTATCCTTTAGCGCAGCCTCCACACCTTGTCAATGAATACCAGGATTTCGCTTGCACCTGGGGCCAGATGGCAGCCGCCGGATGACTGGCTCACATTTGTCACGATCGATGCCCACACGGAAGGGGAGCCGCTGCGCATAATCCTGAGTGGCTATCCGGAGCTGGAAGGCGCGACCATCCTGGACCGGCGCAGGCAGGCATCCGAGTGTCACGACCTGCTGCGCAAGGCACTCATGTGGGAGCCGCGCGGCCATGCCGACATGTACGGCTGCCTCGTCGTGCCGCCTGTGACGCCGGGGGCTGATTTCGGGGTGCTCTTCATGCACAACGAGGGCTACAGCACCATGTGCGGGCACGCCATCATAGCTGTCACGAAGGTGGCGCTGGAAACAGGTCTGCTGCCAAGCACTCGCCCCGTTACACGCGTGCGCATTGACACCCCTGCGGGCAGGGTTACCGCCTTCGCCCGGCTCGGTGCCACCGGGGTATCATCCGTCTCCTTCCGAAACGTGCCCTCCTTCGTATACGCCACGGATCAGCAGGTGGAGGTGGGGGGGCTCGGCACGATCCGCTACGACATCGCCTTTGGAGGGGCATTCTACGCCTACGTGCAGGCGCGGGAAGCAGGCCTGCGATGCACGCCCGAATTCTTTACGCGGCTGGTCGAGCGAGGCATGGCCATAAAGCGTGCTATCATGGAGCATAAGCCCATCACGCATCCATTCGAGGATGACCTGGGCTTCTTGTACGGCACCATTTTCATCGATGAAGCCAGGGACCCGGGTGGGCACAGCAGAAACGTGTGCGTGTTTGCCGAAGGCGAAGTGGACCGGAGCCCGACCGGAACCGGCGTAAGTGGCCGCGCTGCGCTGCACTATGCGCGCGGCGAGGCAGTGCTCGGCGAACCCCTGGTTATCGAGAGCATTATCGGCAGCCGGTTTACCGTCCGGGTTGCAGAGGAAACTACCTTCGGGACGTATGCGGCCATCGTACCTGAGGTAGAAGGACGCGCCTACATCACAGGCCGGCACCTGTTTTGCATCGACCCTGCCGACCCCCTGCGGAACGGCTTCATATTGCGCTAGCGAGAACAGAGGGCATGCCCGTCATACGCGTTCTTTCCGGGAAGCTGATTCGACAGACGCTTTCCATGCCGAAGGCCATCGCGCTCATGCGGGACGCCTTTTCTGCCCTTTCAGCCGGGAAAGTCACTGTGCCTGTACGCTCCAGCATCGAGATTCCGGAGCACGAGGCCCGCGCGCTCTTCATGCCCGCATATGCTCCCGGAAGCGCGCGACTGGGGCTCAAGGTGGTAACCATGAATCCCGGCAACGCCGGGCGCGGGCTTCCCTTTATACATGCCCTCGTGCTGGTATCGGACGCCGCTACGGGAGAACCACTCGCCCTGATGGACGGGGAGTGCATCACCGCAATTCGCACGGGAGCCGGCGCGGGCCTGGCCACCGATCTGTTGGCTAGGCGCGATGCCCGGGTGGCAGCCATCTTTGGCGCGGGCGTGCAGGCCCGCACGCAGCTTGAGGCGATCTGCGCCGTCCGGCACCTGGAAAAGGCCTTCGTGTTCGGCCGGGATCCGAACAACGCGGAGGCCTTTGCCCGCGAGATGAGGCGCGTCGTGGGCGTTGACGTCGAGGTAGCCTCCCGCCCCGAAGTGCTGATAGAAGCCGACATCATCTGCACGGCAACAACGTCCCTTACGCCCGTTTTCGACGCCGAGCACCTCAAAGCGGGCTGCCACATCAACGGCGTAGGCTCCTACCGGCCGGATATGACGGAGATACCGCACGCAGTAGTGCGCGTGGCAAGAGTGGTAGTGGATCAGCGGGCCGCCTGTCTGAAAGAGGCGGGCGATATCCTCGCGCCCCTCGCCAAGGGGCTGATAACCGAGAGCCACATACACGCAGAGCTGGGCGAGGTGGCATCGGGAAGCAGAGCCGGCCGGGAATCTGACGGCGAAATCACATTCTTCAAGTCCGTGGGCAACGCCGTCCAGGACCTTGCCGTAGCGACGTACCTCGCCGCCCAGGCGGAAAAGGATAACCTGGGCGCGCGCGTAGCGCTATAGCGCCGGGATTGGCTACGCGGCGCCGACCGGCTCCAAGGAAACCAGCTCGACGGGCTCCCCCCACATGCGCACGGACATGGCACCGGGGCGCGGCCGCAGCACAAACCGGACGCGCAGTCCGTGGCGTTGAAATGCCTTGTCCAGTGGACCGGGATCGTAGCGCGCGCCGTCGTCGGAGCGAATGCCGTAGAATCCGCGGCCGACCTCGACGAAGGTAACACGGCCCGTTCCCCTGATCAGCGCGGCACTCCCTCGGCTGCCAGATTTCATCACCATAGAATCCTCCGGCGCAGCGCCACACCTGGACCAGTGGCATTGCTTGGGCGCATTACTTGGATCTACGTGTTCGCAGTCGCCGCTTCCGGTTCCTCGACCGTGCGAATCCAGCCGCCGGCCAACACGTCATCGCCTTCGTAGAGAACGACCGACTGTCCCGGAGTAATGGCTCGCCGACGTTCGGCAAATGAAACCGTAAGCTCATCCTCGGAAGTCTGTCGCACCAGGCAGGGAGCGCCCGGATCCTTGTATCGTACCTTGCCCGTGGCGCTGCGCTCCTCGGCCAGGCTTGCGTACTTGACAAGATTGACACCGTCTGCGGTCAGTGTCTGGCGCAGCAACTCCTCGCGAGGCCCTACCGTGATGGTGTTGGTGGCGGGGTCTATGGCCGTCACGTACACCGGGTATCCCAGCGCCAGACCGAGGCCGTGGCGTTGCCCGATGGTGTAGAAGGGATAGCCGGCATGCCAGCCGATATGCGTGCCGTCCGAGAGCACAAAGGGTCCCCCGTCCACACTCGGTGCCAATCCCTCCACGCGGTCGCGGAGAAACCGCCGGTAGTCATTGTCAGGAATGAAGCAGATCTCATATGAATCCGGCTTCGCGGCGACCCTGCTCAGCCCGAATTCCTCCGCCTTGCGGCGAATCTCGGGCTTGGTCAGGCGGCCAAGGGGAAAGACGGTGCGCGCGAGATGCTCCTGCGGAAGCCCCCACAGCGCGTAGCTTTGATCCTTGTTCAGATCCACGCCCGCTGACAGCACGTAGCGACCGGTTTCGGTGTCGCGCCGCACCCGGGAGTAATGTCCCGTAGCGATGCGGTCGCAGCCAAGGTCATCCGCGCGCGCCAAGAGCGCCGCCCACTTGATATGGGTGTTGCAGAGCACGCAAGGATTCGGGGTTCTGCCGGCAAGGTACTCCTCCGTAAATCGCTCGATAACCCAGTCGCCGAACTCACCCCGGATATCCACCACAAAATGTGCAAAGCCGTACTTCTGCGCTACCGACCTGGCGTCGTTCATGGAATCTAGCGTACAGCAGCCAACCTCCTTGCCCGCGGTCCGGCCGCCTTGCGCGTAGTCCCACGTCTTCATCGTGAGTCCCACCACCTCGTGGCCCTGGCGGCTCAGCATCACGGCAGCCACGGAGGAGTCCACTCCACCACTCATGGCTACCAGTATCCTGTCGTTCATGCCAGATTTCGCCTCCGTGCGATGCCACAGCACCGAATACGGCTCGTTCTAGAAGACGTGCTTCGAATAGCCTCCGTCAATGGGTACGGCCGCGCCTGTCAGGAAGCTGGCCCGGCGGCTGGCGAGGAAGGTCACAACGGCCGCGAATTCCTTCGGATCGGCGATGCGCCGAAGCGCCGCGCTCGCCGCCCATCCCGCCTCTACTTCCGCGGCTGTCTTGCCCGTACGCTGCATGAGGTCATCAACGAGGTGCTGAAGTCTCTCCGTTCGGGTAAACCCCGGAAGTACCGTATTTACAGTTATGCCGAGCGGTCCCACTTCCTCGGACAGCGTTTTTGCGAAGCCCTGGACTCCCGCGCGGGCCGTGTTCGACAGATACAGGGTGCCGATGGGCTGCTTGGCAGCAATGGACGTCACCATGACGATCCGTGCATGACCGTCCTCGGCCGCCGCCTGCTTCAGCAGCGGCAACGCAAGCCGGCAAAGATTGATGGTGCTTACCAGATTGAGCTCCAGTCCCGACCGCCAGGTATTCGCGTCAAAGTCGTCTAGAAGTCCCGTTGGAGGACCTCCTGCATTGGTAACCAGAACATGCAAAGCACCATACGTGTCACGGATCTTGCGCATGGCAGCTGCGATCTGGACCTCGTCCGTAACGTCGCACGCCAGGGAAAGCACATGCTTTGCGGAAGTGCCGGTGCGCTGCACCAGATCCTTCTCCGCCCGCTCAATGCGCTCCTCATCGCGCGAACAAATCGCCACGCGACATCCCTCGAAGGCCAAGGCCTGCGCCACGGCCAGGCCCAGTCCACTACTGGCACCGGCAACAAATGCTACCCTGTCTTTCAGTCCCAAATCCATGGCCAGATCCCGGAATTGTAATGGCACTCTGCTTCCAGACGCCCCCGCGCCAAAGAATTGTTGCGATGCGGAGGCGCCGTATTAGATATTTCTTCGTTTGAGTTATCCCCTCCCGTTGCGCATGTTCCCCAGGTAGTTTGGCTCTAATTCCGGAGGTGGCTCCATGCCGTACGTCGAAGAAGCTTCGTTTACAGTGGTGAAAACGCCTCTGGCGCCCGCAGCCATCGGACCTTACAGTCAGGCCATTCTGGTTGACCGCACCCTTTACTGCTCCGGCCAGATCGCACTGGATCCCGCGTCGGCCTCCCTCATCTCGGGAGATGTAGTGGACGAGACCGAACGGGTACTCCAGAACATCGGCGCCATCCTGCACGCGGTCAGTATGGACTACTCGAGTGTCGTCCAGTGCCGCGTGTACCTGGTAGACATGGACGATTTTGCCCAGGTCAACGAAGTCTACGCCCGCTACTTCAACGAGACTCCGCCGGCCCGGGAAACCGTTCAGGTCAGTGCGCTGCCTCGCGGAGCCCGTGTCGAGATTTCCTGCGTCGCGGTTCGCTAGCCGGCACTTCTTCACGTAGGCTACGGAATACTGGAGTAGCGGTGCCAGGCACGGTAGCTGGCGTCTAATCCCACCGTGGTCGTCGCTTCCTGGCTCTCGATTGGGAACGAAAAGCCCAGACATACCTGTCAGATCCTGCAAGAGAGGCTTGATGTCTTGATCGCACGGTCCAGCATGCTGGCACCGAGCTGCGCGCGTGGGCGTAAGCCACGTTCCGCCGCACGTTGTCGCGCGACGGAGTCACAACCACACTCATCCGGCTTCGGACTCGTATCGATAGCCTTCTTCCCTTGCAGTTGCTGTGGTGGTAGTACAGACAACGGACCTAAACCTCGTTGGTCGTCTAGCCCCGATCCTGCCTGATCAACGTCAATATAGATTGAGGCCGACGACAATTAAAATTGGATTAAGAGAGGCCGAGCTTCGAGGCGGAGCAGCGAGCTGCGGAGCCTCGAAGCTCGAGGCCGAAGGAATTTTTTCCGGGCCCTTTCCACAGTGCG
>CAZXEU010000061.1:0-14739 GCA_964639665.1 uncultured Rhodothermaceae bacterium | reverse complement strand
CCTCGCAGCCGGATATACCGACGCAGCCTATCCCATCCCCTGGCTCGAAAACCGCACGCTACGCATCCGACTCCAGTAAACATACGCTCCCAATTGTCATATCCTTAACCTACCGATATGACCGTTGGTAAAGCAGGCTAGCCGGTGCGTTCCTCCGTGTCCTCCGTAAGGCCCCGCCCGGACTGCCTCGACACAAGCCTCGGTAAGCAATCGGGCTACTGGCCGGCAGCAGCATCAAGGCGCGCGAAATACCTGCGCCTGTCCATGGCCACCACCCTTACCTGGCTTCCGGCGGCGATGAATTCGCCTTCCGTCACGACCTCGATGCGCTCACCCTCAACCTCCACGATGCCGGTTGGCCGAAGCGGCGTAAGCGCCACGCCCGACTTGCCCAGGTGTCGGGCGCGATGGGCGTGTTCCCTGGCCCGCTCCCCTTCATCCTTTCGCAGATTGGTCGCCAGAATGAACCGGTTCCACGCACCCGATGACCACAATACGTAGCCGAGCAACCCTCCTCCCGTCAGGGCTCCCGCAAGAGCGACCGTCCCCCCTACCAAGCCTGATTCGCTGTACACGTATCCGATGGCAAACACTATCATCAGTGCACCCAGAATCCCGATGACATTGAAGCCCGGGACAAGGTACACTTCTATCAGAATGAGGGCGAATCCCGTGGCAATCAGCAGTATAGGTATCACGTATTCCACGGGACGCTCCTAGGCCTGCACTATTTCCCTGACCTCGACGCGACTGCCACGGACCTCCACCACGCGCACCAGCTTGCCCTGGCCGATAAATTCTCCGGCAGTTATAACGTCAACGCGGTGGCCGTCAATTTCCATGGCTCCAGAAGGACGCAGTGGCGTGAGTGTCGGACCGGTCCTTCCCAGGAATTCCGTATGCGTTACCGCGGACGTGTAGCCGGAGCTGCTGGCAAGTTCGGGCGCCAGCACCAGCTGGCCGAATGGCGCTGACCGGGAAACCGACCGCCCCAGCACAACCGCCGTCACGACCAGCATGGCAAGCGTGGCCGCAACGGTAACGACTGCCGGCGTGAATGAGCGTACGGGCGGAAACGAAAACCCGATGTTGCCGACCAGGGATACAAGCAAAGACACGAGCACCAACACAATTCCCGATGTCCCGGCAACGCCGAATCCTGGCAGCACGAAGAGCTCCGTCAGGATGAGCCCGACGCCAATGATGAAAATCAGGATCTCCCAGATTTCGACCAGGCCAAGCAAATAATGCGGAGCGAAAAACAGCGCCGCTCCCACCAGTGCAATTGCGCCCGGAAAGCCCACGCCCGGTGTCTGGAGTTCAAAGTAGAGTCCCCCCAGCATCATCAGCATCAGCAGCGACTGCAGCACGGGCGAACCGAGAAAGCGAAGAATGCGCTCCGCGGTTGTTTCCTCGTGCTCAACCAGGCTGGCGGAAGAAAGCCCAAAGGCGCCCACTACGTCTGAAACGGAGTCCAGAATGCTGTCCGCAACTCCAAGGCTAAGCGCTTCCTGGGAGGACAGAGTCAGGACTTTGCCTGCTTCGGAAACGCCTTGCACTTCGAGCGATGGATCAACCATCGACTCAGCGATACGGGGGTCCCGTCCATTTGCTTCCGCGGTGGCGCGCATGAGACCGCGCATGTAACTCTGGTACTTGTCCGGAGCAGCTTCGCCACCCACGCCTTCAACCACCGTGGCCGCTCCAATGGACGCCCCCGGCACCATCACAATCCGATCCGAGGCATACGATATCAGCGCGCCCGCAGAGGCGGCGTTCTTGTCGATGAACGCGACCGTAGGCAGCGGCGCATCCAGTAGCTCCTGGCGAATCTTGTCCGCCGCGTCCACCAGTCCGCCGAAGGTATCGATGTGCAGCAGAACGATGGAGCCTTCACCCGTTTCCGCGTCGTCCAGCGCGCGCTCAATATAGCGAGCCAAACCGTTGTCAATCATGCCACTTACGGGCACAACATAGACCGGACCCGGACCCAGATCGTCAAAGGCCAGGGGCTTCGGGGCACGGTCCTGTGCTCCCGCGGTTCCGGACGCACAAATCGCCAGAACCACCGCAATCCTCAAGCTTCGTGCCATGAAGCACCAAATTTCATGCAGGGCTATTGCGAAAATACGCAAAAACAGAACGCCGGGATTCAGCGCCCATCCCCCAATTGCATCAGCGAGAGCTGCCACATGACTCGTGCGTGCTCCTTAGCAAGGATCCAGAAATGCCCCCGAATGGCTGCCGGGGAAGCCTAGCCCCGCCGGAAATGGACTTGACCGGGATCGGCGCCGAATCGAAGGGAACGGGAATTCTTGCGTGAAGGCGGGTTCCCGCACATCAGCAAGAATCGACGTACCTGCGTACCTCGATTCCGCGATTGCCCGAGCGAAATCTAGCACGTGTCCGATCACCATGGTGCAGCGCGGTGCGTTGAGTGCGTAGTCAGAAAAGGGCAGCTGGTACAAGCCGCACCACCTGGAGCGGGCCGAATCCGCGACTTGTTACCAACTCCGGTGGCGTGGTGCTCTGGCACTTCGACACCGATCAGCTGGAGCAAGGGACCCAAACTGGCGAGGCGAGATTCACCGCAGACCGCTGCAAGCGTGCTCCGGTCTGTTGGAATGTGCAGTATCGACACCCCTGAAAGCAATCAGATGCCGCATAGAACCACGGTCCGAGCGATCATGCCTCTCCACATTGGAGGACCCGCAAGCGAACCGGCCTTATAGGAACCGTCTCGGCCGGAATCGGACGCCGAACCACCTATTTCTCGATAATTACGGGCGTGCCAACTTCGACCCATTCCCAGAGACGATCCATCCCTTCATTGTGCACGGCGACGCAGCCCTGCGTCCAGTTCGTGGACCTGCCCGTTCCTTCACCGTGGATTTCAATCATCCCGCCGAGCGGCGTATTCATGGGAGGCTCGCGCAACTGCTCTGCTGCCCGCACGATTGCGCCATACTGGCCCTGGGAAATTATCCCCTCGCGCAGGCCCCGCTCGGCGTCTTCCTTATTCGGATAGTTGAGCACAAATGCCTTGTAGAACTGGCTGCGCGGGTTCTTTCTTACCACAAAGAACGACCCTTCGGGCGTTCGCCAGTCATCCGGATTGGATTCCGTCCCTCTTCTTTCCTTGTCGGAATAGGCGTTGAATCCGAAATCCGCGGGCAGATCGAGCACCAGGTCCATGCCTCGATAGAAATAAAGGCGCTTTTGAGACTTGGAGACCCGGATCCATGCATTGGAAATCAGGTGAGACCTGACATGCCCTCGTGCGCCGTCCTGCGTGCGTATGCTGCTCCATCCTGCGTCTGTGTCCGTGACATATACCGGCTCCATGAAACCGAGGCGGACGTAGGGCTTCGTGCCATCAGCTTCGGCGAAGACGGTCGTGCCCGCCCGCAGCGAATAATGGACGGACTCGCTTGTCGCAACGTCCGCGCCATTCTGGGCCGCCGACTGGTAAATCGGCGCGGCCGCCAGTAGCACGAGGACAGCGTACTGCGCGAGGTACGGCACGGAGCAGGTCCTCATTCGGATTTCACCATGGATCGAACAACCTCTTCTGTAATGCCCGCACTGCTAAATCCGCCGTCATGATACAGCGTTTGCATGGTAACCATGCGCGTCAAGTCACTTAGCAGCGTCACAACATAGTCGCCGCAACTGGCTGCGTCGGCATTGCCAAGAGGCGACAGCCGATTGCCGAATTCAAACATGGCGTCAAACCCCGAAATGCCCTGTCCTGCGGTGGTTTTGGTAGGCGACTGGGACACACAGTTTACTCGAATGCCACGGCTGCCCAGCACAGCACCCCACGTGCGCACCATACTCTCAAGCAGCGCCTTCGCATCGCCCATCTCGGAGTAACGCGTAAACGCGCGCTGCGCTCCGATGTACGACAGGGTGACAATCGAGGCCCCGTCTGCCAGGACTCCCGATTCCACGGCATGATGGATGATGCGGTGCAGGCTGACGGCGGAAATGTCCAGTGTCTTGCGGTACCAGTCGTAATTGAGCTTCTCGTACGGGACCCTCTTTCGCACGTTTACTCCCATGCCTATAGCATGAACGATGAAATCGATCTGGCCATAGTGGCCTGCGAGCGAAGCACAGAGGTCTTGCAGGTCCTCGTCCCGCGTGGCATCGGCCCACAGGACCGGACTGCCTGTTTTATCCGCCAGGGAGCCCATCGTACCGAGTCTTCTGGCCACGGGCGCGTTCGACAGCGCAAAGCGTGCGCCCTCCCTATGCGCCGATTCCGCTATGGCCCACGCGATACTGGTTTCGTTCAGCGCCCCGAAAATGACTCCTTTCTTATCGCTTAGCAACTGATGGGAGGATATGGACATATCTAGAGCGATTCAGCCGCAACGGTCATGGATTCGCGCAGCGGCGATGTGATATCCAGCATCTCATCATGGATCCGGCCGTTCGTGGCCAGTATCTGCCTGCCGGACAGGGGATCGGGATTCCCGCAAAAATCGGTAACTACGCCGTGCGCTTCCTTGACGAGGAGCAGCCCTGCAGCAACGTCCCACGGCCGCAGGTCAATCTCGAAAAACCCATCAAAGATCCCGCACGCCACGTAGGCGAGATCAATCGAAGCAGAGCCCAGCCTGCGAACGCCGCGCGTGGCAATCATGCAACGGTGCAGCGAGTCGAGATATTGCCGATCGAAATCGAACGAACGGTACGGAAACCCCGTCGCGATGAGAGACTCCGCCAGGGAGTTGCGCTTGCTGACACTGATGCGCTTGCCGTTGCAAAACGCGCCGGCTCCCTGCTGCGCGGCAAATACATCCCCCTTCTTGACGTCCAGGACGACGCCGACAACGATCGTGTCTTCGTGCTGCAGCGCGATGCTGATCGCATACGGGGACAATCCGTGCGCAAAATTCGTCGTCCCGTCCAGAGGATCGACAATCCAGCAGTAATCTGCCGTCGCCGCCTCGGCTCCGTCTTCCTCCGCAAGGATTCCACATTCGGGAAACTGTGCGCGCAGCCGCTCTACAATGTGGGCCTGCGATGCCTCGTCAGCTACGGTAATCAGGTCACTCGGCCCCTTCTCCCGAATACCCAGACCCCGAGCCGTGTCGCCGATCACGCGTGCTGCCTCATGCGCCACAACCGTGGCGTTCTCCCGTGCCGTGGTCAGGTTCACAGCTGCGTAAGAACTCTCGTGCGGTGTGCGACGTGCAAAACGGAACCCTTTGCGATTGCGGCTGGCTGTGGAACGACCCAGCCTGTGCAGGGATTCATCCTCAAAACTGCACTTATCACACCCATTATACTCCGTTCAGTCAGGTGTCCTTGCGCCCGAATACAGTCTTCTGCATGGTGCTTCTTTCACTGACGTGGCAAGTGAAGGCACAGTCAGACGCCCTCGAAATGCTGCGTACGGTGGACCATGCCGCATTTTGGGAATCCTTCCTTCGAGCACCGGCGCACATGCGCTACTCCCGCACGGTGCGCAAGGCGGACGGCTCCTCCACTCCCATGATTGAAGTGGCTGTAAAAAGCACGGCGAACTCAGACATCTCCCGGGGCACATCCGAGACTGCGGATTCTCTCGACATGCCTGCCCTGATTTCAAGTCTGCTGCCGGAAGATCCGCCTTATCTGGAGGACAGGTACTTCGAGGACTTTCGGTACAGTATGATGCCGGACACCCTGCTGCTGGGCCGAGTGGCGCGCGTGATCCATGTTGCGGCCCATCCTGCGCGCGGCCGGAAGCAGCCCCTGCAGGAAGTTCGCTATTTTATCGACGGCGACCTGGGCGACGTCGTGGCTCTTTCCGTCACACATCGCACCCAGACGCTGTTCTACGTGGAATCGAGTACATACTTCGTCCAGGTTCGTCAAGCGCAGGGACTGGGCTGGGTGCCATACTTGGTCAGAATTGCCACGCGCCTGAAGCTGCCGCTTCGCCCTGCCGTGTCGCTCTTGAGAACCGAAGCGTTTTACGGCTACGCCGAAGACTGAATACCATGGCTCGCTCCGATTCCAGTCAGGCGGTCCGGACTCGAAGGCCACCCGCGATGCGCATGGCGGCGCCAGCATTCGAACAATGTTCGAAAAGCCCCATCCGTGCCTAGCGCAGCTGTCTTCCCGACCATCCTGTTGCCTCCATGTACAAGGTGACCACCCTCAGGGCCGGTAATGATCCCGGACGGCCAACCGCCTGGTCACCAATGCCGGAGACGGCACAGCCCGTCGCGGATGGGTTACCTTGCCGGAACTGCTGACCCGGCGCACAGGCCGACATGCATCCGCAGTTACGCTCACCATGCTTCTTTTGGCTGAACAGCTTGCGCAGGACCTCAGAACCGAGGCGTTCGGCCGCTGCCTCAGGGCGTTTGACGACGTCACTTCCACGAATGCCCTGGCCAAGGCGTGGGCGGAAGAAGGAGCCGAGGAAGGCTGCGTGGTATTGGCCGAGCACCAGTCAGAGGGGCGAGGCCGCCTGAACAGGAAGTGGTTCGCGGATGCCGGCAAGAGCCTGCTCTTCTCCATTGTCTTGAGGCCGCGGCTTGAGCCTTCTCACCTCAATCTTCTGACACTTGCGGCAAGCCTTGCCGTCGTCGACTCGGTTGACGGTATTGTCGCGCCCCTTATCTCCCGGATCAAGTGGCCCAACGACATTCTCATTGAAGGGCGGAAGTGCTGCGGCATGCTGCTGGAATCTGTTCTCATGCCCGCTGGAGAGGCGGTCGTGATTCTAGGCATCGGTTTGAATGTAAACCAGGACAGGTTTCCGGGCGAGCTTGACGGGCGCGCCACGTCACTGCTCCTGGAGACCGGCAGACATGTCGCACGGGCTCCACTCATGGCCGACGTTCTTCGGCGCCTGGAGACGCGCTACGCACAAGTTCACCGGGATCAGGAAACAATCCGGCAGTCGTACTCGGCTCGCATGCACGACCTGGGAAATGCGCGCAGGGTCGACCAAGGTTGGAATTCCGAAGTGCTGGAGGGGACCGTAAAGGGGGTTTCTGCAACCGGTGCATTGCGTCTGCTGACTGCAAAGGGCGAGCGGCGCATTACGGCAGGTACCATTTCCCCGCTGACTGCATAGTCGCCGTGTGGCTTACACTGGATATAGGTAATAGCCGTGTAAAGGGCGCCTTCTTCGGCCCTGGTGGCATGGCCGGTGATTGGAGTCTGCCCGTGCCCGTTCGTGGTGATATAGCGGCATGGCTG
Organism: uncultured Rhodothermaceae bacterium; assembly: GCA_964639665.1. Lineage (GTDB taxonomy): Bacteria > Bacteroidota > Rhodothermia > Rhodothermales > Bin80 > CAZXEU01. The sequence continues at coordinate 7,530 of CAZXEU010000061.1, read as the reverse complement.
GAGCGGTTCTCCAGCGTCGCCGGGGATCATCGTCTGTCCCGTGTCGGCATGGCGAGCGTAGTGCCCTGGATGGCAGAGAGCATTGCGCAGGCGCTCGGGGCGGAGATGCCGCTGCTCCGTGTAAACGCGTCCCTGAAGGTTCCTTTCACCATTGGATACCGAACACTGCATACGCTCGGGGCGGATCGTCTCGCCGCAGCGGCTGCCGCCTGGAACGTGTGGGGAGGTCGCGGCGCTGTCGTAGTTGTGGACATGGGAACGGCTACCAATATAGAGGCGATTTCCGCGGACGGCGTATATCTCGGCGGCTCGATCAGTGCGGGACCGGAAATGCTCCGTCGCGCGCTGGCCGGCGACACGGCACAGCTTCCGTGCGCCCCCCTTTCCGTGCCGACGACGGCCATTGGCCGGTCCACTCAGGAGGCCCTGCGATCCGGCATCATGCTGGGCGTACTGGACCAGGTAGCCGGTGCGCTGCGCCGCATCACGGACTACCTGGGCGATCCCTGCACGGTCGTGGCCACCGGAGGCTGGAGCCAGGTGCTGACCGAAAACCTCGCTACTATCGACCACCGGGACAAGCACCTGACGCTTCGGGGCATCCGGCTCCTCATGGAGATGAATGCAGCCGAGACGCCCTGATCTCGGCCACGGTCCCGAGACTGTTCAGAAACGCCGGCGTGCAGCGGAATACGGCATTGGCATTACCGGCCGAAGCCCACAATTCCGCGTACTCCAGAAGGTCCGCATCCACTACCGTGGGAAGCGTCGTCTCGTGCCCGACGGGCGGTACGCTCCCGATGGCAAATCCGGTCGTGCGCCGGACAAATCCGGCGTCGGCCTTGCCAATTCTCTGCCCCAGGATGTCGCGTACCTTTTTTTCATCCACGCGGTTGCGACCACTGGCAAGGACCAGGACAGGTTCGGCCGTTTCGGCCGAACGGAAGACCAGTGACTTGACGATTTGCCCCACGTCGCAGCCAAGAGCCAGCGCTGCCTCGGCGGCGCTGCGCGTGGAGCGCGCGAACTGGCGTATTTCGCAGTCAATCCCGTCTTGCTCCAGTGCACGACGCACGGCGTCCATACCTCGTTTGCGCATGCTACGGCAGGGCCTCCACGATCTTGTCCAGTTCGCTTGCCACGGCCAGGAGAACTTGGGACGTAACCTCAATCTGTCTTTCCGCTTCCTGCCAGTCCCGCGCCTCAATGGCTTCGCGCACTGCGGGCAGCGTCTTTACGCCATACCCCGTATAGAACCCTGGGGCGTAGATGTGATGCTTGAACCACGGCCTGCCGGGAAGACCGTCCGTGCGTGTCATGGCTCGCTCAAGCTTAAGCAGCAACGCATTGATTTCGCCGCCGGCTGAGCCTGCCAGCGTAGCAGCTGCCAACGCGGCATCACAATCTGTGGCGCTTTCGACCAGTTTATCCAATGCATTGCGAAGCGGCGCAAAATTCAGGTGAGGCACCTCTGTCTTCTTGGGCGGTGCCACGAAGGTTTTCCTGGGATCTGCAGCCAGTACGTAGACCCCGTCGGCTACCAGCTTGTTGTGCCACTCTGTTTCCCGTCGCATGGTTGACGCCAACTCCGCTACCTCGGTAACATACCCCGAGACATTGTCGGCAAAATTGGTGAACGCCAGCGGCAAGACTTCCGCGTTGGCTACACGCAGCGTGAGCCTTCCGGTGACCTGCGCCAAGGCAATGCCGTACGCAAATCCCGGGTCTCCAAAACGCACGTAGTAATCGTATGAATCAAAAGCCGAATGATAGGAGCCGCCTCTGTTTTCTCCACCAAAACCGATATGGAGCGACGCGATGCCGAGATGTTGCAGGAACGGAGTATAGTCTGAGCCCGAGCCCAGCGGAGAAATCCGGAGATCCTTCCGCGTGTCGGCTTCGGTGCTACCTGCAACACGGGCCCGGGCACGCATGCGCTCGGCGACTGAGACCCCCGTTTGCGGATCTTGCACGGCCAGTGCCACTTCATTGACCAGGAGCTCCAGCGTATGGGAACCTCCTGCGCCCAGGAATCCGCGTCCGTTGCTGTCCGAATTGATGTAAATGACGGCCTTTTGGCGCAATTCTTCCGCGTGCTCCTCTGCCCATTCCGTCGAGCCAAGCAGTCCTGGTTCCTCCGCATCCCAGCCTGCGTATACCAGCGTTCTCTTGGGCCGATGGCCCTGCGCCGCAAGCTGGCCGACGACCCGCGCCTCCTCCATGAGCGCAACCATTCCACTGGTCGGATCCGCAGCTCCGAAGACCCAGGCATCGCGATGATTGCCACGCACAATCCATTCGTCCGGATACTGCGAGCCCTCCATGCGGGCAACGACGTTGTAGGCCGGAACCAGATCCCAGCTGAAGGAGAGCTTTAGCCGAACCTGGGCTGGACCCGGGCCGACATGGTATGTGAGTGGCAGGGCACCACGCCAGGACGCGGGTGCTACAGGGCCCTCGAGTCTCGAAAGCAACTCTATCGCGTCCCCGTGCGAGATGGGCAGCACCGGTATGGAGAGCAACGTGGGCGCTTCTTCGCGGGACAACCTTTCCGCTTGCTCCGTGGCTCCTACCCCTGGAGTCAGCGGATCACCGGGGAAAAGCGGCATGTCCATGACGGAGCCGCGCTGCACACCGTACGCCATGCGGAAAGGCCCGTCCGGATAGGCATCGCCCTGAAAGTAGCCGTCATCTCTTGGATCCGAGTACAGAATGCAGCCGATGGCGCCGTGCTCGGCAGCGACTTTCGGCTTGATGCCGCGCCACGACCCGCCGTAACGGGCGATGACAATCTTGCCGCTTACGTCAATGCCGAGCCGGTCAAGCTCTTCGTAATCCCTGGGAATCCCCTGGTTAACGTAGACCACTTCCGCCGTCACGTCTCCATCCGCCGAATATGCGTTGTACGGAGGCAGCCGATCCTCGCGCAGTCCCGACGTGGCATCCCCGGCTACGGCCGGCTCCATAAGGGCCAGCGTCGGGGCGTCCGGGCCGACGATCTGCAGGATACGCTCCACGGGTGTTGGAAAAAGCACGTGAAAGACTTCCAGCTCCGTTTCGTATCCCCACGCACGGAATTTCTCCTCCATGAACCGTGCGTTTTCAAGGGAATGCGGCGATCCAACGTGCTGCGGTTTAGCCGTCATTCTGTGCATCCATGCCTGGAGATTTGTTGCGTCCAGAAGCGAATCGAAGCGGGCCTCCAGGGCCTGCTGCCTTGCGGCTTCTCCTTCGCCAAAGCCGAGCATGGGAGACTCAAGCCGTACGGTGGCCAGGATGGTCATAGCCATCAGGAACAGGCCACAGAGCCTCGATGTGTGGCGCATAACTGCCTCGTGTCAGGTTTGGAAACAGATCAAAATATAACTTGGGTCACATTCGAGAACTGGAACATCATTGCCAATCGTGCCTACCAGATTTTGCGGTGTCTGTCGCCCGCATTTCCGCTTGCAGCAGAATAAAGGATCTGAACTGATTCGCGAAGCAAAACTCTGATTTCATATGCCCAGAATGTCACTAGCGTCCATTGCACACGCTCTAGACGATTTGCTGGACAACCAGATGACCGGCCAGGCACGCATTTCAGCCCATCTAGTTGCCGCCGCAGAGGCAGCCGGGCGCTCCCCGGAACAGATCATCAAGATTCTTCAGGATGTCAGGAAACGAACCGTTCTCGATGAAATCTGGATCACGGATGAAGGCGGTACCGCATATCTGACCACGGCAGCCGACGAGGATGGCGTGCCGCTCAAGTTCCGTTTCCACGCGGACCCTGCCCTGCAGCCGCAGGCATCTCACTTTTATCAGCTGCTGGAGGCAGACATAAGCGAGAACGTGGTCGTTACCCAGGCGGCGCAGGTACGCGAAATAGACTTTGGCATATTCAAGTACGTGGGGGTCAACGGCGTCGACCGGCAGCGCATCGTGCAGGTTGGCAACGCGCTATCCTTCGAGGAACAGGGACTCTTTCAGGATTCCTATGCCTCTCCCGTGATGACTGCCGTGCTGGCGGCGTTTGGCGAGGCCGATCTGTTGTCCAACGCGTTCACGGACCGCCTTGATGAGATCCGTGCCGTAATGGAGGACATTCTGGGCGTACAAATGGTGATCCAGGCCACGCTCGCCGAGGCCTTCATCGAGAGCGCGGAAGCGGCCGGATGGTCGAAAGACGACATCGAAGGCCGCCTCTGCAGGATCGTGCAGCACTCCAACATGGGCAAGATTCACGCGGCATCGCTGCGCGGAGAGATCCTGTATTCGAGCGGTGAGGATGAATTTAGGGGTGGCGGGCTTCCGCATAACAGCGAGCTTGCGGCTATCCTGTACGGTTCTTCCCGCCATATCATCCGGCCCGCCGTGGAACGCGAGCGGGACGGCAGGCTGTTCAAGTCCGTGACTGCCGTGAGCGATTCCTGGCCGCGTGTAGTACAGGTCGACGTTCCGTTGGAGGACCGGCAGCTCGTCTCGCCGCGCTTCGGATTGTCGGACTAGGCCCGCGGCCTTGCGGCTGGCGGCCTCGCCCTCCGCGCCGTAATGATGCCCGTGTTCATGCCCATGAAGTGCGTCGTCCCGTCATAGCGGGCATGCTCCATCTTCAGGCAGCGATCCATGACCACCGCGAGCCCTGCCGTATCGGCTATGGCCGCCGCTTCCTCGTTGACAATGCCGAGCTGAAGCCAGAAAACGCGTGCCCCGATACTGACGGCCTGGCTCGCAAGGTCGGGGCACTCCGCGGGAGGCCGGAATACGTTGACAAGGTCGATGCGATCCGGTACCTCTTCGAGCGAGGCATACGCCTGTTCTCCCAATATGGACCTGGCGCGCGGGTGAACGGGAATTATCCGGTACCCGCGGGAGCGCAGGTACGTGGCCACGAACTGGCTCGCCTTTTGCCGCCGCGTCGAAAGACCGACCATCGCTATAGTCCGCGTTTCGGCTAACGCACGCCGGACGGTTTCCTGGCTTTGGTACCGCGCACGCAGGGCAGGATTGAGCGCGGAATTCAGCGTCAGATCGCACGCAAGGCCTGATCCAGATCCCATATCAGGTCATCTGTTGTTTCGAGTCCGACAGAAAGACGGATCATGCCCGCTCCCACACCGGAGTCTTCCAGCTCCGAATCCGACAATTGTTGGTGTGTCGTGGAAGCAGGATGAATGACGAGACTCCGCGCATCTCCGACATTTGCCAGATGGGAAAAAAGCTCCAGAGCCTCAATGAATGTTTTCCCGGCCATTCTTGGATTGCGAGACTTAAGCCCGAAGGAAAACACGGCTCCGGCCCCCTTTGGCAAGAAGCGGTCGGCCAGGTTGTGGTATTCGCTGCTGGCAAGCCCCGGATAGGCCACGTAGGCAACCTTCTGGTGGTCTTCGAGAAACGAGGCAAGCTGGAGCGCATTATGCACGTGCCGCTCCATTCTTACCGACAGTGTCTCGAGTCCCTGCAGAAGAAGAAAGGCATTGAACGGCGAAAGACAGGCACCCGTATCCCGCACTGTTTCCACGCGGGCTTTCATCAGAAAGGCCTGGTGGCCAAAGGTCTCGAAGAAGCGCAGTCCGTGGTACGAAGGACTCGGGGCCGCTATTGTTGCATAATGTCCATAGTCAAATTCTCCGGACTCAACAATGACTCCACCAATGGAATTGCCGTGACCGCCGATGAACTTCGTGGCCGAATGGAGCACAATATCGGCCCCCAGCGCAAGCGGTCGGCACAAGTAGGGTGTGGCAAACGTGTTGTCGACAATCAGGGGCATTCGATATGTCCGGGCGAGCTCCGCCAGTCGCCCGAAATCCAGCACGCTTCCCTGGGGATTTCCGATTGTTTCCCCATATAGTGCCCGCGTACGCGGCCCTATTGCCCGCTCCCATGCCTCCATATCTGACGGATTCACGAACGAAACGCTCAGGCCGAGCTTGCGGAAGGTATGCACAAACTGGGTACGCGTACCGCCGTAGAGGTGTGAAGAAGACACCAGGTGATCGCCGGGGTCCATGAGTGTCATCACTGCGGCAAATTGCGCGGCCATCCCGCTGGCCGTGGCAACGGCACCGGCGCCATCCTCGAGCGAGGCCATTCGCTCTTCGAAGGCCGCCGTGGTCGGATTGTTGATCCGGCTGTAGATGTTGCCGTATTGCTTCAGATCAAAGAGCTGCGCGGCATAGTCTACGTCGTCGAATACGTAGGATGTCGTCTGGTATATGGGCACCGCCCTGGCTCCCGTTGCAGCGTCCGGGATATGGCCGGCGTGAAGCATACGCGTTTCAAAGCCGAGCTTGCGTCCCTTGTCAGATGGGGCCATAGCGCGCGTGCTTTTGAGCCATTCCGGATTCCTGGACCACCGCCGTGCCTCCCCTAGCCTAGAATCAGACCAGTTGACGTGATCAGCGCCTATATTGTTGCAGAATACTGCCTGAATGTAGCGTAATGGATACCGGGAATAGGACCAATCCTGATGCCGAGCAAGAGAAGCCGGATTCCTCCCGGCCGATCGGAAAAAAAGTGTATCAGTCAGAGCTGTCCAAGCTCCAGATCAGACTTGCCCGGTTGCAAAGATACATCCGTGCCCAGGGGCTAAAGGTGGTTGTACTATTTGAGGGTAGGGACGCCGCGGGAAAGGGCGGTACGATAAAGCGGATCACGGCTCCGCTCAACCCGCGAATCTGCCGGGTTGTAGCGCTTGACAAGCCGTCGCCCAGGGAAAAGACGCAGTGGTATTTTCAGCGTTATGTCCCGCACCTTCCTGCGGCGGGCGAGATGGTCCTGTTTGATCGAAGCTGGTACAATCGTGCTGGCGTCGAACGAGTGATGGGCTTTTGTACAGATCCGGAATACCGTGAATTCTTGCGATCCTGTCCCATGTTCGAAAGACTGCTGATTGATTCCGGTATCCTGCTGTTGAAATACTGGTTTTCGGTAAGTGCAGAAGAACAGGAAAGGCGATTCAGGCGCCGCATGGTGGATCCGACACGTCGGTGGAAACTCAGCCCCATGGACATGCAATCCCGCGCTCGGTGGGTTGAGTATTCTCGTGCAAAGGACCAAATGTTTTTGTACACGGACTTAGCGGAGGCTCGCTGGTATGTCATCAATGCCAACGACAAACGCCGCGCTCGAGTAAACTGCATCGCACACTTGTTGTCCATGATTCCGCACGAGGAGCTCAGGGCACCATCAGTAGAATTGCCACCGCTGCAGGGAGATATTGGATATGTTCGGCCGCCCATGGAAACACAGCATTTTGTGCCTGATCTTTTTTCGTGATTGGCAGTTTTCTGTGCAAAAGCTTAGTTTCTGGCACCGTGTGCACTAAGCCGCACCGATTCTTCACCAATTACAATTGTCATGTACAATCTACTTACCCGTAAACATCACGCGATCGTCCGGCTGCTGGCTCAACATGGCCCCAACGCCCCCATTCGGCGCCGCGCCGAGATTCTGCTACTATATGACGAGGGGCTGAAGACGCGAGAGGTATCCGAGCGGATGTCCCAAACGCCCCACACCGTTCTTCGCTGGCGACGCGAGTAC
>CAZXEU010000060.1:0-5062 GCA_964639665.1 uncultured Rhodothermaceae bacterium | reverse complement strand
GGCCTACACCGGCGCCAACCACAGTGTTGGGGCTCCCGCGCTGAATGCACGCCCGGCGTATCTGCCGCGCTGCCACCGTATCTTGCAGGCCTAAAGAGAGCGCCTCAGGCACCTCGTTCATGCCGGATTTCTGCACCCGTCTCCGCGACATACAGCGCAGCAACCGATCTTTGCTGTGCGTGGGCCTGGACCCGGATCCGGCGCGGATACCGCGCCATCTTCTGCACAGGCATGGCACCGCCCAGGCCATAGTGCGGTTCAACAGGGAGATCATCGCCGCCACCGCCGCCTACGCCTGCGGCTACAAGGTCAACTTCGCCTTCTACGAGGCCCTGGGACCGAATGCATATGCAGCGCTGGAAGACGCGCTGGCACGCATCCCGGAAGGACTCATTGCCGTGGCCGACGCCAAGCGCGGCGACATCGGCAATTCGGCTCGCTTCTATGCAAGGGCAGTATTCGAAGTCCTGGGATTCGATGCCTGCACGGTAGCGCCTTACATGGGTAGCGATGCCGCCGCTCCCTTTCTGGCGTACGGGGACAAGGCCGCGTTTGTCCTTGCGAGAACCTCAAATCCAAGCGGCCGCGACCTGCAGGAATTGCTCGCGGATGGCGCAACAGTTTCCGAGCATGTTGCGCGGCAGGTCTCGACCTGGAACAGCCGGTGGCCGGGTACGGCCGGCCTGGTCGCGGGCGCTACCAACCCGGGCGGTCTGGCGAGGCTTCGCGAGCTGTGCCCCGGACAGCCCATGCTCATACCCGGAATCGGTGCACAGGGTGGAAGACTCGAGGATCTGCAGCAGGTCGAGGGGCCGCTCTTGGTCTGCAGCAGCCGCCAGATCCTCTACGCATCAGCCGGCCGGGATTTTGCAGAGTGCGCCGCGGAGCAGGCCCGGAGCCTGCAGAGGCAAATGGCAGCCTCCGACATGATTCCTGCGTAAGCACCACCAAGGCGATGCTCATTCGTACCGTTCGCATGACGCTGCGCCCGGAAGCCGTCCCAGCCTTCCTGGAGCTTTTCAAGGACGTGCGGGCCGGGATCAGGGCCTTTCCGGGCTGCGGTTACCTGGAGCTTTGGCAGGACGAACGCTTCCCCAACATATTCACGTCGTACAGCCACTGGCATTCTGCCGAAGCACTGGAGCGCTACCGCGAGAGCAGCTTCTTCCAGGAAACCTGGCAGACTGCGTCGGCCTTTTTTGCGGCGCCCGCCATCGCACACAGCAGTGTGGTCGTGAATTACGGGACGGATCGCTGATCAGAAGGTGATATCAACCCCGACGACGGCCTCGCGGCCCGGCCCCGGCAGACCCAGTTGCGGCAAAACCACTTCATCGGTCACATTGTTGAGGCGGCCGAAGAATTGGACTCCCCACCGTCCGGAGAGGAGCAGCATGGCTATCCGCGTGTTGATAACCAGCGAGGAAGCCAATGGCACCAGTTCGTTGTCCGGGGCCAGCCCGTGGGCCTGTCCCGTGTACACGCCTTCAAGGACGGCGGAGAAGCCTCCGGCATGCCTGAATGTCGCCGTGGCCAACCCCAGGATTCCGGGCTTTTCCACCAGCGGCTCCTGCCTGTCCGGAAGCAGGGCCCTGGGCCGCATCCAGGTCAGATTGCCCTCAAAATCCAGACTGCCCTCAAAATCCAGGCCGCGCAATACGCGCGAGACCAACTCCAGCTCAATACCCGTTACCCGACTGCCATCAAGATTTACGCGCTGACGCCGCGGCGCGTCCTCGCCGTTGACTACAACCATGCGCTGGTCGATGGTGTCAAAGGTCCGCTGGTAGAAGACTATTGCCCCAGCGCGGAACCTGGCCCGATCCAGGGCAATGGCTACCTCGGACGTGAGAGAGGATTCAGCGCGCAGCTTTTCGTTTACCAGGAATCTGCCGAGCGCATCGCCGAACAGTTCCCGCATGGTCGGGAAGCGGACCTTTCTGCCTCCCGCCGCGCGAATTGTCCATACGTCCGCGGGCGAATAGACAAACCCTGCGTTAAGACCGTAGTCCATTTGCGCTCGCCGAGGAGGCTTGTTTCCGGTCTCCGGAGTGGCTATTCCATCAATGCTCGCGCCGAGCACCAGGCGTGTGACTCCGGGAATAGTGTACTCGGCACCGGTGCTCCAGACATGCTGGCGAAAGGTCTGCAGGACATCTGGCGCTTGCGGACTGAAATCGGAGTCCGTTTGCTGGTGGCGGCTTGTGAGCGCATTCACGGCCAGGCCCAACTGCCCCGGGCCGGCGTCGGCCTCCACCGTAAGGCGCGTGCCCACCGTAATATCCTCGTCCTCCTGCTGCGCCTGACGCCGGGTATAGCCATCTCCGTCGTACTGTACAATCGTCTGGTCGAACGTGCTTCCCCAGAACGTTCCGCGAAACAGAGCGCGCTGCAATGGTACACTGGCAGTGGCAATGGCCATGGACGTTGACCAGTCCGGATAGCGCCAGTACCGCACCGGGACGTCGTGCGAATCTACGTGGCCTTCGGGGGCAACGCCCTTTTTTCCGTCCACGCTCAAGATCGACAGTCCGAAGCGCGCCCCTTCCTCCGTGCCGTACGTGATGCGTCCGAACAGGTTGACGGATTCCCGGTCCGTGTTGGTACGCCGCCTTGGATCGTCCTGGCCGTAGGGCAGGTCGGCGCGCCGGGACACCGCAAACGCGTCGCGACTCGCCACACCGCCCGAAAAGGCATAGCTAACCCTGCGGTGCCGACCGAGGTGGGCCAGGCTCGCACGCCGCACGCCCATGGATCCCCCGCCCGCTGTAAAGTGCGTATAGCGACCCGGATGGGTCAGGTCGTGAGAGATCATATTCAGCGCACCTCCAAGAACGTTTGTGCCATAGAGCACAGACGGGACTCCCTTTGCAACGATGATCTCTCCAACCACGTCTGACGGCACCAGACCCAGGTCAACGCGGTTATCCCAGGGAACGTTGAGCAACGCGCCGTCAAAAAACACAGCCATCTGACGCTCTCCTGCGCCACGAAGGTATGCCAAGGTTTCGCCCCGGGAATTGGTCTGAAGATGAAGGCCCGCAATGCGGCGCAGGGCACCTTCAATGGCGGGAGCATCAGCTCCGGCAATGGCCGCGAGCGGTACGCGTTGCATGGTGTTGGCTGTGCGCCTCTCTGCCGGCTCGCCCTGACCCCTTACGACGATCTCACCGGGGATGTGGTGGCGCAGGATCGTATCTGCGGGCACGACCTGACCGGCAGCCTGCACCAGCCAGAATAGCGTCAGCACATACAGCGCAAACGGAGCCTTGAAAGCCATACGTGCCCGGTAACCCTGCGGCATCTACTGCTCCGCCGCCGGCGCCACCATGGCCAGTACCTTCTCAAGACTTGGCGCAGTGGAAATCAAGCGCGCGTAAAACGGAGGAGCGACACCGTAACGGGCAAGGGTTGCTGCACGAGGGGCGGTCAGATCACCCAATGCCTCCTCCAGATCAAGCAACACATCCTGATACTTGTCACCGAGCACCTGGCGGTCCGCTGTCACGGCGCCGTACGCATTGTGCAGCGCGCGGTACCGGTCCGGTCCCACCCAAGCAAACAGCAGGTTATTCTCCTGCGGCAAACTTGCGACAAGCTCCGCGTGCTGAGCTGCCAGCCGGCCATGTTCAGACACCACGGCTGCAAAGCGCTCCGCCAGGGGCGCGAGTGTCGGGTGCAACTCGGCGGCACGGGCAATTGCTTCCGTATCATCCTGCCGTTCGGCCAGCTCAGACGCCAGACGTTGCGCCGATGCCTGCAGCCGCGCCTGTACGAGGTCCGCACTATCGCTGGCGCCGTACATCCGACAGCCGGCCAGCCCCACCAAGCAGACAATAACCGGAATGACGGATCGCATTATCGCAGAGGGGTTTTGCGGCTGCAACGCCCTAACCCCTCATATGATCGTTCCGGGCGGGATTTCCGCATTCTTGGGAATGACAACTATGCCGTCCCGGATGTAGTAGTTTTCGCCGTCGTGATCCTGCAGGCCTTCTTCGTTCCTTATGATGCAGTTATCACCGATTCCCGCGTTCTTGTCAATGATCGCGCCTGATATGGTGCACCCGGCGCCGATTCCGGGGCTAGCGGCTCCTTCTACGAGATCGCGAGCCTCCCGCGGGAGCCACGGGAAGTAATCTGCTCCCATGATGATCGAACGCTCAATGATCGTGTCTTTGCCCACGTAGGAGCGAATGCCTATGATGGACTCGGATACGCTGCAACGATCGAGAATGGAGCCCTCCGACACCAGGGAATCTGCTACCTCTGCTGCATGCAGCCTCGCAGGCGGCAACATCCTCGCGTTCGTATACAGCGGCATGTCACTGTCATATATGCTGTATTGCGGGCTGCGACCCGCCAAGAGCAAATTGGCATCAAAGAACGAACGAATGGTGCCGATGTCGTTCCAGAATCCGTCGAACGGATATGCTACGACGCGCAGGTCCTCTATGGCATTCGGAATGATCTGCTTTCCAAAGTCGTGATCGTGCGGCCGGCCATCCAGGACTTCGCTTAGCACGTCACTGCTGAATACATAAATCCCCATGGAAGCCAGAAACGCACGGCCTTGCCGCCGCATCGACTCGGACACCGGGCTGTCCTTGCCTTCCAGATTCTGCGGCTTCTCGTGAAACTCCGTTATGCGGTGTCGCGCATCCGTCTTCAGGATGCCAAACTGCCTCGCCTCGGCAGCCGACACCGGGATCGCGGCAATGGTGATGTCGGCGTCGCACTCCTCGTGATGTGCCACAAGCATGCGGTAGTCCATGGAATACAGCTGATCCCCGGAGAGAATCAGCACATGGTCGTGTTGATACACGGTGTAATGTGGAATGCACTGGCGCACCGCGTCGGCGGTGCCCTGGAACCACGCAAGCGAAGCCCGTGTCTGCTCGGCGGCCATCACCGTTACAAATCCGTCCCTGAAGCGGTCCAGGTCATACGTGTGCGCAACGTGGCGATTCAGACTCGCGGAATTGAATTGCGTCAACACGAATATCTTGTGAATCTCCGAATTGATGCAGTTTGATACCGGTACGTCTATTAGCCGGTACTT
>CAZXEU010000059.1:0-4214 GCA_964639665.1 uncultured Rhodothermaceae bacterium | reverse complement strand
TCAGAGCAGAGCGGGTGCTCAGGGCACGTGAGCCTTTCATTCAATCAGCGGCAGAGATGGCCGGCAGACTTTGCGAAGCGATTGCCCGTGCAATCGCGTGCCGTGACTCGGCAAGGGTGTGAACTGCCGATGCTGGCTCGTGCGCATCCGGGCCGGAGTCCTGCCTGTGAATCTGGCAGTTCACTTACGCTACGTAAGACTCAGTCTTCGAGTATGGCTCGCAAAAGCTTGCGGGTCAGCTCCGGCGCCGCCTTGCCGGAAGTACCTCTCATTATTTGGCCCACAAAGAAATTGAGCAGCCCGGATTTTCCATTCCTGTACGCAGCAGCCTTGTCAGGGTAGCGTGCGATCACGTCTTCAACCAGTTTGCCGAGTGCTTCCGGATCCAGGACTGACTCGCGGGCCGTGCGGCCGGCGGCTGCCTCTACCGTGCTGCCCTCGGCCAAGACATGTCGCAGGACCCGTCTTGCCTGGTGGGTCGAGAGCTTGCCGCTCTGAACCAGGCCCGTGATTTCGGCAAGCTGCGGAGGCGTAATCGGGACTGCCCCGAGGTCGCGGCCATCGAGCGCCGGCAACAGATGCTGAACCATCCAGGTGGTCACCATGTCGGGATCGCCGTGCAGTTTGGCCTCGGCGAGGAAGGATTCGGCGCCCGCGACGGCCGAGATCGCTGCGGCCGAGTCTGCAGAGCCGGTGCGTGCGGCGCTACCGCCCGGCTGCGTCACTCCCGGGGCCCGTCCGGGTGAAGCCACGGCGCGCCTGCCGGAAGCCTTGCGCCTTCCCGCGGACTTCGCCCAGCTGTCTCTCAGCGGCGTGATGCGGCAGAATACCAGAGCATCCGGATCAGAGTCCGACGGATCGCGCCAGAAATAGCCCAGCCGTGTAAACTGGTAGCGCACCTCCGCCGCATCGCGTCGAACGCTCGGCTCTATCCTGGCCTTGCGGTGGACTGTGCTGGAAGCCGGATTGAGCACTTCCATGAAGTCGTCACCCGGGGCTTCCTGCAAGAACAGACGGTCGTACAGGCGCACCTCCGCCGGAATCGAGGCATTGGCGTCTACCCAGTGAATGGTCCCGCGAGCCTTTGGCCCGTTCGCTCCCGTTCCGCTTTTCGTCTCCGGGAAGTAGGTGCACAGGAGCTCGACCGGGTCGCCATTGTAATCTCGAATTACCTCGTCGCAGCGGATGATGTAAGCGTGGCGAAGCCGCACGTACGCTCCGGGCGAGAGCCTCCGGAACCCCTTCGGCGGGTGCTCCTCGAAGTCGGATCGCTCTACCAGAAGCGAGCCGGAAAAGGGTACGGCGCGCGTGCCCTCCCTGGGCACGTCGTGCGGCCAGTACGGCGCTTCAAGCGATTCCGCGCCATCGTAGTTGGTAAGCGTCACCTTCAGGGGATCCAGCACGCACATGACACGGGGAGCCGTGAAATTCAGCTCCTTCCTGATGCAGTGATCAAGCAGATCAGGATCGCTTATTCCGTCGACGCGGGTCGTGCCCACCAGTTCGCAAAGCCTGCGCACGGCGGCTGGCGGAACACCCCGGCGACGAATGCCGGCGAGCGTCGGCATACGGGGATCATCCCAGCCCTTGACGTGGCCCAGCCTTACCAGGCTGCGTAGCTTGCGCTTGGACGTGACGCTGTAGCCTAGGTTCATCCGCGCGAACTCGTACTGGCGCGGCCTGGGCGAAATCCCGAGCGCGTCCAGGTACCAGTCGTACAGCGGCCTGTTGACGGCAAACTCCAGCGTGCAGATCGAATGGGTAACGCCTTCGATGGCGTCGCTCTGGCCGTGCGCCCAGTCGTAAAAGGGATAGATGCACCACGCGCTGCCCTGCCGGTAGTGGCTCGCATGCCGAATGCGGTACATAAGGGGATCGCGCATCTTCATGTTCGTATGCGCCATATCGATGCGTGCGCGCAGCACGCGCTCGCCGTCAGCAAACTCGCCGGCCCGCATGCGGGCAAACAAATCCAGGTTTTCCTGGACGCTTCGGCCTCGGAAGGGGCTTTCCCGGCCCGCTTCGGTCACGCTCCCGCGATAGGCCCGGATGTCGTCCTCGCTCAGGTCGTCCACGTAGGCCAGGCCCTTCTTGATGAGCACTACGGCCCAATCGTATAGCTGCCCGAAGTAGTCGGAAGCGTAGAATTCCCGGGCTTCCCAATCAAAGCCGAGCCACTTCAGGTCCCGCTTGATGGCCTCCACATACTCCAGGTCCTCGGTCTCAGGGTTGGTGTCATCGAAACGCAGATTGCAGGCGCCGCGGTAGTCTCTTGCAAGCCCGAAGTTGAGCGTGATGCTTTTCGCGTGGCCAATGTGCAGGTAGCCATTGGGCTCCGGAGGAAAGCGTACCACCACGGACGCAGTGCGTCCCTGCTGAAGGTCCCGGTCAATGATCTCGCGAAGAAAATCGCTGGACTCCGGCCTGTCCGGATGCCGAGGTTGCATGCTGAGCTGAAGGGAAAGAACGCTGATACGCCCGTGCCGCCGAAAGATTTCCGGCTACCGGGGATCGGACAGGTACGCCGCCACAATGCTTCGGGCAGCCTCGTCACTGGACATGCGGCCGTCAAGCACCGCCCGCTCTGCCTCCGCCGTTGCCTGGGCGGCCGAATCGGAGGCAAGGCAGGAGGAGACGAGCTCCCGCTCCAGTGCCTGGCGCACGGACTCCGCGGCGGCAGACGCGCGCCGCTCTTCCAGCGCGCCCGAGGAACGCAGATGTTCCAGCCGCGCGTGCAAGTGCTGCCAAACGGTGTCAATGCCATCTCCGGTCAGTGCGCTGCAGAGCTCGACAGGGCGCAAATCCCCTGCATGCATGGCCGCAGCCCGCCGAAAGGAGCGCTGCGCCTGGCGCGCCATCTTGAGCGCCGCTCCATCAGCCTTGGTGACCACGAACATGTCCGCTACCTCGACGATGCCGCGCTTTATCCCCTGAAGCTCGTCCCCGGCGCCCGGCTGGACCAGGAGCAGGAGCACATCCACCAGCGGCTGGATCCCGTATTCCGACTGGCCGACGCCGACCGTCTCGACCAGGATCGTCGAGAATCCGGCCGCTTCGCAGAGCCGCATTGTGTCATGCGTGCTCGCAGCAATGCCGCCGAGCATGCCGCGGGAGGGAGAAGGGCGCACAAATGCGTGCGGATCGGTCGCAAGCCGGCTCATGCGCGTCTTGTCGCCCAGGATGCTTCCGCCTGTCCTGTGGCTGGTGGGATCGATGGCGAGCACGGCCACGCGGTGATGTCGGCCCGTGAGATAACTGCCGAGCGCGTCTATGAACATGCTCTTTCCGACGCCCGGGGCGCCGGTTACTCCGATGCGGATTCCGGGCTTGCCGGGCAGCGAGCGAAGAACCTCCTGGGCTAGGCGCCGGTCCGACTCGCGGGAGCTCTCCTGGAGCGTAATGGCGCGCGCGAGCATCAGGCGGTCGCCTTGCGCGATCCCGTCCGCGATGGCATCGGCGGACAGCGCGGGCCGGGAGCCTGCAGCTGTGCTGGGTTCCTGCTTTGGCTGCTCTCGTCCGCCGGCCGGTTTCATGAGCCTGCTTCCTCCGCGCGCCGAAGCAGCTTTTCCAGAATGTCTTCCGCTGCGCTGCTGACCCGCGTGCCCGGCCCGAATATGCCCGCAGCGCCGGCCTCGTACAGTGCCGCGTGGTCCCTGGCCGGCACGATGCCGCCCACAACGACAAGAACATGCCCTGCGCCCATGGCCCGCAGCTTTTCCAGCAGCTCCGGCACCAGCGTCTTGTGCGCGCCTGCAAGGCTTGAGATGCCTACCACGTGTGCGTCGTTTTCCACGGCCTGCCGGGCGGCCTCTTCCGGCGTCCGAAACAGGGCACCGATGTCCACATCGAAGCCGAAGTCGGCAAACGACGTAGCGATCACGCGGGCGCCGCGGTCGTGGCCATCCTGGCCCAGCTTGGCCACCAGGATACGGGCCCTTCGTCCTTCGCGGTCTGCGAACCGGTCCGAAAGTCTTCTGATGCGCGCGAGTTCGTCCTTCATGGCAGCGTCCGCAGCGTATATGCCGCTGATGGCAGGGCTTTGCGCCTCGTAGCGTCCGTATACCTTTTCCATGGCCCGGGAGATCTCTCCCAGCGTGGCGCGAGCCCGCGCGGCGCGCACGGCTGCCGAGAGCAGATTCTTCTTTCCGCTTGCCGCCGCGCGTGTCAGGGCATCAAGCGCGCTGCGCACGGCAGCCGTGCGCGCCGCGCGGGCT
>CAZXEU010000058.1:0-17880 GCA_964639665.1 uncultured Rhodothermaceae bacterium | reverse complement strand
TACTGCTGCACCAACGGAAACATCTCTTCCGCCGTACGTCTGAGTCTTGCCATGCGATCCAGGATTTGAGTTCTCGGTACTTGCAGTAATTTCCCGAGAACTCGTTACCCGATCAAGATGCAGTTCGCCGCACGCTTACGATACTTCGGCGGAACCGGGTCCCGGTCGAAATGCGCTTTCCAGCGGCTAACGAGCAGTCAGACCGAAAAGTCTGGAGTGTTTGCCTGACCTGGTCCATCCCACGCACGGTCTTGTCGAGAGTACTGTCTGATCCTACATGGGCACCTCACGAAGGTATCATCTAGTATTATCATTTTCATGAACTCATTACCAGAATCAACCTAGGGCAATCCTGATAGTCAACTCTTTGTTACAAGTACATCCGCAAATTATCGGTCTCGTGCCATCCGTCCACAAAATAGCGGAATTCGAGCACGCCTTGTATTCACAGCGTCCGCGCCGGGACAGGATCTGCAAGCGCCGCGCATAGCGGTGCAAGAGTCAGGGGGTGCGCCTTGATGGCAGAGTGGCAGCGGCCTGCATAGCTAGGTCATCCGCCAACCATCCTTCGGGGAAAGGCAGCGCATGTGCAGGGTCCGCGCTTCGCCCGGCAGCCTTGCATACCTGCAACGTATTTTGCCTCCCGGCGACGCAGGCTGATTGCGTAGTTAGCCACAACTTATCCACGCTTTGTGGATAACCTGGCTTTAGTTCTTGGCCCGGCCTCCAGAATTCCTGTCTCGGGGCTCTACCAGCCGATCAGCGGCAGCAGCCGCCTTGCCGCTAGTCCCGAACAAGCACGCCGACGAATACTCCCACGGCAAACGCACCTACCAGTGCAAGCGAGGGGTTCTTTTCAATCCAGTCAATGACAGCACCAAGCCCTGATGCCGACTCCTTTTCCTCTTCCGCCTCGGAAATACCATCCCGGTCCTGGCTGTCAGGCTCGGATTCCTCGCTCTTGTGCGCTTCTCTGCTCATCGGATCGCATCGCTTGCATTCTACTGGTGCACGGCATTGCGTGTCCAGACAATATACGTGCGCCTCAAGGACGGGACAAATCGGTGCATGGAGTTGCAGTGGCGCTGCCGAAGCACTGACAGCGCACCGTTTACGGACCTGCTGCCGCGACGCGTTCCCGGTACGAGGTTTGAGAGATAGCCATTAATTCTTATTTTTTGGACTGTTTACGTAAAGCCGTGCGAGACCCGTAATGGCACAAAACCATGGCGCAGGACTATTGGAGGTAATGGTCAAGGCCATAGGTACCGAGCTGAGGCGCGGAAGGATTGCGGAGATTCCCGGGCTTGGCACGTTCACGGTAAAGAGGCATCCCAGCCATCAGGAGGTCCTGGACAATGGAGACGTCCTGGTCACTCCGCCCAGGAACACCGTGGTTTTTCTTCGCAGCAAAGACGCTAAATCGACCCAGTAGTCCGAAGCCGGTCAGCATGGCATCCAACCACGCGGTTGAAATCATTGCACGCCGGTTATCCATTCGGCCAGAGGAGGCAGCGCAGGCGCTGGGCAAGCTCTCGGCCCAGCTCCTGCACCAGGTCCGCCGGCATCGGCGCGTGCACGTAAGCGGTCTGGGGACATTCAAGCTGGACGGCGACATTATTGAGTTTGAGCCATCCAAGGACCTGGATGCCCTGGTGAACGCCGACTTTGCGGACCTGGAGCCTGTAAGAATAAAGGCACCGCAGCCCATAGCGCGGCTTAGGGCTGATCGGCAGCGCGCCCGTCAGCGCAGGCGGCCAAGAGCCATGTGGGCTGTGGCAGGATGCGCCGTTTTGGTGGCGGGCGCCTTTTTGCTCACGCGCGAGCAATTGCCGCTCGTGAACCTTCTGTCCAGGGTCAATGCGCCGGCTCAGCCCATGGCTTTGGAGGAGGAGTCTCCGCCGGAGGTCGTCTTCGGCAATGCCGTGAGTGACGGCGTGACGTCGGATGTCCGGGAGGATACCACTGCTGCTTCAGGCTCCCCTTCAGCAGAAGATGCCCCGCCTGCGTCCGTCCAAAGCGCGGAATCGCCAGAACCGGCCACCATTGACGAGGCGCAGGGCGGCTATACGGTAGTAATTGCGTCCTTTCGGGAGCTTGTGGTTGCACAGTCGGAAGCGTCACGGTACCGGGCACTAGTTCAGGATCCCGACGTGCCTGTAGATGTGCTGCGCGCCGCAGTAGATGGCACGGAACAGTTCCGGGTAGCGGTCGGGCAAGTGCCCACGGCGAGCGAGGCTCTGGCTCTCAGGAGCCGTCTCAGCGCGCTCCCTGAGAGTGCCTGGGTAAGGCGAATCGGGATAGACGGCTAGACGCAGCGGCAGTGCTTCGGACATACTGGTGAATCGCATGGGGGCTGCATCGGTGTATTTTGCGAAAGCGATGGAGCGCCTGGACGCTCTGCGCTCCACGCAACTCGGCGCTATCGAGCAGGCAGCCGCGTTGTGCGCAGAACGCATAGCCAGGGGCGGCCTCATTTTCCTGTTCGGGGCCGGCCATTCCCGCATGATGTGCGAGGAAATGACCCCGCGCCAGGGTGGTTTTGTGGGCTTCTACGCGCTTGTGGAACATGCTCTGTCCAATCACGCTGCCATCGTAGGGCCCAACGGCTTGCGGGGCCCGCTGCACCTGGAGAAGTACTCTGGCTACGCCGAAGAGCTGCTGCGCAGCTTTCGATTCGGTCCCCACGATGCCTTCATCATCATTTCGACGAGCGGCGTCCGTCCCCTGATTGTTGAAATGGCAATGGGAGTCAAGCGCCGCGGCATGCCGGTAGTGGCCATCGTATCGATTGAGCACGGCCGGAATTCCAGGCCCGATCACTCCACGGGCCAGACACTGTCTGACGTTGCGGACATCATTCTCGACAACCATTGCCCGGCCGGGGACTGCGTGCTGGAGCTGGATGGACTGACGTGGCGAACGGGACCTGTGTCGACAGTTACGGGCGGCATGCTGATCAACATGCTCCGGGTGGAGGTGGCCGAGCGCCTGCTCGCCATGGGCATTACTCCCGAGATCCTGCCGAGCCACCAGTTCGTCGGCAACACGTCCGCCGAGGAGCAGCTGGAACGATTCTACGAGGCCTACCGCAAGAGCCTCGCTCATCTGTACGCGGAATAGAGTGCCGCCACCCGAGTACGTCGCAGGCTTCGACATCGGCGGAACGCGCATGAAAAGCGGCGCGGTAACGCGTGATGGGAGACTCCTGCACACGGCCCTGGCACCCTCCGGATTCTCGCTCGCCCCGGACGCGCTCCTGCGCTCCGTCACGGCGGGCATCCAGAGCATGAGCCAGTCCATCGGCTCCAACCCGCTATACGTGGTAGTGGGCTTTCCTGGCGCCGTCGACCCGGAGTACGGTGTGGTCCTGCTGCCCGGAAAGCTCCAGGTTGAAGGCTTTCCTTTCGTGCCACAGCTTCGCTCGCAGACACAGCTGCCCGTGATGGCGGAGAATGACGGGCGGCTTTCCATCCTTGCAGAAATCCGCTACGGGAAGGCGCGGGACCTCACATGGGCCGTGTCCATAACAATCGGCACCGGCGTGGGATCGGGCGTCATGCTTGACGGACGCGTGCTGCGTGATCCGCACTTGCAGTTCGGCACGCAGGCCAGCCACATCGTCCAGGAGGCTGGCAGCCAGCGGCTATGCATCACGGGCGCGCGCGGAACGGCGAACATCCTCTGCTCGGCGACCGCCCTGGCCGTATCGGTCCGGGATGGCCTGTGCCGCGGGCTGCCCTCGGTGCTTAACGAAACCTACTTCGACAATCCCCACGCGGTTGACTTCGAAGCCGTAATCGGAGCTGTTGAACAGGGAGATCCGCTGTGCCTGGATGCAATGGAGCGTTGGACGGAGAATCTGGGCCGGTTTCTGGTCAGTGTCGTACACATGTATGCCCCCCAGATGATCATCCTCAGCGGCGGAGCCACGAAGGCCGCAAGCCACTTTCTTGACAACGTACGGGAGTACGTACGCCGACACGTGTACCGCTACCCTCCGGACGAGCCCGTACCCATCGAGGTGTCTGGCCTGGCCACGTACTGCGGCGTGCTGGGTGCAGCAGCACGCGCATGGGAAATCCTGGAGAAGACCGGCTAGCGCAGAAAAGTGGCAATCCGCGGGAAAGCAGCCTGGTCCTCGCGAGCGTACCGATACGGCCCATCGCCCGGACAAGGAGGCCGATCCGCTACGGGTTGGGCCCGGCTACTCC
Organism: uncultured Rhodothermaceae bacterium; assembly: GCA_964639665.1. GTDB lineage: Bacteria > Bacteroidota > Rhodothermia > Rhodothermales > Bin80 > CAZXEU01. The sequence continues at coordinate 13,666 of CAZXEU010000058.1, read as the reverse complement.
TCGAGGACACGCATGGCCGCCATCACGGCCGACTTGGAAGATACACGGACCTTTTCCGCGGCCAAAGCAGAAGCCAGCGCACCCAGGCAGGTCAGGATATTCTCACGCCGGCTGGAGTATCCCATGAGTCCAATGCGCCAGATCTTCCCCGCGAGGTCGCCCAGCCCGGCTCCTATCTCGAGGTTGTGTTCTGCCAGGAGGCGGCGCCGTACACTGGCCTCGTCAACGCCCCGCGGCACGCGGACAGCATTCAGCTGAGGCAGTCTCTCCGCACTGGGAACGACCATTTTCAGCCCAAGCACCTCGAGACCGGTGCGGAGCGCCTTGTGGTTCTTCCTGTGCCGATCCCAGGCTCGCTCAAGACCTTCCTCCTCCAGCATCAGCAGCGCCTCATGCAGGCCGTACAGCGCGTTGATCGGTGCCGTATGGTGGTAGGAACGCTTTGAGGCTGATCCCCAGTACCCCATTACAAGCCCTACGTCCATGAACCAGCTCTGCACGGGCGCGGCGCGCGCCTGTACGGCATCCATGGCCCGATTGCTCATGGTGACCGGAGCCAGGCCCGGCGGCGCCGAAAGGCACTTCTGCGTGCCACCGTAAACTGCATCCAGACCCCAGGGACCCACGCGAAGCTCCGAACCACCCAGAGAGGTCACGGCGTCCACCAGACTAAGACAGTCGTATTGCCGCGCAAGCGCGCCCAGAGTCTGCGCGCAGGAAAGGGCCCCCGTTGAAGTTTCGGCTTGCACGAAGGCAAGCACCTTGGCCTCCGGCGACGCCTTCAGAGCTGCTTCCACTTTTTCCGGCGTCACTGCACGCCCCCAGGGATCGTCCACCGTGATGACCCGTGCCCCACACCTGGTCGCCATCTGCGCAATCCGTCCTCCAAAGACGCCGTTACGACAAACGATGATCGTGTCGCCGGGCTCAAGGAGATTGGCAACGCATGTTTCCATCCCCGCCGTTCCGGGGCCAGAGACCGGCATCGTCATGGCATACTCACAAATGAACGCCCGATGCAGCAGCATCTTGGTCGCGTCCATGAAGGAGACGAACTCGGGATCGAGGTGGCCTATGGTAGGCCGGGCCAAGGCATCGCGCACCCGACGAGGAACGTCGGACGGGCCTGGACCCATGAGTATTCTGTTCGGCGGCCGAAAGGCTGCGGCAGGCATGTGTGCGGGCAAGTATCCATACAATTTGCGGATGCGAATGTACGGAAACGGAGGCTATCTAGGAGACTCTGGCTCGTTAAGAATCCGTTCTACAGACAAATGCCACAAATGATTGACAACAAATCAATGCGGATGAGTCCAGTGAGACGGAATTGGACCTCAGCCTAGGAGACGCCGCAAGCCACCATCGCGTCCGCCACCTTCTTGAAGCCCGCGATATTGGCGCCCTTGATGTAATTGATATGCCCGTTCTCTTCGCCATGGCGCGCGCAGTTTGCATGGATCTGCTTCATGATCCATTGCAACTTGGCATCCACCTCTTCCCTGCTCCAGCTCATGCGCATGGAGTTCTGCGTCATCTCAATGCCAGAGATGGCCACGCCGCCCGCATTGGCGGCCTTTCCGGGGCCGAACAGGATGTGGGCTTCCTCAAACAGCTTGGCCGCCTCGAACGTGGCAGGCATGTTGGCGCCTTCGCAGACGAGCGTGCAGCCTTGCCGCAGCAGCTCTCTGGCATCCTCAAGGCCCAATTCATTCTGCGTGGCACACGGAAAGGCCATATCGCAAGGAACTTTCCATGGGCGCTGGCTCGGGAAGTAGTCGTAGCCGAAGGATGCGGCAAAGCTGTCGAGGTTACCGGTTCTCGTGGACTTGAGCCTAATGATCTCCTGCAACCCCTCAGCCGTCAGGCCATCCGGCATATAGACAAAACCGCCGCGGTCGGACATCGTCAGCACTTCCGCTCCGAGCTCCAGGAGCTTTGCAGCCGCATACTGGGCCACATTACCTGACCCCGAAATCACGGTCTTTCTTCCAGTGACATCCTGTCCCAGCCGCTCCAGCATACATCGGGCAAAATAGACGCAGCCGTAGCCCGTGGCCTCGGTCCGGATCAGGCTGCCTCCGAAGGCGATGCCTTTCCCTGTAAGGGCGCCGGTAAAGGAATTGCTTAGCCGCTTGTACTGGCCGAATAGGTAGCCGATTTCACGGGCTCCAACGCCAATATCGCCAGCCGGCACATCGGTGTTCTTGCCGATATGGCGGTACAGTTCCGTCATGAAGGATTGGCAGAACCGCATGACCTCCCGGTCGCTCTTTCCCTTCGGATTGAAGTCCGAGCCGCCCTTGGCCCCGCCAATCGGCAGGGTAGTCAGGCTGTTCTTGAGTATCTGCTCGAAGCCCAGAAACTTCAGCACGCTCAGTGTTACAGACCGGTCAAAGCGCAGACCACCCTTGTAAGGACCGATCGAGTTGTTGAATTGCACGCGGTAGCCCCTGTTGACGCGGACCTCGCCGGCATCGTCCTCCCAGCAAACCCTGAACGACATAACGCGGTCCGGCTCCGTCATCCGCTCAAGAATCCGGGATCCCACGTAGAGCGGATTTCGGTTGATGAAGGGAATGACCTTTTCGGCCACTTCGCGGACCGCCTGGTGAAATTCATATTCGTTCGGATTGCGTCTTTCCAATCCGGACATGAATTCCTGCAAGTCCATTGTCTTCGCTTTTGTCAGTAGCATCGACCCCGGTGGCTTGGTGATACAGCCGTTGTTACCACTTTGGAAGCGCTTTCATGAAGATACGGTTGAGAGGACAAAGCGCCAATACGCGGATCGGCCTATTCCGGCAGAAAAACCATCCGCCTATGCGGAGGGTTCGGAATCTGGCTGGGCTACCCGAAAACTGGAGACACCCTCGCTGAGAAACCGCGCAAACCGTTCGGGACTCGCGGTCCCGCTCAGCTGCAGGAGGGGGACTTCCGGGCTATCCGGGTGCAGGATGGCATATGTGGGTAGCGCCACCGTTCCCGTCATGTCCAGCTGGTAGCGCTGAAGCTCCCTGTCGCGCGCACCATCGGTGTAGAGTCTCAGCAGCACGAAATCCTGCTCAAATGCCAGGGCAATCTCGGGTCGGGTAAAGACGTTGGCCTCCATGTCCCGGCAATTGGTGCAGGTATAGCCTGTAAAATCTACCATGACGGGCCGCTGGCGGCTGCGCGCCTCGGCAAGAGCCGCTTCCACGTCGTCTATGATCCAGCCCTCGTCGTGCGAAAGCTGGCCCGGTGCCAGCAGGCTTATGTCGGTATACTGGCGCGGAGGAAGGTACGCATCCAGCCTCCCCAGCGGCGCGCCAAGCAATCCAGGCAGCAGCAACAGCGCCAAGCCGAAAAACATCGCACCGGAGAGCAGACGCCCGACACCGATCACTGCCGGCTCGGCCTGATGGCGCAGGCGAAGTGCGCCGATCAGATACATACCCGCAAGCGCGAAAAGCGATACGGTGATCGCAAGGGCGAGCGGACGGGAAATGAGGCCAAGGCCCCACAGTATGTCCGCATTGGAAAGAAACTTGATGGCCGCCACCAGCTCGACAAATCCGAAAACGACCTTGAGCGCTTCCATCCAGCCGCCGGCGCCCGGCAGCGCTCCCAGTGCCCTTGGGAAGAGCGCAAACAGCACGAATGGAAGGGAAAAGCTCAGACTGAAGGCCAGCATTCCCAAAATGCCGTAAAACCAGGCTCCGCCGGCAATGGCCGGCAGCAGTAATCCCACAAACGGCACAGTGCAGGAGAAGGAAACCAGTGTCAGGGAGAATCCCATGAACAGCACGCCGATGAGCCCGCTGTGCTGCCGTCCACGCCTGTCGATAAAGTTAACGAGACCCGAGGGCAGGCGAAGCTCGAAGAGTCCCAGCAGCGACAGCGCGAAAACAACGAATACCGCCCCGATAAAAAGATTCAGCCAGGGGTTGGCAGCCACCTGCTGCGCGCCCGCACCCTTGAAGAGCGCCGCCAAGGCCGTGCCCAAGCCCGTAAAGGTCAGCACGATGGCCAGTCCGTAGACCAGCGCCATGCGCACGGCCTCCGACGACCGCTCCGAGTGCTTGGTGAAATACGATACCGTAAGCGGGATCATGGGATAGACGCAGGGCATGAGGAACGCGCCGAATCCAGCCCCGATAGCGAGCAGCAGGAAGGCCCAGAATCCCTCGAAGTCGAGCGCTTGCGATCCTGCCGCGGCCGGGGGCTCTGCGCCGGACAGCCCCGGCGACGCACCGGCATCAGCCGAAGCCACCAGCCTCACCGGCACCGAAAAAGCCGTGGTCGTGGGCGGAAAGCACATCCGGTCATTGCACACCATGAATTCGATGGTGCCGGAAATCTCAGAGGCACCGGACGGCGTGCCCTCCCGCGCCACCACGTCCGACCACAGACGCGCCACAGACTCGAAGTAGACGACCTCCATGTCGAAATTGGGGTCGTAGCCCGCAGATGAACCGGAATGGCCAAGCGGACCGGCCGCCAGGAAGGCCTCCGGCAGCGCACCGAACGCTACGCTGACCGCCCGGGTCGGCCTGGGAGACCCGGGCGCGTACATGCGCCATCCGGGATCCAGTCGTGCTTCGAACAGGATGCGAGTGCTGTCACCCGCCCTGATGGCCTCGGGCTCCGCCTCGTACGACCACGAAACGACATCCAGGGCTGTGGCGGCATCCGTTCCGGCAAACTGTGCCGCGACCGGAGCCGATATCAGCACGCCCAGAAGAATCAGGCGGGCACTGTTTCCCAGCATGGCCGACGAGTACTGTGTGGAGGCGCCGGGGTGGAAGCGTCAGGCCGCCTCCTCCGGCACAACGACAATCTTGACACGCGCCTCCACATCCGCGTGAAGCTTTACCACCGCCGAGTACTCGCCCAACAGTCGGATGTCCTCGGTCAGCGTTATATCCTTCCGGTCAAAGGAGAAACCCTGCACGGCCAGCCCAAGCGCCACCTGTTGCGTGGTTACGGTGCCGAAGATGCGGCCCTCCTCGCCGACCTTGACACCCACCTCGAGTTCCGTCTTTTCCAATTGCTCCCTGAGCAGATCCGCGTTTTCGCGCTGCTGCGCGTGCTTCCGAATCTGCTGCCGCCTCTGGTCTGCATGCGCCCGAACCGCGCCGCGCGTGGCCAGCTGAGCCCAGCCCCGCGGAATCAGGTAGTTGCGGCCATAACCGGCCTTGACGCTAACAACTTCTCCCTCAGTTCCGAGGGTGGGAATATCCCTGAGCAGGATGATCTTCATGCGACGTCCCGGGGACTATCGGACGGAATCAGCCACGTACGGCAGAAGCGCCAGGTGCCGAGCCCTCTTGATGGCCCGGGACAACATCCGCTGCTTCCTGGCAGACGTGTTCGTAACCCTGCGCGGAAGCATCTTGCCCTGGTCGTTGATGTAGCGGCGCAGCTGTTCCGTGTCCTTGTAGTCGATATAATTTGGATTGCGAGCCATGAATGCTGTCTGTTTTCGGATCACACTTCAGCCGGCACAACCTGTCCCCTCTTGCTGCGCTCTTCGTAATGGGCCAGCATTTTCTTGTCCATCGCAAGGGTCAAATACCGCAACACGTGGTCATCGATGGTCAGCGCACGCTCCAGACGGGGCACCAGCGTCGTCGGAGCCGTGAAATACAAGTTCACGTAATAGCCATTGCGCTTCTTTTCGATCGGATACGCCATGCGGCGGGTGCCCCATTGGTTGATCTCCACGATGTCGCCCCCGGCTGCCTCGATGAACTCGTTGATCTTTTGAACGTCCTCCTTTATTTGCGAATCGGAGAGCACGCCCGTCAGGATGTAGGTCAGCTCGTATGTTCTCTTGCCTTCCATTGGCCATTTTCTCCCTGTGGAATGACACTGCGAAGTGGTCATGCCCCTGATCCGGAGCAGGGTAGCTTTTGTGTACCCGGCGCAGTTGCAATTGGATCCCCTGCCCCGTGAAATGCCCTAGAATTAGATCCTCGTGAGCCGCTCCGTGTGATCCGCGGTACGGAGTGCCTTTAGCAACTCGTCCAGTTCACCATCAATGATCTTGCGCAGCGGATGGTTCTTTCCCGGACCTGACAGCCGGTGATCCGTTACGCGGTCCTGAGGAAAATTGTAGGTCCGAATCTTGTCGGACCTGTCACCGGAGGCCACTGCCAGGCGCCTTTTGGCGTCTCGCTCCGCGTGCGCTTCGGACAGCTTGTGGTGCAATAGGCGCGAGCGAAGCACACGCATGGCCTTGTCCCTGTTCTTGTGCTGGCTCTTTTCGTCCTGGCACGTGACGACGAGCCCGGTCGGGATATGCGTCAGCCGGACGGCAGAATCCGTCGTGTTGACGCTTTGGCCGCCTGGACCGCTGGAGCGGTAAACATCCACCTTTACGTCCTGCGGGGCAATACTGACGTCCACCTGGTCCGCTTCCGGCAGAACCGCCACCGTAGCAGCCGATGTGTGCAGCCTGCCGCTGGCTTCGGTCTCCGGCAAAGAGCGCCGCCTCGCTGCCTCCTGTCCCGGCTCGTATCTCTACAATGGCGTCCTTGCTGTCCTCCGGGTCTCTGGGTATGAGCCTGGACCTGAGCTCCTCTTCCACATCCGGCAGGGCACCCCGCACGGCCTCGTATTCTTCCCTTGCGAGCGCCACCATCTCCTCGTCTTCTTCGGTGCGCATCAGATCCCGAAGCTCGTCACGCTCACGGACCATGGCCTCGTAGCGGTCCACGGCTTCCATCACCTCGGACAGCTCCCGGAGTTCGGGTCCGAGCCTGGCCATCTGCTGCGGATCGGACGCGACCTCCGGCAGCGCAACCTTCGCGCCGATTTCCTCGTGCCGGGCTCTGAGCTCCCGGAGCTTGTCCGGATCAATCATGGTCTCGTGGTCGTCGTGGGCCAGCAAGTATATACGTTCTGCAGTGGTCTGCAGATTCGGTGGCCAGCGGCTGCGATGAGTCTGGCCGCGACCCGCCCGGGTTACCTGGCCCTAGTATGCACCACGATGGCGCCGTGGATGTGGCTCCTGGAGCCCAGGCGCTGGGCACGCGCCCTGTCAAAGTGTTCGATGCGCCGAATACTCTGTGCCGGAATCGTGCGCAAATCGTCGGGTCCTCCCAGGAACAGTTCATCCTCGTACACGCCCACGTAGTCCAGCAGCGTTGCATCCGCAGGCGACTGCGGCTGCAGTATAGAGATGCCGCGGCTCAGGAGCCACTGCGGCCTGAACTGGCGGACTACATCATAGGCGCTGACAAATATGAGGCCCGAACCGCGAATCTCGCCCTGCGTGATGTCACCGGTGGGCCCACCCTCCGAGCCAGGGCCGGTCGTAGCGCAGGACACCGTCGCCAGCGCAAGAACGAGAATTACTGCCGATCTCATGAAATATCTGCCTATGCAGGCTGCGGATCCCGCACCGTCCGACCAATAGCACGTGCGATGTCACGAATCTGGTCCATGAGCACGACGAACTGGTCAAAGAACAGAGACTGCGGACCGTCGCTCAGCGCGACGGCCGGGTCCGGGTGCACTTCAATCATGAGCCCGTCCGCTCCGGCTGCCACTGCTGCCCGGGCCATGGGCGTTACCTTGCCCCGAATGCCGGTGCCGTGACTTGGATCGGCAAATACGGGAAGATGGGACTTCTTCCTGATAACCGGTATGGCAGTCAAATCGAGCGTATTGCGCGTATAGGATTCGAAGGTGCGTATCCCGCGCTCACACAGCATGACATGGGGGTTGCCCTGGCTCATGACATACTCTGCCGCCATCAGCCATTCCTCGATGGTGGCCGAAAGCCCGCGCTTGAGAAACACGGGCCTGTCGCTGCGTCCCAGTTCCTTGAGCAGGTCATAATTCTGCATGTTGCGCGCGCCCACCTGGAATACGTCCGTGTACCGGTGAACCAGGTCCACCTTGCCCGCGTGGGTCACCTCGGTGATGACGTTGAGACGGTGCCGATCACCCGCTTCACGCAGCAGCTTCAGCCCCTCTTCCCCAAGGCCCTGGAAGGAATACGGCGACGTGCGCGGCTTGAAGGCTCCTCCGCGCAGAAACGTCGCGCCGCAGGCGGCCACGTGCGCCGCACAACGGTCGATCTGCTCCGGACTCTCCACCGAACAGGGGCCTGCGATCACCACGACTTCATTGCCGCCTACGGCAATGCCGTTGATGTCGTATACGCTCTGCTCCCGCTTCCAGGATCGACTGGCAAACTTGTACGGCTCCGTCACGCGCCTGACATCGGATACGCCGTCAAGCACCTTGATCAGCCGGGGGTCGAACTCGGGCTTGACGCCAATGGCGCCAATTACCGTGTGGTTGACCCCGCTGGAGCGATGCACGTCAAAGCCGAAAGCATTCAGATTGTCAATTACGACTTCGATCTGTGCCTCCGTGGCCCCGAATTCCATGACGACGACCATGCCGACACCCTGTCTGGTGGCAATGGTGCGTAAACCCGCCGAACGGGTTAACGTTCTGGCTCATCCACAGACCGGGAGATGGCATATCGCTCCAGCGTAAAGCGCTCTCCCAGGTACTGTTTGCGCACTTCAGGATCGGCAGCCAGCTCCTGGGCCGTGCCCTGTTTCAGGATGCGCCCCTCGAAAAGCAGGTAGGCGCGGTCCGTAATAGCAAGCGTTTCGTGCACGTTGTGATCCGTAATGAGTACGCCGATGCCTCGCTCCCTCAGGCGCACGACAATGGACTGGATATCCTCCACGGCGATGGGGTCTACGCCTGAAAACGGCTCATCCAGCAAGAAGAACCGCGGGCGTACGGCCAGGGCGCGCGCAATCTCGGTCCGGCGCCGCTCTCCGCCGGATAGCGTGTAGCCCCTGGATTTTCGCACCTGCTCGAGTCCGAACTCGCGGATTAGCGCTTCGGCCCGCTCTGTGCGCTCTGCCCGGGTCATCGCCTGGAATTCGAGCACGGCATGCAGGTTCTGCTCTACCGTCAGATGCCGGAAAACGGACGCTTCCTGCGCGAGATACCCTATTCCCCGCCGGGCCCGCCGGTACATGGGCAGTCCCGTGATGTCCTCGCTGCCCAGCATGATGCGCCCGGCATCCGGACGCTCCAAGCCCACAATCATGTGAAAGGACGTGGTCTTGCCCGCTCCGTTGGGCCCAAGAAGCCCGACAATCTCTCCCTGCAGGACATCGAAGGTTGCCTCGCGCACCACGGTCCTCTTGCGGAACCGTTTTGTGAGCCCTTCAACACGAAGCCGCAATGGATTTGTCCCAACATTCATGATCATGAATCACGTCGCAGCCGCGATGCGGCTTCCCCGAGTATAGTCCGCTTGTCGGGTCTGGACTGCGGTATCCAGCGGAAACCGTCCAGCTCCATGGACGAAGGCATGGCATCCTCGGGATAGAGCGTACCCCTGTGCTCACCAAAGCGCAGTCCTTCCGGTTCCCCGGAGCGCACCACCATAATGGCCTCATCGCCCGAGACATGGACTGCTCCGTCCGGCTGGCCCTCGTCGTCAGTCCTGAAATACAGTACCTCGGCGTTGCCCCGTACCTCGAAAACACGCGTCGAGTCATCCGGTGAGGTCGCCACGATTGACCGTCCGCGAACCTGGTGGATACGGCCCGTTGCGCTGTCCAGCTGAGCCACAAAGGCGTTCCCGATAACGTGCACGGTATCCGATGCGGCGCCGCTGGCTGCAATATGGATGGTGTCGCCGCTGACCTGGGCGTCTTCCAGCCAGAGCATCGGCGAGCCGTGCAGCCAGGCCTCCTCTTGCTCCCGATCCGGCCCGGATACGTGGGCTAGCGAGTCCGCCGTCGCCGCCACATCCTGATCCCACAGCCTGACGCCGCCCGCCGCCGTCAAGAGCTGCGTGCCGCCGGTTTGCCGGACGTCCAGCCGCCGGGCCCGCGCTACCAGCGTGTCCACGGCCGTGGAGTCCTGCCGCAGATGCACGACAAGCGGCGATCCCCGCACCCGGCTGCGTCCCTTGGCCTCATCGTTCGTTGCCTCGCTTCCGAAGATGAGCGTGCGGCGTGTGGAATCGGCGGCATCGCCAAAAATCTCCATGAATACGTCGCCAATTGCCACCGAAAGCCGCGTATCTCGGAAATAATCGACCGAATCTGCTTCCAGGTACAGGCTGTCCGTCCGAAGCCGGACGCCGTCGTGCAGCTGCGCACGCCGCTCACCGGTCCAGTACGTGCCTGCCAGGGCCGTGGCCGTGGCCACAGAGTCCGCTAGCGTCAGCCCGCCTTCAAAGTATGCGCGCTTTTCCTCTACGAAATACGTTCCTGTCGGCGCCAGGACCTCGACCTCGCCGTCGGTCAGGCGCACGCTGCCGGAAGCCCGGCCTATCTTGTTTCGTTCGTCGTATGCCACCGAGTCCGCCTTAAGCGAGTCACTCCTGTCGACAATCCGCACCCGGCCCGTCAGGTAAACGATATCACGCGCCATATGGCGCTCTCCCCTGTCGGCCCAGAGCAGTGTACTGTCCTGCACCCCAGTGACGTTGCCGATAAGCAGCTGGACCTCTTCGTCGCCTACCCTCCTGCCAGATAGCGAATCCCCGGTCACGGTGGCAAAGCGTTGCGCGACGGTATCCGTGTCCGCGTGGGCATGCCAGGCGCGCGGGGCCACACGATTGCCGGAGCCGCCGGCAACCAGGGCCCAGGCCATCACAAGTAGCAGCAGAGGCCTCATGAGTCCGTCTGAACGCGCGCCGTAAAGCGTCCCAGGTCGTACGACGACAGATCCTCTTCAGCCACCAGGCCATGTCCCTGCACCTCGTCCCGTCCTGTCGAAATCCGTACGAACCGGTCGCTTCGGATCTTGCCGTCCACCTCCGTCCAGGCCAGGGCTTCCGTTTCCAGCCACCTGCCCTGCCGCGTCAGCACCGTGACGCCGCCTTCCGCCTCGATTCGCTGCTGCTGCTCGTAGTAAATGACGCGATCGGCCGTCATCGTGGCGGACGTGTCGCCGGACAGGCCGTACAGGTGTACGAGGACGCGTACGGAATCTTCGCCGGAAAGCACCTGGTACGTGGTGTCCCCCCTTTCGTATCGGGCCATGTGGTCGGCGATCATTTCCACGCGGCGCACGCTTTCATCGGTAAGGCGCGGTACGCGCGAGATAAACATGTGCACGTTCCAGCTCTCCTGGACCAGCCCTTCCTCACCTGGTGCCGAATCCCGTTCAGGCTCCGGCCGCTCGAATTCGCAGGCCGTCACCAGAATCGCCAGGAGCAGGATGCGGCGCATACTCTGACCAGCCGGCTTCATGAACATGTCCGGGGCTGCCGGATCAAGCCCAGGCGCGGCCGATTTCGTCGAACGGCACGTCTCCCCGGTACTCTCCCATGGGCATCTGGCGAAGCTCTTGCGTGCCGCCAACTTCGGAAGTGTAATACCCGAGGAGCGTGAGCGACTTCATGGCACGAAAAAAGGGTGGCTCGCCGTCTTGGCCTGGCTGGGCATCGCCAAAGGCCTCCGCATCGAGCTCCAGGAGCAGCGCGTGGCGAGCCGCCTCCTCCAGATCCATGAACGCGGCGCCGCGCGAAGACAGCGCTCGCTCGTCAACTTCCGCCAGGCCTCGCAGAAACCGGCCACGCTCGTCGCTTCCGTACCAGTCCGTCAACATGGCGTCTATGAACTCGTGCACGAGTGCAGCGCGCGCACCCGGGGTGTCGGTCTCGGGTATGATGAGCTCCGCCATGGCAGCCACCATTTCGTCACGTCCCTCCGTAAGTGTGCGCGCTGCGAAGCTGCCGGAAGGCGCTCCTGCGGAGCAGCCGCCCAGGATGCCGGCTATCGTTCCCGCCGACAGCGTTCCCCCCATCAGCATGCCCACCTGCCTTAGGGCCTCTCGTCTGTCCATACCGTCAAGTTACAGATTCAGCCGTTTCAATTCGTCCACCGCATGGTGTGCGGCCCTGGCCGTGAGCGCCATGTAGGTGATCGAGGGATTCTGGCAGGCCGAAGATGCCATGCAGGACCCATCCGTCACGTAGACATTGGGAACGGCGTGGCACTGGTTGTGGGCATTGAGCACCGAAGTCGCAGGGTCACGCCCCATCCGCGCCGTCCCCATTTCGTGAATGCCAAGCCCCGGCTCGGCGCCCAGGCCGTCTTCCTGGTGCAAATCATAAACCGATATGTCGCGTGCACCGGCGCTGTCGAGCATTTCGGCGGCCGAGCCGGCAATGTCTCGCCGCATTACCAATTCGTTTTCGCCCCACTGGCAACTGATGCGAAGTACCGGCAAGTCCCACGCGTCCCGCACTTCCGAATCCAGCGCAACATGGTTCTCGTACGCCGGCAACGTCTCTCCGTATCCCCCGAACAGCATGACCCAGGAGCCAGGCCGTCTAAGGGCATGCTTGAATTCCGCCCCAATGCCGGGCAGAGGCCGTTCCCATGATGGCCTGAAGGCTTCGCCCTGGTATCCGAATCCTCGCACGTAGTCACCGCGCTGCGAAGCACTGGACACGTTGCGGAATCTGGGTACATATATGCCGTTGGGGCGGTTGCCCACGTAGTAGAAGCCGTCTAGCTCGGGCAAGGTACCCGTTGCCCCCACCTCGAAGTGGTGATCCATCAGGTAGTGGCCGAGAGCACCGCTATCATTGGCAAAACCGTCCGGGAACCGGTCCGATGTCGAATTCAGCATGATCTGCGTGGTGCCGAGCGTCGAGGCGCACAGGAAAATTATCCTGGCTCGCACTTCCCGCACGGCACCCGAATTCCGGTCGATGTACCGGACACCGGTGGCCCTGCCGCGTTCGTGGTCATAGACGATGGAGTGGACAATGCTGTCAGGCTGCAGCGTCAGCCGCCCGGTGGCCGCAGCCGCCGGCAATGTGGCGCTGAGGCTGCTGAAATAGGCCCCGGGCGTACATCCTCTGTGACAGGGGCCGCAGTAGTGGCACGCTCCGCGTCCATTGTGCGGCCGTGTGAGCACAGCCGATCTGCCGATGGTGAGTACCCGGTCCGGAAAGCTCCTTGCAATGCCGTCCCGTACCACCTGTTCGGCCTTGTTCAACTGCATGGGCGGCAGGAAGACGCCGTCCGGGCAGCTTGCCACGCCCTCCGCCTGGCCGCTGATGCCGACAAAGCGCTCCACGTAGTCGTACCAGGGCGCGATATCCGCGTAGCGGATGGGCCAATCCGTGCCAAAGCCGTCACGCGCGTTTGCCTCGAAGTCCAGGGCACTCCAGCGATAGCACTGCCTTGCCCAGAGCAAGGAGCGGCCTCCCACGACGTCAGCCCGGATCCAGGTAAACGGTCTGGCCTCCACGTAGGGATTCTCCCGGTCATTGATGAAGAAATGCTCCGTGTGCTCCCCGAAGGCGTAGCAGCGCTGCTGCACCCATCGTTCTTCGGCATAGCGCGCACCATCCTGGCTGTTGCGAGCGGGGAATTCCCAGTTCTTCTTGTGCTCTGTTACATACCCCGCGGCGTGCTCGAGCGCCCGCCCCCTCTCAAGTACCACGGTCTCCAGGCCGAGCTCACACAGCTCCTTCGCCGCGTAGCCCCCGGTAATGCCGGAGCCGACCACGATGGCATCGTAGCTCTTGACCTGCCTACGCACGCTTACGCTCCCAAATGGCATTCTCAATTCCGGAATTCAGATTGGCCGATGAGTTAACCTACGCAAGAAACTTGAACAATTCGCGGTCGAAAGCGCCATTCCCGAAAGGCCCTTCGGCACGTGCGAGGCC
>CAZXEU010000057.1:0-10874 GCA_964639665.1 uncultured Rhodothermaceae bacterium | reverse complement strand
TTCGCAGCAGGCGGCGGAGTGACCGTTGAACCGGTTATCGAAGTGTTTAATGTCACCAATGCTGACAACTACCTTGATGTTGCCCTCGGCTCACTGCTTTTCAACTTCGACGGCACGGTGCGGAGCGGGCTCGGAGACACGCGGCGGGCACAGGTAGGCGTGAAGATGAAATTCTAGACCGACGGGAGCAGCCCCTGCCAAGCCGGTGCTTTAGAGAATGGTTCCGCAGCAGGCGCGCAGGTTCGCAACACCGTTCACTAATTGGGAAATTGGAAGGCCCCAACGTGCTCTCGCCCCTTGAGATTCGCGCTACTGCAGCGCTTCCAGAAAGCCGAAATAAGACGGCTTCGGCTCGAATGCCGCATCGAACAGGAGGGGCCACTCCGGGTTACCCCAGAAGTCGATCAGCCAGCTTTCGGGATCCCGAAGCCCCCAGAGCGTGATGGCATATCTGTTCTCTGGAGGCAAGGCCCGGAAGGCACTTACTACGTCGTGTACGCGCTCCTTCTGTGCCTGGCTTCGCGCGGGCGTTAGCAAACCAAGGTCCCCGTCCGGATTGACACGAACGTCGAGCTCCGAAACGTGAACCAGGAGTCCGCGCTGTACCACCTCGTCCATCATGGCGCGGATATTGGCTATCGGAGGCCAGTTGTACGTCACGTGCATCTGGAGACCTACGCCGTCAATGCCGCTGGCTGACTGCGACAAGTGGTCCACAAGTGCCAGGATACCATTGCGCTTGTTCTCATCCCATATGCCACCGTAGTCATTGTAGAATAGCAGCGCGTCAGGGTCGGCCTCCCGTGCGTATTCGAATAGCCGCACTACATAGTCGTTTCCCATACGGCGACGAAAGACCGAATTGCGAAGCGCCCCCGTGCCGTCCTCCACGGCTTCATTCACGACATCCCAGCTGCGCACGGAGCCCTTGTAGCGCCCCACTACATCCATGATGTAGTCTCGTACCGCAATCTCAAAGTCTTCATCCGAACCGCCGAAATTCTCGAGCCATGCTGGCGTAGTCTGGTGCCAAACCAGCGCGTGGCCGTGCACCTGCATTTGATGGGAAGCTGCGTAGTTTACGAGGCGGTCGGCGGCTTCCCAGGCATAGGTGCCGCGCCCGGTGGAGAGCGGGACCATCTTCATTTCATATTCTGCGGTTATGCTGCTAAAAACACGCTCCGCGATTCGCGTGTGGTCCGCCGATGCAAGATGGCGTGCCTGGAGCGCTACGCCCACGGGGAAATCCGCCTCCTCGCGAAGCGCAGCATACGGGACTTCCGGTTCCTCGGTGGAGGGATCCATCCCGTCGCACGCGCAAGCGGCAACCGCCGCGCTGAGTATCAATGCTTGTCGAAACATGGGCGGCTTAACTCGAATCACTGCACGGGTTCCTTTGATGCGCCAGGTGATGGACAACGATGGTCGCAGAGTCAGTCATCGGGATCACCACTGCGCCGGCAAGATACCGCCGGAGGACTGCCTCAGGCTATGAGCCTGTTCCCGGGACATTCTACTTTGCGCATCCGGCGACAGGCTGGTCCCGGCGGCCTATTCCAGTACCGCACCGGTCGGAACGAAAACATGGCCGTCGTTTATGAATAGCCTGCGTGTGGTATCTGCATGCGATACGCCGCAGTGAAACCTGATGGGGACATGCGATTGGACTCGGGTGTGCATATTGCGCTGGCGCTGGTGGGTGCGCTTTTGCTGCAAGGTTGCGGAGGCGCCGACGAAGCACTGGATATTCCGGCCCGCGTAGACTACAACTTCCATATTCGGCCCATACTGTCCAACTCCTGCTACGTTTGCCACGGGCCGGATGCCAGTACGCGCGAAGCGGACCTGCGCCTTGACGTGCGCCAGGCAGCCACGTCGGTCAGGCAGGATGGCGGCCGGGCAATCGTTCCGGGGCGTGCGTCCCGCAGCCTGTTGATGGAACGCATCACGTCCGAGGATCCGGAGCACCGGATGCCGCCTCCAGTCATGAACAAGGTGCTTTCCCGGCGCGAGGTGGCGTTGCTGGAGAGGTGGATAGAGCAGGGGGCCGAATACAAGCGGCACTGGGCCTTTCTTCCGCCCGTGGCTCCTGAGGCCGCAGCCCGGGAAGAATCGCCCATAGATTTCCTGGTAGAATCCCGATTGCAGAGAGAAGGATTGCGTCCGGCAACGCTTGCGAGCAAGGGTGCACTGCTGCGAAGGGCGTCCTATGTGCTTACAGGTCTTCCACCTTCGCTGGCACTATCTGAGCGCTTTATGGCGGATTCATCCGCTGATGCGTATGAGCGTGTAGTCGATGAGCTGCTAGACTCTCCGCGCTTCGGCGAACGATGGGCCCGGCACTGGATGGATCTGGTCCGATACGCGGAGGCGAAGGGCCACGAATTCGACTACAGCATTGACGGTGCCTGGATCTACCGGGACTACCTGATTCGGGCGTTCAACGAAGACGTGCCTTATGACCAGATCGCGGCGGAGCACCTGGCCGGTGATCTCCTGCCATCACCCCGCCTGAATCCGGCGGAAGGCTTTAACGAGTCCTCAATCGGGACGTCCTACTACTTCCTTGGTGAAGGCAAGCACTCTCCGGTAGACACGCGCATCGATGAAGCTGAACGCGTTGACAACATTATCGATGTAACGACCAAGACGTTCCAGGCGCTTACGGTTGCCTGTGCCCGGTGCCACGACCACAAGTTTGATCCGATACCTGCGACCGACTATTACTCGTTGTACGGCATCGTGGAGAGCGCGCGCTTTTCCGCTACACCCCTGATCACAGCGGGCTACGAACGAAGACTGGATACGTTGCGTGCTCTGCAGAACAGGCTTCGACGCGAGATCGGAGACCAGTGGAAGCGTGATTTGGCGCGCGATGTCCCTGTCCTTCCGGTCGGGACCGCGAGTGAAACCAAGAGTGCCCTGGAGGCCGACAAGGCGATTGAGCCCAGGCTGGCAGACAGCGATTCCGCGCGGGTGCTTGGAGACTTTCGAAGCGGCACCTTTGACGGCTGGTTTCCGGACGGTCCTGCCATGGGCGAGCTTCCCGAAATCGGACTGCCGCTGGCAGACCGCGGCAGACTCGACAGCCTGTCGCTAGGCTATGCAACCAGCCGCACGCTTGCAGCGGGCGTACCCGCCGCACTCCGCTCACCGACGTTCACGATTGACCACGACAGCATACTCGTGGTGGCTGCCGGCTACAAGTCCTCCATTCGTATTGTCGTCGACAACCTCCAGCTGATTCAGAATCCCATTCACGGTGGCCTGCTGAAGACGTTGGATGCGCCCGAGCTCTCACCGTATCGCTTTGACGTCGAGATGTGGAAGGGGCGCAAGGCCTACGTCGAGCTGATAGTCGGTACCTACCTAGGGCGCAGCCACATTACGGACAATCATCGGCTCCTTCGCAACGACTCGTCCTACTTCGACGTTGCTTATGCCGTCGCCTTCGATGAGGCGCCACCGCGACAAGCACCGGCGCAGCATATGGCGAATGAGGGCGATCTGGCCCGGTCGGTCGAGGCATGGACGGACGGCACCGCCTTGCCGGAGCAGGTGGCTGCCATCAATCGGGCGCTGGGATCCGGCAGGCTAAGTCGCCCCGGCATTCCGGAGCATGTGGGTCAGACCAGCGCCGCTGCAGGGCTCGGACCCTTAGACTATTACATCGGCCTGACCGATGGCAACGCCGTCCACAGCGCAGTTTTTGATCGGGGCAATTACCGCACGCTGTCCGGGGATCCTGTGCCGCACCGGTTTCTCAGTGTCCTTGATTCGACGGGTACCGTGTTTTCGGCCTCCGCGAGCGGAAGGCTGGATCTCGCGCGGGCCGTTACCGACCCTTCGAATCCGCTCACGGCGCGTGTGATAGTCAACCGGCTATGGCACCATGCTTTCGGACGGGGCATCGTTGCTACCGTGGACAATTTCGGTGCCCAGGGTGAGCTTCCTTCGCATCCCGAATTGCTGGACTATCTCGCGGTGCGATTCGTGGAACTGGACTACTCGATTAAGTCAATGTTGCGCGAGATGGTCCTGTCCCGCGCTTTCCGCCGGGCGACTACCGCGGGCGGTGCGGCAGAGTCGGATCCGGATAACCGCCTGTTGAGTCACTACTCCGTGCGAAGACTCGAGGCAGAAGCAATAAGGGACGGACTGCTCGCCGTCTCTGGCCGGCTCGACAGCACCATGTACGGCCCCCCGGTGCCTACTCACCTGACCGAGTACATGGAAGGCCGGGGCCGCCCGGCCGAATCCGGTCCTCTCGATGGGGACGGCAGGCGAAGCATTTACCTGGCGGTCCGACGCAACTTTCTGTCGCCGATGATGCTGGCCTTCGATACGCCCATTCCGTTTTCCACGTTCGGCGCCCGCAACAGGAGCAACGTTCCGGCCCAGTCGCTTACCATGCTCAACGATCCGTTCGTGGCGGAACAGGCGAGGAATTGGGCCCGTCGTCTCGTGGCCATGACGGGACTGGATACAGATCAGAGGATCGAATATATTTATATGGTCGCGCTGTCAAGACAGCCGACGGTCGAAGAGGTGTCCAATGCCCGGAATTTCATGGAGTCCGAGGCGAGGCGGCTGGGTTTGCCACCGGGCGAGTACGCGCTTGACGAGAATGTCTGGGCTGCGTACTGCCACGTCGTATTCAATCTGAAGGAGTTTATATACCTGGTCTGATGTCTTCTCCTCATCGATTGTGCTGTCGCATGACCCGGCGGGAAATGCTTGCCATGTGCCGCAATGGTTTTGGCGGCGTGGCGCTCCTTGGGCTCATGGGGACGGTGCCCTTTGGACGTCTGCCCGAACCGGAGCGGATCCGTCCGCTGCATCCCAAATCGCCGCACCTGGTGCCGAAGGCTCGGAGCGTCATCTTCCTGTACATGGATGGTGGCGTTTCCCAGGTGGACAGCTTTGATCCAAAACCGCGGCTTGCGCGGGAAAACGGCCAGAATCCGTACGACAAGTTCAAGGTGGATGCCACGCAGTTCGACAGCATTGGCACCATACTGAAAAGTCCCTGGGAGTTCAAGCGCTACGGCGAGTCGGGAATAGAGGTCAGCGACCTGTTCCCTCACATCGGTGGCTGCGCGGACGATTTGGCGGTTGTCCGGTCCATGGTGGCGGATTTCCCCGAGCATACCAATGCCAATTACTTTCTCCATACGGGCATCGGCATACAGGGGCGCCCGTCCATGGGGGCCTGGGTGAACTACGGTCTGGGAAGCGAAAACCAGGATCTGCCCGGCTACGTCGTGCTGGATGGGGGCCTCATTCCTCCAGGCGGACTGGACAATTTCAATAGCGGGTTTCTTCCGGCGTCCTTCCAGGGCTCGATTTTCAGGCCGGGAGGGCTCGCCAATATAGAGCCGCAGGATGCCTCGCCCGAGCTTCAGCGGCGAAAGATGGAGATGCTGTCCCAGACGGACAACCATCTCCTGGGTCGAATGGGCCACGCTGATGAAATTGAATCTGCAATTTCCAACTATGAGCTCGCATTCCGGATGCAGGCATCTGTGCCGGAGCTGACGGACCTAGCCGGAGAGACAGAGGCGACCAAGAAGCTGTACGGCATGTATTCGGACGATCCCCACACGCGAGGGTACGCGGCCCAGTGCCTGCTGGCCCGGCGTCTCGTGGAGCGAGGCGTCCGCTTCATCGAGCTGACATGTCCCCGCGTAGCCGCAGACCGATGGGACCAACATGCCAATCTGAAGGATGGCCACGAGCGCAACGCGCATGCGGTGGATCAGCCCATTGCGGGCCTGCTGAAAGATCTCAAGGCGCGAGGGCTGTTCGAAGAAACCCTGATTATCTGGGCAGGCGAATTCGGACGCACTCCCTTTGCGCAGGGAACCAACGGCCGGGACCATAACCCGTCTGCCTTCAGCATCTGGCTTGCCGGGGCAGGAATACAGGGTGGAACGGTGTACGGAGCGACCGACGAATACGGCTACCGGGTAGTGGAAAACAAGACCACGATCCACGACCTGCATGCGACCATGCTGCACCTGCTGGGTATCGACCACAACAGGCTCACGTACCGGTTCAGCGGCCGCGACATCCGGCTGACCGACGTTGCCGGCAACGTGATCAAGTCGGTTCTCACGTAGCGCGGGCTGCCGTCTATTGCGCCAGCCGCTCCGGCTGAAAGGGTTACGCGCTGTATCGAGCCGGAATCGAACTGGTCCAGCGTCGACTTGGCGTCTCCCGGCGAGCGCTGCATTTCTGTTCGCAGCGGGCTGCGCCAATCCCGTGCTGAAGACAGGCGCTGCGGCCGAGCTCGCTCTGGGCAGCATAGAGTCGGGGCCTCGGTATTCGGGTCCGGTATTCGATGTGCCTGAGGTGGATGAATAGCCGATGCCTTTCGCAGGCATGCGAGCTGCGCAGCAGAATAGTGACTCCCCGTCTTCTGCACGGAGGCAGCGAATACAGGGCACGGTCCTGGTAAGGTGCGTCGTGGATGAAAACGGCTTCACCAGAGACCTTTGAGTAGTGGAGTCCGAGCACGCTTCACTTGATCGGGCTGTGATGCACGCTATTCGCACGTAGCGATTCGTACCGGGAATGAAAGATGGCTGACCAGTGCCTGTACTGATGTCTTTGCCTTCTTCGTTTAGGCTGCCGCCAACGATCAGGTAGCCATCACACTCATTGGCAAACTGTGGGCTGACTCACCGGTGGCGGCGCGCACAATCATGCCCACCCAGAATTTGCATCCGCTGTAGGAGAGAGGTCTGCACTCGCGGCGCTTTGGAGCTGATGAGGTACCCAGAGTTCCGGGAGCGACGTGTCTGGCCCGCATGCCGCGGCGATTAGCAATCCTCGGCGGAATGTCCGACGGCGGGAAGTAGCGCCTTGCGTTGGGCTCAGGTCCTCATGCCGAGGAACCGCGTTCGCCCGAGCGCCTATACATTGGAAGACGAGACCTCCTATTGCCTGCTGCCAGGAACGCTGTAACTAGCCAGAGCAACGGGTGTACCACCTGGAGCATGGGCGCCGAGGGCGGTCGCAATTCCGTTCACCTCTTTCTCTTTATGCCATGAATAGGATACTTGGCCACTGCGCGTGGATGATTTGTGCTACGCCGGTTCTGATCGCAGGCTGCGACAACACAGCAGTGACAGATGATGCTGCACCGCTGGAGGACGTTGCCCCGAGGGTCGCAGAGGATGCATTTGGCGAGGCTCTGGAGAAGAACCAGACGCCTGATGGGGCCTACATTGTTGTCGAGGAAATGCCGACTCTGGTTGGTGGACTGGCAGCAGTTCAAGATGCGGTGGTCTACCCGGCCAGTTCTAGAGACGCGGGCGTAGAGGGTCGGGTATACGTGGCGTTCATTGTGGATGTGGAAGGCAAGCCGACGGATATACAGGTGCAGAGGTCGCCCGACGAGGCGCTCGGCCAGGCTGCTGTTGATGCCGTGGAGCAGCAGCGGTTTACGCCCGGCAGGCAGGACGGGGTGCCTGTCCCCGTGCATCTGGCTCTGCCGATTACATTCAAATTGCAGGAATAGGCGACGGTCCGGGAGAGCATGGGCGCGGCTGGCCTGCCCCGGGTATGAACTGGGCGCCTTCCGGCGATTGCGCAGTGTCGGCAATGGGTTGTTCCAGGGCGCACCGCTCCGTACTGTGCCGGATGGATTCAAAGCCGGCACCCTTGCATCCGCGTTAGCGAGCACAGCAATTGCAAGAGCCGCGCCGCAATGCTAGCAGACAGGGCACCCCGGCGGCCGGCTTGCTAAGCGAGGTGACATGGGTCCGTACGCCGGCGCGGCATAGCTGTCGGGGGAAACGCAATTCCTGAGAGTGAATCCAAGAGGAGCCCTGAGTTGAGGCGCATTCGGAATATGGCGATGCCACTGCGGATACAAGCCGGGTGAAGCGGCTCGTCCGGCTCAGCATGTCGCTGATGGGCGGGCGGCAATATCGAAGCATTGTTGAATTGAGGCTTGGGCTGTAGGCGAATTAGGCTGCGACAGGCCACATTCCCGGACTCCGGCCCGAGGCTGACTTTGCCGCAAATCGTACACCATCCATGCTCTTGCGCGACAAGTCCAGGCAGCTGCCGCGCAAGTCCTCTGGCTTGGCAAACTCTGGCTTTTGCCACCGAGCCGGACCTGGATTACAGGATGAAGCGGGGCCGCGCCTGATTCCGCTGCACTTACCGGCATGAATCGGCACTATTGCAGTTGAAGAGTTGTTGCGCTTTGTGTTAACTTTCCATGCAGTACCGCTAACTACCCCGCGCCGACCATGAAATCAATGTTCCGCTTGCTGTTCGTAACGCTCTGCACCCTGTTCCTTTTGGTTGCGGGCTGTGCCCGGACTGCTGATACCGATGATGCTTCCATGATGGAAGAAGCCGAAATGTCGGATGATGCCGAAATGTCCGGAGATGAGATGATGGAAATGGATATGGACGCCGACACGACCGATGAAGGCGACATGGATGGCGAAGAGATGATGGATGAGGGTGACGGAGATGCCGACGCGGAGGCGGAAGGGGAAGCCGAGGCTGAAGGCGAAGGAGAGGAGCAGTAGCATAAACGCGTCACATTCGCCGCGACGGGTTCGCGGCGTCCTTGTGTCTGCCACGGCCGGAATTGTTTTGGCGGGCGCGTAGTCTTGTACCACTGGGACAGTCTCATTTGGTTCAAGCCTTCATGTTCGGTCTGGTTTTGCGGAAGGATTGAACTTGGGCGGAGGCGTGTGTCCGCAGGTCAGCGGGGCTTAGCGCTTGGCCGTCGGCTGATCTGCCAGCATCTCGTACCCATGACCGCAAGGCGTCAGGACGCGCGGGCTGCAGACATCATTGGTGCAGTGACCGCGACGGGCGTAGACGTTGCGCCCTAGTGCGGCGATTTTCATGAGACCCAGTGGCGGGGATGATTCGTCCGGCAGGTGCGGGCAATCAGGTTGCGTGGAAAATTGGTGCGGCGCAGGCAATTTCCGGCTCGGAGTTCGTAACATCCGTAGCTTCAGCGTTGCATTAAGCCTAACACACTACTATGCCTTGCACGATCGCCAACCGCGTTGCACTGGTTACGGGCAGTTCGACAGGACTGGGTAAGGCCGCTGCCTTTGCCCTTGCCCAGGCCGGCGCCAGGGTGGCCTTCAACTACGCCAACAACGAAGAGCGCGCCCTCCGCACATTTGCAGAATTCCAGGCAATCGGCGGAACCGGTACGTTGGTACGGGCCGATGTCACAAGTGAAGAGGCAGTTGCCGGACTCGTGCGACAGGTCGAAGCCAGCCTGGGCCCGATAGAGATCCTCGTACCAAACGCGACTCCGGAGCAGCCGCAGCGGCGCATAGAGGATTATGACTGGCAGGATTACCAGAGCATGATTGATTTCTTCATCAAGAGCCCCTACCTGCTTGCGCGCGCCTGCCTGCCGGCCATGAAGAAGAAGCGTTGGGGCCGCATCATCAACATCATCACGGAGGTTTATTCGCTGGGCGTGGCTCCCTTTACGGCGTATGCCTCTGCCAAGGGCGGACAGGTCGGGTTTTCCCGTAGTCTGGCTACGGAGCTTGCTCCGCTAGGGATAACGGTCAACATGATCTCTCCAGGCTGGATACCCGTGGAGCGTCATGAACACTACCCTGAGGCGATGAAGCAGGCTTACCTGGAAACGATCCCGATGGGAAAGTGGGGAACGGCCGACGACGTGGCCAGCGCAGTCGTCTATTATGCCAGCGAGGAAGCATCATTTGTGACCGGACAATTTCTTACCGTAAACGGCGGCCGTTGCTTCGGCATATAGCCTGAGCGGCCGATTCCCTGCCTGGCCTGCCCGGACCGCTTCGAATCAATCACTCTGCAGCTCTCTATTGGCTATGCCTAGAATCTCTGGACTTTTCCTTGCATTGCTACTGATTTCCGTGGCGGCGTGCCGCCAAGGCCAGGAAGCATCTGAAAGACCCACCGTTGGCTACCTGACCAACGGCATTGCGTCTTTCTGGGTTATTGCCGACAATGGCGCCAACGCGGCGGCCGAGGAATTTGGCGTAAACGTGGAGGTAATGATGCCGCCGGACGGCGCGGCCGGCCAGCGCCGCATGGTGCAGGACCTGTTGGCCCGCAGGGTAAGCGGTATCGCGATAACTCCGACCGATCCCAGGAATCAGGCAGACCTCCTGGATGAAATAGCGGCAAATGCCCATCTGATCACGCACGATTCGGATGCCCCGGAAAGCGGCCGCCTCGTCTATATCGGCATGGACAATTATGAAGCGGGACGCATGTGTGGCCGATTGCTAAAGAAGGCCATGCCGGACGGCGGCTCCGTGGTGCTCTTTGTCGGACTGTTGGGGCAGCTGAATGCCGATTTGCGCAGACAGGGCGTCATTGATGAGTTGCTGGATCGCTCGCATGATTCCGAGCGACGCGATCCAGTGGATGAGGTGATCCGCGGTGAGCATTACACAATCCTTGATACCAGGGTAGACCAGTTTGACTTTGCCAGAGCAAAGTCCCAGGCCGAGGATGCCATGGCCCGGTATCCGGACCTGGATGCCATGATCGGCCTGTTCGTATACAACCCTCCACAGATACTGGAAGCCGTCCGGGAGGCTGGCAAGCTGGAGCAGATTACCATCGTGGGGTTCGATGAAGACGACGATACGCTGGAAGCGATTCGAGAGGGTACGATTGCAGGCACCATCGTGCAGAATCCCTACCGCTACGGCTACGAATCCGTTCGTGTGCTGGCAGCCCTGGCCCGCGGAGATCGTTCGGTCCTGCCGGATAACCAGTTTATGGATATTCCTGCCCGCGAGATTACGGCCGAAAACGTGGACGCATTCCAGGCGGAGCTGCGCTCACTGTTAGGCGAATAGGAAGCGTGGCGCAGCGAGGCG
>CAZXEU010000056.1:0-9664 GCA_964639665.1 uncultured Rhodothermaceae bacterium | reverse complement strand
GTTGCGCTGGGGTTTTTTGGTATTGGGGCGCACGCCGACGTGCTTCAGGCAGCATTCCGCTTCCCCAATGTCTTGCAGAATCTGCTGGGGGAAGGCACGATGTCTGCGGCCTTCATACCTGTATACTCCAGGCTGCTTCAGGCCGGTCGCGAGCGCGATGCGGGCCGCTTTGCGGGCAGCATGCTGGGCCTCTTGATTGTGGCCGTGTCTACGATTGTGCTTGCGGGAGTGGCACTGGCCCGGCCGCTGGTATCCGTCGTCTTGTTTGGCTGGACCACGGACGCGGAAAAGGTAGAGGCCGGCACGTTAGTGGTCGATCGCCTGGAAATGACGGTACAGGCGGTCAAGATCATGTTTCCCATGGCAGGAATCCTTGTGATCTCCGCCTGGGCTTTGGGTGTGCTGAACAGCCACCGCCACTTCTTCCTGCCCTACTTTGCTCCGGTTCTCTGGAACATTGCCATTATCAGCGGTCTGTTTGTCGGGGCCTATGTGCTCTCCACCGATTCCTTGTTGGATCCGCGCAGCCTTGAGAGTCTTAATGCCATTCTCTTTGCGGGCTTTTTCGGTGCATTGGTGGGAGGTCTGCTTCAGCTTCTGGTGCAATTGCCCCTGGTGTTTCGCGTCATGCGCGGCTTCCGCCTTTCATTGTCCACACGTGTGGACGGTGTGCGTGCGGCGCTCAAGGCGTTCGGGCCGGCCGTCGCCGGCCGGGGCGTAGCCCAGCTGTCGGGCTACATTGACCTGGTACTTGCCTCCCTCCTGGCCGTTGGCGCCGTGGCGGCGCTCCGCCCGGCACTGATTCTCTACCTATTGCCGACAAGTCTCTTCGGTCTCAGCGTCGCGGCTGCTGAATTGCCTAATCTATCACGCGCGGGTGTCGGGCACATGCCGGAGTTCTTCCAGCGGGTACGGGGCATGATTCGCCAGAGCATGTTCCTTGCAATACCAACGGCGACGGGCTATGTCGCTTTCGGTTACCTGATTGTCGGCGGGATATTCCGGTCGGGGGAATTCGGCTTTGAGGACAACGTGCTGGTCTACGTGGTATTGGCGGCCTACAGTCTGGGACTCCTTGCCACGATTGTCGGTCGCCTGCTGCAAAACGGCTTCTGGGCATTGGGGGACACGGCAACACCTGCAAAGCTTGCGGCACTGCGCCTGGGCGTTTCCACTTGTGCAGCCGTGCCTTTGATGCTGTACCTGGACCGGTTGTCGGTCCTGGAATCAATGGGCCAAAGTGCTGGCCAACTGCATTTCGGTGCCGTCGGTCTGGCCCTCGGCGCGTCCGTTGCGGCGTGGACGGAAGTAATCCTGTTGCAGCGGCGGCTGCGCGGCAAAGCGGGTTCGCTGGAGTTGCCCTGGCGGAGAATGGCGGCAATGGCCGCTCTGGCGGCTGTAGCGACGGCTCCTGCGTTCATTCTGTGGCTCGTGCTTCCGCCTTGGCCACCGCTTGTAATGGCGCCTCTGGTGGTATCGGCATATGCGGCTCTCTACCTCACCCTGGCTTACCTGATGCGCTTTGACGAAATCCAAGCCTGGGCGGGACGGCTGAAGCGATAGACGCGGCTCGTGCGCGCAGCTTGCACGGACGCGTGGAGCCTCCAGGCTTGCGCCCGCACGGTTCCGGCGTGCAGCGGACAAGACTGGCTCTTGGCCGGTCGGTCAGCCGACTCGGAGCGTGCGCCTGATCATGGTGCGATTGAGCGCATATAGCACGCCCATCGCCACGCCCCACTGGACTATGCAGGAAGCCACGCTAAAGGGATCTGTCGGATCGTACCAGGTCTGGGGCGCATACACCGTCGCCGAGAGCCACAGCCACCAGGCCAGGAGCAGCAAGGCCAGAGTCGGAATGACATATGTAATGATCCTGTCCCACTGCCTCCCAGCAGACCAGTCTCCCGGGATGCCGTCAATGGATTCGGCGCGAAACCTTGCGGCTCCCTGCCGCATCACGGCAAAGGCGACGAAGACCCCCGAAATCATGAGGGCCACACCCCAGACAAAATCCTGGTTTTCAAAGAAGCCGAGATTGACAGCGGACGGTATTCCGAGTGCGAAACCCGCCACGCAGACACCAACCAGCGCATGACTCCTGCGAATGCCCATATCCTGGCAAATGCGCGTGGGCAGCTCAATCATGGCAATAAGCGAGCTGAACGCCGCGCAAGACAGACCCAAGAAAAACAGGATGGCAAACACGGTGCCCGCTGGCATCTTGGCAAACAGCTGCGGCATCCAGATAAACGTGAGCCCGGTAGCGGCAGGGCCGCTCGTGCGCATGATTTCCAGGACCTCCGGCTTGCTCAGCTCGGAGCCCAGGATGGCAAACACGGTACCGAATATCACCATGGCTGCCAGCATGGAAACAGTATTGTTTCCGACGCCGGTGATGACCGCATTTTTGACCACGCCGTGCCTGCTTTGCATATAGGCGCCGTAGGTTAGAATCAGACCCCAGCCTGCGCCCGTGTCCCAGGCGTTCTGCGTTAGTGCTTCAAGCCAGAGCCGGGGCCTGGCAAGTGTCGGCCAGTCCGGGGTAAAGAGGAAAGCCACACCATCCCAGGCCCCGTCGAGCGTCAGCGTTCGCACGAGGGCAACAAGCACGATCAGCAGCAAGGTCGGAATCAGGACCTTGTTGACCCGTTCGATAGACCGGATACCCTTCCATACCGCGAGTGCGCCGAGCCCCATTGCCATGCCATGAAACAGGACGGGAAATCCCGACCCCTGAAACTCGTCCCACACGCCCTGCGCAGCCTCGAACGTGAGCGGCAGCTGGCCCGTCGACATCTTCAGGAAGTAGAAGACGCACCAGCCGGCAACGACCGAGTAGTAGAACAGGATCGCCGTGGCTACCAGGCCCACGAATGCCCCCATCCAGGCGTGATTCTTGCCAGCTGTCTTGGCGAATGTCCCGACGAGTCCCATCCTGCCCTTCCGTCCCAGCGCGTACTCTGCGATGATGAGGGGGATGCTCCAAAGCAAGAGGAAAACGATCCAGGCAAACAGGAAGGCCCCTGCTCCCGCGTCTCCACCGTTTGATGCCGCGATGCGCGGAAAACGCCAGATGTTGCCTGTGCCGACAGCAATGCCAAGCACGCTGAGCAATAGGCCCAGGCGGGAAGAAAAACGTTGTCCGGAAGCGTCCTGCATGGTAGGAAGACGTCAGGTGATGATGAGACCCGGGCACTTCGGCATCCCTGCCAATCACACAGGCCCACGATTGCGGAGAAACGAGTCCCGAAGCCGAAACTACTACTTTTCGACCGGGATGTCTGGCCTGTTTGCCGCTTCTGTTAGCATGCCCGTTAAGCAGTACGCACCCGCGCTCGGCGCACTCGGGGCGAATCAGGTCCGTTTGCCGCAGGTGTGCGAATGGCCTCCATTGCCACTTCCCCCGATGCGGACGGCGTCGGTAAAGAGGCGCGCTGGCGGCAGCGAATCATGCAAGCCGGCATTTATGTTTCCGATCCAGCACCTAGAAGCTGCGGTCAGGCGATTCCGGCCCCGCCGCGTCAGGCGGCGTGTTTCCACCTGCGGAGGCGCTGCACTCGATGGCTGCCAGTTCGGTGCAGATCCGGGTCAGGTGGCCAGCACCAATGCCGCCAGCAGACCGGGCCGGTGGCAACCGCGTCATTGGCCCGGAGCAATCGTGCTCGAAAATCGTGACAGCCGGAGCGAGACTGGTCTCAATTCTGCTTAACTTTGCTGGGCCGAGGCATCAGGCCATCTTGACCCCGTTTTCCCAATGAATTGCAGGTACATGACGCGCGCAATTGCTGCCACCACACTCTGCCTGGCCGTGTCGTTTGCGTCCCGCGCCCAGGACGTTGCGATACCAGTCGATTCGCAGTTGAGTAACGCTCCGGCGCCGGACGAACTGGTGGTCAGGCACGTGACCGACTGGCTGGCACAACTGCCCGAGGAAAGAGCAGCCATGGAGGAATTCCGCGCGCGAAAGGCAGCGGGCTTGCTGCCCGGAGCGCGCAAGCACGTGGACGACATCGGCGACCGGAAGCAATTCCGCGTTTACAACTTCGAGACGATGGTCCGCGACAGTATCGAATTTGAACTTGTTTCGATAGATGACCGCGATCCTCCGGAGTTTCAGATCTGGGTTGAGGTAGCCGAGCTGGATGGTGACCGCGTAGGACAGAACCTGATTGACTCGCTGGTTCTGGGCATGGGCCATCGGACGCCGTCCGGGTCCTGGAATCCCGGAGCCGGCATAATCGAAAACGACGAGGAGATTTTCGGTGAGCCGCCCGATGTGGACGGAGACGGCGTTACGGATGTGCTGGTGCTCGACGTGCGCGACGGCTTCAACGGAACCACGGAAACGACCTTCATTGCCGGGTTTGTCACTACCGGCGACCTGAGCAGCACCATTGGAAACGGCGCCGATGTCCTTTATATCGACACGGAGCCCAGCCTGAGGCTTGGCACCTCGTTTTTGGAGGCCACGGCGGCGCATGAGTATCAGCACCTCATTATGTATAACTGGGATCTGGAGGAGATCACGTTTGTCAACGAAGGTCTTTCCGAATGGGCAGAAATGGTGCTCGGGTATCCGGCCCGCCCGATGGAGTACCTTCAGGAAGTCCAGGATTACAATGTGCCGCTGTTGGGCTATGATCGCACCAACAGCTTCCCCGACAGACAGCGGGGCCAGCTTTTTGTCAACTATATCGCCGAGAGGTTTGGCGTACTGAATGTCGGCAAGATCACGCGATCAACGTTGCCAGGCGCACCGGGTCTGCGAAATGCCCTGATCAATATGCAGGCCGGCATTACACTCGAGGAACTGATTTTCGATTTTCATCTGGCCAACGGCATAAACGACCGGAACATTGATACCCGCTATGGCTACGCGACACCGGTCCGGAACGGGGTAAGGGCCACGCCCGCTCCGGTTGTAAACGGAAGGATGGGTGCCGAAACGGCGCCCACACGCGTGGAAGTGCAGGAAGGAGGCGTGAGGTACCTGCAGTGGGAGTTTGTGCAGGATTTTTCGCTCACGCTAAGCCCTGTCTCTAGCGATGAGAACCCGGACTTGAATTCGGATCACATGCGGGCGGAGATTGTGCTGTTTAGTGAAGACGGCAGCTTTGCAAGCCGGAGCGCCGTGGACATCGCTTCAGATGCAGCAGTATTCGAAGGCACATTCCGGAGGGTACTGGTGGCACTCGTAAACACGGACCCGTCCGCAGGCCCGCGCGTGGCGGACCTCGAGGCCAGGTGGGAGCAATCGTCCGCGCCGGAGGAGACCACGGTGACGACCCAGTATGACAATGGCAGGACCAGGTCGGGCACCCTCTTCGGCATGGCTGCCGGCGCAGAGGGACAGACGGCAACGCGCTTTGTCAACCCTGATCCGTCCAAGGACGTGCTATTGGACCGCGTCTGGCTGGCCCATCTCTATCAGAGCTACTTCCCGCCCGTAGATGCGGCCGCACCGCGGGACTTTGCCCTGCAGGTGTGGGGGAGCGACGGTGCCGGTCGCCCGGGAGATGTCCTCTTTCGCCATGAAATGACAGACACGAGGCCCTTCTCTCCCGCATCGCTTGTCCTGCGGCACATGGAGGTCGACATGGCGCCCTTTGCCTCGGTTATAGGCCCGCTGCCGGATACCGTGTATATTGGCATTGCAGAGGCCGGCACGGACCGAAATTACCATGTAGTTACCCCGTCTGAATACCCCGCGGAGAACCTTTCCTTCGTTTACCGGACCCCGCAGCAGGATTGGCAGCGGCTCTGGGATGTACAGTTTGTCTGCAATGTAGAGCCGTGCCCGCCGGATGATCCGCTCAGCGGGATGGTCATTCCTACCAGAGCGCGCTTCGTAATTCGAACCATCACGGCCTCCGAGAACGAGAGGGAATTGCCGGATCCGCTTTGGCTGGGCCAGAATTATCCCAATCCGTTCAATCCCACCACGAGCATCGCGTACCGTATCCGGCAGCACGGTCCGGTGCGGCTGGCCGTCTTTGACCTGTTGGGGCGCAGAGTGGCCCTGCTCACTGATGAGGTGCAGGCAGCAGGCAGTTATGTCGTGTCGGTAGACGGCTCGGCTTGGGCAAGTGGAATGTACCTCTACCGCCTTGAGACGGCATCCGGAACCTTGACCAATCGTATGCTGCTTGTAAAGTAGCGGGAGCGGCATGGCAGGTGCGTATCCGCGGGCTGTCCACGCGATACGCCAAACGCGAAACCCGACCGCTTTGGCCAATTGGGCGCACTGGCGGATCCCAATCCACAGACATCCAATGCCTGCGGGCTAGAACACCGTAACCCAGGATTCACTCCGGCCTGTCATTCCCGCGAAATCCTTTGTGCGACCGGTCGGCGCGGAACAGCCCAGGCAAATGCAGACGCGCATTCCATGGCCCGAATCATCAGGACCGGAGAAACGCCTGCCAAGACGCGCCACGCCCACATGCGCTCGTGTGCGGAGGCCCTCAGATTGCTCGCGCTTCGCTCCGGCTTCGACGACGAGGCGCGTGACATGACAGCCTTTGTGATCTTCAACCTGCGAGGCATCTATCGCACTATAGATGAAAGCGCGCATGCCTGGGACGAACGCCGCTACTGGAAGAAGGCAGAAGCGTTGCGGGAGAGCTGGCGTTGGAGCCGCACGGCGGCAGACAGGTTGGAGAAGCTTGTGCGCGCCGGCCAATGGAGCAGTGTACCGGCTGTGCTGATCGAACTCTTACCACGGTTTGGGAATGTGACCATTGCAAGCATTACGCGCAATGCCGACTGGTGGTGCGGAGCGCTGAAAGCACTACTGGAAGAGGAAGGGCCTGCGTAAGACATGATCCCCGCTGCTGGCATGCTGCTAATTGCACCGCCCATGGTGCGCGATCCCAATTTTGCTCGAACGGTAGTGCTGTTGTGCGAGCACGGCGAATCGGGCAGCTTTGGGCTCGTGCTCAACCGGCCCATGGCAGTCGATTTGTCCGATATCCTGGACGGTCTGCAGGGCGATGGCCTGGTCTCCATGGGCGGTCCCGTCCAGAAGGACACGCTTCACTACCTGCATAGGCACGGTGACGTGGTAGAAGATGCAGCCCAGATAGCCGACGGCATCTACTGGGGCGGCGATTTCGGAGCCGTACGGTATCTGGTCGAAACGCAGATCACGTCACAGGGCAGGCTACGGTTCTTTCTGGGCTACTCGGGCTGGTCCGCCGGTCAGCTTGAGGCAGAAATCAAGGCGGGAGGCTGGTTTCTGACGCAAGCCGAACCTGCCTTTGTGTTTCATTCGGACCCCAAGAATCTCTGGCGCGCCGTGCTCCGTGACATGGGAGGCGAATACGCGCTGCTGGTCAACTTTCCCGACCACCCGCGAGTCAACTAGTTGTCCCGCATCAGGCGCAGGCATTCAGCGCGAGACGTGGGGTTGCCAAGCAGCTCCCCGCTCATGGCACTGGTAGTAGTCACGGAATGCTGCTTTTGTACTCCGCGCATGGCCATGCAGAGGTGGCTTGCCTCCATGACTACGGCCACGCCGTGCGGATTAAGCACCTCCTGGATAGCATCCCGTATCTGTATGGTAAGGCGTTCCTGAACCTGCAGGCGCCGTGCAAACGCCTCCACTACGCGGGGAATCTTGCTGAGTCCCACGATGCGGCCATTGGGTATGTAGGCAACGTGGGTCTTGCCGAAGAAGGGGAGCAGATGATGCTCGCACAAGCTGAAGGTCTCGATGCTCTTGACGAGGATCATCTCATTGTAGTCGCCTTCATAGATCGCACTCTCCAGAATTCCCTTGGGTTCGGCCTGGTAGCCCTGTAGCAGGAACTGGTAGGCCCTGGCCACGCGCATGGGTGTCTTGAGCAGCCCTTCACGCGAGGGATCTTCTCCAAGGAGTTCGATCATTGCCCGCACGTGCCCTGCGACACGCTCAGCCGCTACGGGCCTTTCATTGACTGTGGGGCGCTTTGCGGCTGCCGTTGCCACATTCTCTACTCCGTTGTCCATGGTTGCAGTTCGAATCACGGCCATCTCTGCATCAGAATGTTTCACGGACCTAAGTATTCGGCCCAGTTACGATCGGTTTCCTGAAGGCGGATGCGATGCAGTCTCCCGGACGGGATGTAAGGCTCCAGTTCGCGCCAGAATGCGACGACGAGATTCTCTGTCGATGGCAGGAGTTCGCGGGTAAACTTCACGTCCAGATTCAGGTTTTTGTGGTCTACCTTGTCAATGATCCGATCCTGGATAATCCGCCCCAGGATAGCCAGATCGATTACGTATCCCGTCTCCGGGGCGGGCTCGCCGGCCACCGTTACCTCCAGCACATAATTGTGGCCGTGCCAGTTGGCGTTGTTGCATTTGCCGAATGTCGCTTCATTCCAGGCTTGGGATTTTGCCTCGTTGTGGAGGCGATGTGCAGCATTGAAGGTGGCCCGGCGTGTGACGTAAACGGTCGCCATGGGCGTGGAACGTAAGCGAGGAGCCGCTGGAACGATACGCTCAGGGGATTGTTCAGCGCGAAGTAAAGCCCGCGTGTCATGCCCGCCAAGACGCTCTTCGAGCGGATCATAGACCGGGAAATCCCGGCCTCGATTGTGCACGAGGACAGCTTGTGCATGGCATTCAGGGACATTGCTCCTCAAGCGCCGGTACATGTCCTCGTGGTTCCTCGCCGGCCCGTGGCTGCCATAAGCGAGGCTGCAGATGATGATGAGCGATTGCTGGGGCATCTGTTGCTCACGGCGCGCGATATAGCCCGGGCGGAAGGCCTGGAGGCGGGCTATCGCATCGTGATCAATACGGGTCCCGATGGCGGACAGACCGTGGATCACCTTCACGTGCACGTGCTCGGCGGGCGCGCAATGGGATGGCCGCCGGGCTGAGCCGGTCGTGCATCCTGGCTGCTCGCGGTCACATTTGGGTTTGTGCTGCGCTTGTGGTGGCGATGAGCACAGCCGTGGCCCGGGCACAGCCCGTAGTGCAGTACACTTCTGGTTTTCAGCGTGAGGTGAGCCGCTTCCGGTGGACCTCGGCAGCGGAGGCAAGTATTCAGGTAGCCCGGTGGCAGGTAAGTCTGGACAACCGCTTTCTTACGGACGCCTTTCTGCGATTTGATGACCGGCTGCAGTTCCGCGACGAAAACGTCCTTGCGGTAGATGCGGAACATCCGCTCGGCGGGCGCTCGGCCATCGGCCTGAGCGGATATACGGCCTGGTTCGGCCTAAGCCGCGCCTTTGCGCAGGATATACTCGGCAGCATACGCCTCAGGCCGGGAGATGGCCTGATGCTTGAACCGCGTCTGGGCATGGCCTGGGATCGAAGGCCGGGACCGGGCGATGCAAAGCTGGACTACGGTCCGGCCTTTGGAGGCCGGTGGAGCATGGATCGACCGGATCTAGGCGGGTACCGTATTCACCTTGGGGGCGAGGGAACATGGCGCCTGATCCGGCCGCGCTACGGGCGGCGAGCGGCGTTGTCCGGCAGCGCGGGAAGGCAGTTTGGCCAAACGCGGCTGCGTACGACCCTCAGGGCATCGAGTCTGCGCCGGGACGCCTATCGCGCGGCATCCTTTCTGAACCGGACCGCGGGCGCTGGCCTTCTCCCCGAATCCGTTGAAGCTACAACCAGTGACACGCTGGATGTTAACGTGCAGCTGGAAGCCCCGTTTCTCTGGGGAATT